>CAZUOY010000020.1:0-26732 GCA_964622315.1 uncultured Oscillospiraceae bacterium | reverse complement strand
TCTGTTTAACGGGTCGCCCACAAGCTTCGCTGTGATTCGCACTGTGCCTGTTTTGTTCTGCGCTGTGATTAAGCCGTTCTCGTCAACAGTAGCTAAAGCTGAATTGTTTGATGTGAAGCTAAGAAGCGAATTAGAAAGAGGTGTTTCCTTGTCAGTACCGAACACGCTCATTGTTATTTGGTCACCGAACTCTAAGGATTTAAGCTCAATTGCCGTGTTGTACGAAGCGGTTAGCTTAGTGGACGATGACGGTACGCCTAAAACAGTAAAGCTATCACTTAAACCTCTAAAATTTACTGTTATACTGTTTGCACCGAGGTTAAAGGCAGACGGAGACGAATAGCTTACATTATAACCGTCAATCAGCATAGAATCAGAGGTGAACGTATACTCCTCGGTTCTATCGTCCGAATATGTCAGTTCAATAACCATTCCGACGGGGCTAAAGTTGCCTTGACCTTCATAATACGCAATTTTTTTAGGAAGCTTAATTACATCAATGCTTACAATTCTGTCTTCGACACCGATTAAATTAAACTCTGCCGTTTCACCATAATAACTGACAGTAAGCGGATTATTTCCAATACTATTAATTCCTTCGTAATAAGCACCGCCGAAGCTGAAGAACGCACCATTAAACGATTTCAAATCCCCATTCATGTTGTTAAAACTAACTACGGCTGGAGCCAAACCGGATTCATCGGTGTAATAAACAGTTGCTTCCATTCCGGTTAAATCAATGAATTGGTACTGGTTTGGATTAACAACATATTTCGTTTTGTTTGGCAATTTAGTAATTGCTAATCCGTTTACGGGGTTTTCGATTCCATATATGCTTATTTCTGCAGTTTGACGTTGATAAAAGACGCTAATTATATTTCTGCCCAGAGCTATATTTTCATTGGTTAAATAATACGAAAGTATTTCACCGTTAACCACAATACTACGCTCATCGCCAAAGGTTACAGTCTTTCTTGTTCCGTCTGCAAAATTAATTCTGACTGACATCCCTTTTAAGCAAGGGGTTTCAGTACCAATATAAAACTCAGTTTGTTCCGGCTGTGAAAGTATCTCGATACTTTTTACCTTTGACGCTTTGTATTTAATATCAAAGCTTACGGTTTTATCAAGTAACTTTAAAACTATTGTGTCTGTGCTTCCTGCTAACAGATTTCTGCTTGTCGTGTTATATCCGAACGTATACCCATTAATTGAATACCCCCAAAAGTCGTTATCTTCAAATATTTCCGAGCTGCCGTCATTGAAGTTTATCTGTAGCTTTAAGCCTGTAAAATCAAAGTCCTCACCTATACAATAAACAGTTTTTGTAGGTTTACTCAGCATTTCAATGCTTTCAATTGGGCTTTCAAGAACGTTCAAATCAAAGCTGTCGCTTGCGCCAAGATAGCTGACCGTTACAGTCTTGTTTTCTTCGCTTATCGGTAAATTCACATTTACTTCAAAGCGTATTCTATTTAGTATTTGATAGTTACCTGAAAATTGAACTGTAGTGTCTTCAAGACCTGAAGCGTCGGAATAATCAACAGCAACAACCATTCCGTTAAGCATGATTTCACTCACGCCTTCATAAGACTCCGTTGTAAATGGCTGCTGGATTATCGAAATTCCTTCAACAGGTGACTCAACACCGGTCAAATTAAAAGTATCAGTACGTCCGCAATAGCTTACAGTAAAACAATTTGAACTATCGCCTAAAGTATATTTACCCAAAGAGCCGTAATCGTAGTCTATTTGAAAACGCTCACCCTTGAATAATTCATAGGAGCTGGCAACATCAAATAATTCATTCTTTCCGTCGATGTAATTAATTTTAACCTGCATTCCGCGATAATCTGTACTGCTCAAAAATTCACCGACATAATATTCAGTTACATTAGGCTCTTTTACAACCTCAATACTCTCGACAGGGTTTGTCGTTCCGGTAACGGTAAACTCTGTAGTTAAGCCAGCATATTCGACGTTTATGGTGTTCTTTCCGAGTCGAATAGCGTATGGAGTATAAACAAAAATCGTACCATATTTGTGCTCAACATAATTGCTTTGCATTTCTACCGTTTCCGAAGTGCCGTTATTATAGCCTATCTTCAGCTTCATGCCATTGGCTTCAATGTTTTCAATTCCCTCATAATAACTGCTTTTACTCGGTAACGACGTCACCTTAATATAACTAACAGGGTTTTCAATACAGTTGACATCAAATTCAACAGATTTTCCGCAGTATTCAATCCTAACACTTACTACACCGAGAACCATCGTATAGTAAAAATAGCAATACTCTCCGTCAATTTCGCCATTTATTGCGTAGTCGGATACTATTTTAGACGGGGTTCCGTCGTTGTAATTTATCTTAATACTCAAACCGTATACATCTAAATAGTTTCCTTCATAGTAATCGGTTTTTTCAGGATAAGACAACAGTTCTAAGCTGGAAACGTTATTTACTTTACCGTAAATAGTAAAGGTTGCCTGTTTTCCGCAGTATTCGATTGTAACAGTATTTGCGCCTTCAACGAAGCCTTCCATAATCAGATAGAAGTACTCACCGTCAAGACCTTCTCTTACAGCATCTTCACCGACAACTATGCTTCTGCCGTCGCTGTAATTAATCCTTATTCTTATGCCGCTATAGGAGAAATATTGCGTATCAAGATGATAGGTCGTTTTTGACGGTGGGCTTACAATTTCTATACTTGAAACAGTATCAACACCGGTTATGTTAAAGCTTGCACTAAGCGAGCCGTAAGCAACGGAAACGCTGTTGTCACCTAAATTAAGGCTGTCTGGCCATGAAACGTATATTTTTCTGTGATTAAGACCATTTTCGACAATATCATTTCCGCTGACTGTTATTACTCTACCGTCAGCATATCGGAACTGAATGGAAAGCCCTGTATAACTGTAATTAGGTCTTCCGCCCCAAATACTATAGCTCGTGTTGTTGGGTAAAGACGTTACGCTCATAGAAACAGGCTCGTCCGCCTTGACAACGCCGACTTTAAAGCTGCCCTTTTGTAAAACGTCATACATAACAGCCTTAATAAAGTATGTTTTACCCGCGGTAGCCTCTATTCTATGAAGGAAGTTTGTCTGCACTCCGTCGTCGTCGTTGTTTTCCAAATATGTAAAACCGTTTAGATTTGAATCATCAGATGAATAAAGACTTGAATAGGTATCTACAACATTAGAATCAGCATAAGACGAATAAATGTAATATGTAGCCGTCTCGGTCGGCGTAAACTTATAATACTTACAGCCGCCTACAGAAGTTATAGAAGCAGAAACTTCTTTATTAAGCGAAAGCGTTGTGGGCGCAACACCGTTAATGGCAAAGGTAGCGGTTTTTCCCATATACTTAACTGTAATGGTATTTGAACCGCTTGATATCTTTGTTCCGCTTTTACTGATTTCTATGCTTCCCGAGTCAATTAGCGAAACGATTGTCTGTGACCTTATCTTCCGCTTTGTATTGTCAGAATAGGTTACCTCAAGCTCCATGCCTGCGAAATCAAGATAGCTTCCGTTGTCGAAAGGCATTCCGATAATAAAATCTTTTAGATACGGCTTTTGTGAAACACTGATAGATTTAACAGAGAGATTACCGCTAACCTGAACGGCCGCTAATACAGCAGCCTCAGCGTTAACATTACCCCAGCCAGTATAAATATCGTATCCGGGTGTATATAAATCGGTAGCGCTATCGTAAAGCAAAGATTTTATTTCATCGACGCTCAGCAAAGGATTAACCGCTCTCATCATTCCGACTACTGCGGAAACAATCGGCGTCGCCATGGATGTACCGTCCCAGCTTTCATAGCCGGAATTAACAACAGTGCTGTATATTCCAACGCCGGGAGCGCTTATGTCTTTTGCATTACCGTAATTTGTGAATACGGCTCTCGAATCTTCACTTGTTGTGGTATAATCATCTGTTGCAATAACAGATATGGCTGACTCATAGTCCGACGGTGAGCAGTAACCGCTTGAAGCCTCGTTGCCTGCCGCACAGACAACAACGACCTCACTTTCCACAGCGGCGTCTACAGCTTCTTCGAAAAGCTGGTCGTAACCGGGTCCGCCAAGACTCATATTAATTACGTCGGCATCTATTGACACAGCGTAATCAATGCTTTGTATGAGGTCGCTATTATAAAAACTGTTGCTGTGTGAAGCGGAAACAACAACCAAATCTATAAGATTATTACTATGCCCGCTTCCAATGCCGGTAAGACCTATACCGTTGTTTGAGGTTGCGGCTATGATACCCGATACGTGTGTTCCGTGACCGCCCAAATCGCCTTGTAAGCGCTCATTAAACTCTTCGGTGAAATCCCATGATAATTCTTTATTAAGCGAACCTTGAAGGTCGGGGTGGTCTATCTGTGCACCTGAGTCAATAACAACGACACGTGCTTTTGATGTCGAAACGGAGCTTAATATATCCCACGCTTCGAGAGTGTCTATTTTATCGAAATACCATTGGTTTGTAAGTCCAGAATCATTCGGACGTGCTTTTGAATCAAAACTGTTAATATAGAACGATTCTCTATCTGTCTTTGACTTGGGAGCTTCTGCCTCAGGGAAATCACTAAAGGGTACAAAGTTATACTTATCCCTATTAAGTGAACGCAGATAGCCCTCCGCGTTTTCTGCTACATCTCGTTTATATTCATTAGCATTGATAACCGAAGGTGTTTCAGTCATTCCGTATTCGGAAATAGTAGATATTTTGTTTGCACCCGCTAATTGAATGAAAGACAGGTCGTCGAGAATGCTTGAGGCTTTCATTACAGAATATTCAAGAGGAAGCTTAATTACCGCATAGTTAAGTCCGAGTGATTCACCGAAGGTTTCGATAATTGTGCAGCGAAGCGCAGCTAACTCCGCGAGCTGTTCTTCGGTAAGCTCTTTATCGCCGAACAAAACCAAGACCTCTCCCGTAGAGTAGCCTAAACTTTTTGTCTGACGCTCGGCATAAGCCTCATCATAATTCGTCAGTATATCCTTAGCTCTATCGTCAAGTAAGGTTTTTAACTGTGCAACCTTTTCTTCATTATAATTAGTGTATACATTATCAAGTACAGTTCTCAGACATACTTCATATTTAGATGCGTCTGAAATACTGTTTAGAATGTTTGATAACGACTCAGCTGACAAAGAAGAAATATCTGAATTATTAAAGAGTTCGTCATCAGTCTCTTGTTCCTCAGCAGGAACTGATGAAGCGCTTGTATCAATTATTTCTTCTTCATCATCCAGCTTCTGCGGTTCATCAGCGGCTTGATTGATTTCTTCTATTTGTTCAAGCTCTTGTTCAATAACGCCGTTATCACCGTCTTCAGCAAAAGCAGAAATCGGCAACGCCGAAAAAAGCATAATGATAACAAGTACAGCGCTGATTATTCTTTTCATATTTCTCTCCTATATATTAAAATATATTTAATTCTTTATTTAATATAATTGTCAACGCCACAATTTGTCAATATAAGTATCAAAATTAGTGTATATGCACAAAAGGAGCAGTTCATTCTGCTCCTTTTTAACTAATTATTATTCACCATTAACATTAAATCTTCTTCAGTAATAATAGGTATTCCAAGCTCCTGCGCTTTTGTAAGCTTACTCCCGGCGTTTTCACCGGCAACTACGAAGGAAGTCTTCTTAGAAACCGAGTTTGCCGCTTTTCCGCCATGGTTCTCAATAAGCGAGTTTGCATCTTTTCTTGAAAGATTTGGAAGCGTTCCTGTGACTACAAGCGTTTTTCCCTGAAGAATTTTAGATATCTTTTCTGACTTGTAGTTCATATTTACGCCTGCCGATTTTAGACTCTCAATTAAGTGCCGTGCTCCGTCGGTCTCAAAGAACTTAACAACGCTGTCGGCTATAATTGGCCCTATTCCGTCTATAGCGGAAAGCTGCTCCTTTTTAGCGTCAAATATCTCCTCAACCGAACTGAAAACTTCGCAGATTAATGCGGCGGCTTTTTCGCCAACGTTTCTAATTCCGAAGCTATTTATAAGCTTGTCAAGGTTTTGCGCTTTACACGCATTTAAGGCGGATAAAATATTCTCTGCCGACTTGTCCTTAATTTTATCAAGTGTTAATAGCTTGTCCTTTGTAAGTGAAAACAGGTCACTTATTCCGCTAACATAGCCCTTGTCAATGAGCTGGTCAATCGTCGCGGGTCCAAGCCCGTCAATGTTCATTGCGCCCTTTGACGCAAAATGAATTATGTTCCTTCGCTTTTGCTCAGGACACTCAGGATTAACGCAACGGTGGGCAACCTCCTCACTTAAGCGAACAACAGGTTCTCCACAAGAGGGACAAAGAGACGGCAGTCTAAAGGTTTGGCTTCCCTCCTTATGATTTTTGGAGCTGATTACTTCGGGAATTATGTCCCCCGCTTTTCTTACACTTACGGTATCCCCAATTCGTATATCCATATCGTCAATAAAGTCCTGATTATGGAGTACGGCTCGGGACACCGTTGTTCCCGCGAGCTGAACGGGAGAAAACACAGCTGTCGGTGTAAGAACACCCGTTCTGCCGACGCCGACTTCAATATCAAGTAACGTCGTTTCCTTTATTTCAGGTGGATATTTAAAAGCAATTGCCCAACGAGGGAATTTGTTTGTTGAGCCTATAATGTGTCTGTCCGAAAGATTGTTTAGCTTAACTACCGCACCGTCAATATCATAGGAAAGACCTGTTCTCCGCTCGCCGATAGCGTTGATTTCTCGCATGATTTCTTCGTCTGTTCTGCATAAGGTATACTGCGGAGAAACATGAAAGCCCTGCGCTTTCAAAAAGTCAAGCGTTTCGCTGTGAGTAACAAAGGTTTTTGAGCAGCGCTCAAGGTTAAACACAAAGATATCAAGCTCACGCTCGGCTGTAACTGATGAATTCTTCTGACGAAGCGACCCTGCCGCGGCATTTCGTGGGTTTTTAAAGGGTTTTTCGCCCTCCGCTTGCTGTTGCTCGACAATGCGAAGAAAAACCTCTTTTGGCATGTATACTTCGCCGCGTGCTTCCAAAAGCGTTATTGAGCTGTCAATATTGTGAGGAATTGATTTTATAGTCAGTAGATTATCTGTTATATCCTCGCCGGTTACTCCGTCTCCGCGAGTGGAGCCTCTAATCAGCTTACCGTTTTTATATTCAAGAAGCACCGAAAGCCCGTCAATCTTCTGTTCGACCACGAACTCGGCACCTTGAACACTCTCGCGAACCCTTGATGAAAACGAAGATATATCCTCAGCAGAAAAAGCATTTTGCAGGCTTTCCATCTTTAAAGCGTGGGTAACCTTCTTGAACTGCGAGCCTGCGGTGCCCCCAACATGCTGTGTGGGAGAATCCTCGGTCATAAGCTCCGGATAATTCGCCTCCAGCTCGTTTAACTCCTTTAGCATTGCGTCGTATTCCGAGTCTTCAATTACCGGCGCGTCTAACTCATAATAGAGCTTTGAATTATATTCAAGCTGTTCACGAAGCTCGACTATTCTGTTATTTGCTTCTGAAAATTCCATATGACTTCCTTGATTGTTAATGTAAATATTTTACCCCAAAACTAAGCAAATTTCCATACGTTTATCCGACATCAGCGAACATTTCCGGCACATGCCCGATTATGACCGTTTCGGCTATACAGACATTCGTATTCACAACCGCTGTTGTTGAATAAGGCGCAAGTATTGCAGTCATCGTGACTTCAAATTCTATAGTTATTTGATGCCTTGTTTGATTTATTCCCGCGGTATCAAAAACGTGTGTCAATGTACTTTCAACGTATGACGCGGGAATCATTCTAAGTCGAATTTTAGGTCCACGACCTGACAAGAGCTCGGTACCCGTTAGTGTGCCCAGCGGTATTCCAACCTCTTGAGTGGGTATGGCGGCTATGCTTTCATTAACGGCGTCTGTAAGCCTTGCTTTTATCTTATTAACCTCAACTGCGTTTGTCTCAATTGCAGTAATATTACCATTTGAATCGGTTACTACGTTCACAAGCTCAGAATACTCCACATTTAGGTTTTCAAGCTCATCTACTACACTTTTGTTCATATGCTTAGTACACAGTATCTTCGCTTGACTTGAGCATATTGTAATAATTACAGGCTTGAGGTTACTGCCTATAACAATAGGTATCATAACAATAAGCAATATACATATTGCCCGAACAAACACCTTTTTCAGCTTTTTATCTCTTGTGCTTCTATTCATAATATTTCACCGCCTTGTAAAACTATATTCACATAACGGTGAAAACGTGAAAAAGGAAAGGGAATTCTTGCGAATTCCCCATTTTCTTATATAGAAATTGTTTGAGATACCTGAAGAAGCGACGGGTCGAGCTTTTTCTTTTCGGCGAGACCTTCGACAATATCAACGTCTACAACCTTTCCGCCCTTCATGACAACTACCCTATCCGCTACGCCGGCGGCGAGAAGGTCAACGGCGTGAAAGCCCATCTGGCTTGCGATAACACGGTCACGCATGGTTGGCGTACCTCCGCGCTGAACGTGTCCGAGAATAGTAACGCGGCTGTCTATTCCCGTCTTTTCTTTAATCTCCTTGGAAATTTCCGTGCTGTCTCCACAGCCCTCGGCAATCACAATAATAAAGTGTTTCTTTCCAGTCTTTTGAGTGCGCTTCATTCTGCTTATTATATCATGCTCAATGTCCAAAGGAATTTCGGGCACCACTACACACACTGCGCCACAGGCTATGCCTGTGTTGGCGGCAAGATAGCCCGCCTTATGACCCATAACTTCAACAATGCTGCAGCGGTCGTGAGACTGTGTCGTGTCGCGTAATTTATCCACCATCTCCATTGCGGTGTTAAGTGCAGTGTCGTAGCCTATAGTATACTCACTACAGCCGATATCGTTATCAATAGTACCCGGAATACATACGCACGGAATACCTACCTTACTGAGGTCAAGCGCCCCTCGGAAGGTACCGTCACCGCCTATCGCTACAATCGCGTCTATTCCGTTTTCAAGACAGACATTCTTTGCTTTATTTATTCCTTCCGCTTCCATAAACTCTAAGCAGCGAGCCGTATAAAGAATCGTTCCGCCACGATGGATTATTTCAGATACGCTTCGGATATTCATCTCATACATATCGCCGGCAATAAGTCCGTTGTAACCACGGCGAATTCCCATAACGCGAAGCCCTTTGTTAATTGCCGTACGAACAACAGCGCGTATAGCGGCGTTCATTCCGGGCGCATCTCCTCCGCTTGTCAGAATACCAATTGTTCTTATTGTTCCCATTAATTATCCTCCAAATGATTATGGTTTGTTTATTTAAATACCACGTTTTCCTCGTCAAGAAGCTTAAAGAGTTCCTTGCGCAGTGCGTCGCTGTATTCTACCCAATATTTGCTGGGGGTCTTTACGGTTTCCTTGGTATCAGTAAAATAAATCATTACAGGCATACTACCGTTGAAGATACTGAGCAAAGCCAAAAGCCGCTTATATTTCGGGTCTTCTTTATTGGGAATACGCAAGTAAAGCGATTTTGCTTTACAGGCGCTTATTGCACGTTCAATATCTTCATCGGTAAGCTCGCTTGTGTTGACTGTGTACTTGGAAATCGGGGTAATCTTATTGAGAACAAGTTTAATTGCCTCATCCTCTTTAACGGAGAGTCTTCCCTCCACAACAACAATTTCGTTCTCTTTAAGCTCTCCTGCATACTCCGCAAATTTGTTTGGAAATACTATCATTTCCATACTTCCCGATGTATCCTCAATGTTCACGAACGCCATTGTTGTGTTGTTTCGCGTAAGCTTTGTTCTAACAGAAGAAACGGTAACAACAAGCTTTACAAGCTCGTTATCGGAGCCCCCGCCTTCTTCACCTATATAGTCGCGAATTTTTTTCGTGGCTATCTGCTTACACATCTCTGCGTAAGCCTTTAGCGGGTGACTGGTAATGTAAAGACCCGTTAGCTCCTTCTCAAAACGAAGAAGCTCCTGCATTTCAAATTCCTCCGTCTCTTTCGGTTCAAAATGTCGGGCTTTTTTATCGCTGCTTACATTATCAAAGAAGGTCAACTGTCCCTCTATATTGCTTCGCTTATCCTCGTCGATATCCTTTAAAATAATATCAACACTTTCAACCATTCCGCGCCTTGTTACACCAAGCGTATCGAAAGCACCGCATTTAATTAGGTTTTCCAACGCTCGCTTGTTAAGCTCTGAGGAATACATGCGCTCGCAGAACTCATAGAATGAGGTGAAATCTCCGTCTTTTTTCTGCTCATTCTTAATTGAGGCAATAAGGCTTCTGCCTACATTTTTGATAGCCAATAAACCGAAGCGTATTCTTCCGTTATCTGAGGTAAAGCCGTGTGAGCTAATGTTAATATCAGGCGGAAGCACCTCTATTCCGATGTTTTGGCATTCGTTTATGTATTCTATTACCTTATCTGTGCTGTCAAGCACGCTTGTAAGAAGCGCTGACATAAACTCGCAAGGATAATGGCACTTTAAATAAGCCGTTCTGTATGCAACGATAGCATAGGAGGCGGCGTGTGATTTGTTGAAAGCGTAAGAAGCAAATGAGGACATTTCTTCGTATATATCCTTCGCCACTGCCTCAGGTATACCGCGCTTAACGCAGCCGTCACATTCCCTGCCCTTCTCAGTGCTTCCGTAAATAAAGCGAACGCCTTCTTCTTCCATTACCTTATGCTTCTTTTTAGACATAGCGCGACGCACAAGGTCAGCTTGCCCATAACTGAAGCCGGCAAGCTCACGGAAAATCTGCATAACCTGCTCTTGATAAACTATACAACCGTTCGTTACATCAAGTATCGGCTTTAAAAGCGGATGTTTATATCTTTTCTTTTCGGGATGATGACGATTTTCTATATATGTGGGTATTGAGGCCATAGGTCCTGGTCTGTAGAGCGAAATAACTGCAATAAGGTCTTCAACATTAACAGGCTTTAAGTCCATAAGAACCTTCCGCATACCGCCGGACTCGAACTGGAACACTCCCTCCGTTTTTCCTTCGGAAAGCATTTTGAAGGTTTTATCATCGTCGTAAGGTATCTCGCTAAGCTTAAAATCGGGCTTTGTTCTTTGTATATCTTTTTCGCAGTCGGCTATAACGGTTAGGGTGCGAAGCCCTAAAAAGTCCATTTTGAGAAGACCCAACTCCTCTAACGTAACCATTGTGTACTGGGTTACGGGCTGGTCATCGTTGACAGATAGCGGAACATAGTCGCTAACCTCGTCTCGGGTAATTACAACACCCGCGGCGTGCGTTGAAGCGTGGCGCGGCATTCCTTCCACGTCCAGCGCAAGGTCAATTAGGCGCTTAACATTTTCCTCCGCGGCGTTATCATAAAGCTCTTTTAACTCCGATGAAACCTCCAGCGCTTTTGCGAGGGTTATTCCAAGTTCTTGAGGGATTAGCTTTGCAATCGCGTCCACCTGTGCGTATCCCATGCCCAGCACACGACCCATATCTCTAACAGCTTGACGCGCCGCGAGTGTTCCGAAGGTAATTATCTGCGCAACATGTGTACTTCCGTATTTATTTATGACATATTCAATAACGCGAGGACGTCCCTCATAGCAAAAATCAATATCAAAATCGGGCATACTGACTCGCTCGGGATTTAAAAAGCGCTCAAACAAAAGATTGTATCTTATGGGGTCAATTCCGGTAATGCCCATACAATAAGCGCATATGCTTCCAGCACCCGAGCCTCGACCCGGCCCTACAGGTATACCGTTGTTTTTTGCATAGTTAATAAAATCCCAAACAATAAGAAAATAGTTAATGTAACCCATCTTCTCAATTACCGAGATTTCATATTCAAGCCTCGCTTTTATGCTGTCGTCGCGATTTTCACCGTAATAACGCTCAAAACCTTGATAACAGAGTTTCTTGAAGAATTCCTTGTTATCAATACCTTCCGGATTCTCGTAATACGGAAGCTTGGTTACGCCGAACTCAAAATCGAAATCGCACATATCAGCGACTTTTGCCGTATTTGTCACAGCCTCAGGAACCGCGGAAAAAACCTCCGCCATCTCCTCGGTTGAGCGAACGTAAAAGTTGTTTGTTTTAAATTCAAGCACATCATCGTCGTCGAAGGTTTTGTTTGTTCCAAGACAGATTAACGCGTGCTGCATAACGCTGTCCTTCTGCTCTACATAGTGACAGTCGTTCGTAGCAACCAACGGAATGTTAAGCTCTCGCGCAAGGCGTATAAGGCTCGGAAGAATTCTAATCTGCTCCTCAATGCCGTGGTCTTGTATTTCTATATAATAGTTATCCTTGCCAAAAAGGCTCTGATAGTATTTTGCAGTTTCAATAGCTTTATCATAATCGTCTGCTAAGAGCGCTTGTGGAACCTCACCCGCAAGACAAGCGGAAAGGCAAATTAACCCCTCACCATATTTCTCAAGCAGCTCATGGTCAACGCGCGGGCGGTTGTAAAAGCCCTCGGTATTCGCTATGCTGACCATTTTTATAAGATTCTTATAACCCGTTTCATTCTTACAAAGAAGCAAAAGATGATAAGAAGACGAGTCTATTTTATAAACCTTGTCCAGCCTTGTTCTTGCGGCGACATACACCTCACAGCCAATAATAGGCTTAATCCCGTTTGCCTTCGCTTCCTTATAAAAATCGACACAACCGTACATTACACCGTGGTCGGTAATTGCGACGGCGGTTTGACCAAGCTCTTTCACACGCGAAATAAGCTTCTTAATTCGGCATGCGCCGTCAAGAAGGCTATACTCAGTATGTACATGAAGATGAACGAAATCTGCGGGATTAATCATTTTGGTTTCCTTTTAGTTCAAACAGTATTGTCCGTATTTTTCTGAGTCTGTGATTTACGCCGGATTTTGAGAGCTTTTCAGGTAACAGCTGACCCAGCTCTGTAAGTGAAAGCTCGGGATTTTCGAGCCTAAGCTTCGCGACGGTGCCAAGCTCATCTGAAAGATAATCCTTTCCCTTTATTCGAATTATCTCCTCAATAATCAGCTTGTCCGAATTTGCGGCGTCTATCGCTTTATCAAGGTTTGCGTTGTCGCAGTTCATTCGGCGGTTGACCTTATTCTTTACGTCCTTGTATATTTTCGTATCCATAAGCTTCAAGGAAGCGTCATAAGCACCGAGAAATGTAAGAACGTCTTCAATCTGCTCGCTGTTCTTAAAATACATTACATATGATGAGCTTCTCGACGTGGTTTTCGGTTCAAAGCCAGCTTCCTCTGTCAATCTCAAAAAATCGTTAAAGAGGTTCTTCTTATGCGTTGTAAACTCCATATGATAGCCAAGCTCCGGCGAGGTTATTGTACCGCAAGCAAGAAAGCTTCCTGCCAAAAAGGCGGCCTTACAGCTTTCGCAGACAAAATTATCATTGTTCAATCTAAAGCTGTATTCATCACCTGAATAACCGAAATCAACAAGAAGACGGTCAATTGTGTTATCGTCATAAATGTTAATCTGATAATCACGTTTCGACTTGCTCAGCTCACACTTATCTTTGGAAATACCAAACTCAGTTAAAACGCAAAGAACATGATTTACAACAAAATCATATTCACTTGAAATGCAAACTCGTTCCTTTGAGAAGGCCTTGCAAAAGCTAAGTATTCCATAAAGATGTGCCGAGTTGCAGCAGCCTGCAAAACGGTAGTTTTCAATAATATCCTGTTTACATTCAGCACAAAACGTCATAACTATATCTTTTTACTTATGTCTCTGTGGACGGGTTTGCATTTGTAATCAAGACCCTTTATAAACGCGGTCAAATCCTCAGCTATCGCAACGGAACGGTGTTTTCCGCCAGTGCAGCCTATAGCTATTACTAACTGACTTTTGCCTTCCTTTTGATAAAGTGGGAGCAGATATTCGACTAAATTATAAAACCTTCCCATCAATTCATGGGTCGAATCAAAGGAAAACACGTAATCCGAAACAGGTTTGTCAAGCCCTGTCTTCTCCTTTAGTTCGTCAATATAAAACGGATTCGGAAGACACCTTACGTCTAACATTAAGTCAGCCTCGGTCGGCACCCCGTACTTATAGCCGAAGGACATACAACGAATATAAAGCGAATCATTCTTATCGGCGAGAAAGAGCGAAACAATCTGCTCCTTCATCTGCCCTGTTGAAATATGCGTTGTTACAATATGATAATCCGCCAATTCAAAAATAGGCTGAAGCATTCTTCTTTCGTCTTGAATCGCCTCAAGCATATTATAGTTATCCGATGTCGCAAGCGGGTGCTTTCTTCTTGTTTCACGATAACGTTTTTCAAGCACCTCATCGGAAGCGTCGAGGAAAAGTATTTTTACGTTAACGTCAAGCTTTTTCAGGTCTTCTACAGCGTCATAAAACCCGCTGAAAAATTCCCCCGTGCGAACGTCGGTAACAACGGCAAGGGTGCTGTACTTGTTAATCTGTATAGCCATTTCAACAAAGCGAGGAATGAGCGAAGGCGGCATATTGTCAACGCAAAAATAGCCGATATCCTCAAGCGCGTTAATGGCTTGAGTCTTCCCTGCTCCTGAAAGCCCTGTTACAATTACAACATCCATGTTTAACCCTTTCGTTATTTCAACAGCTTTATTTCACATTCAAGCGAAAAGCCGGTTTTCTCTTTCACGGTTTTCTTTACAAAATCAATAAGCTCAAGTATTTCACCTGTAGAGGCTTTTGATTTGTTAATTATAAAACCACAATGCTTATCGCTTACGCATGCGCCGCCTACAGAATAGCCGCGAAGACCGCTTTCATCAATTAGCTTTGATGCATAGCCGCCCTCGGGACGCTTGAAGGTGCTTCCGCAGCTTGGATATTCAAGCGGCTGTTTATCCTTGCGTCTTTCCATAAGCTCGTTCATTCGCGTTAAAATATCATTCTTATCGCCCAATTTAAGCTTGAATCCGGCACCGAGAATAATAGCCTCCTTCTCCTGTGCGAAGCTGTGGCGATAAGAAAAATTAAGCATTGAACCATATACCTTACCTGTGTTTCCGTCACTGTTTAGTACGTCCGCAAAGGTAACAATATCCTTCATTTCTCCGTCATAGGCGCCCGCGTTCATATAAACAGCGCCACCCACCGTACCGGGTATTCCGAAAGCAAATTCCAAGCCTGAAAGTCCACGCTCGGCGCAGCTTCTGCAAAGGGTTGAAAGCGATACGCCCGCTTCGCAGTAGACCTCGCCGTTTTCACCGAAGGATATTTCCGAAAGCGCGCGCTCCGTTTTAATAACCGCACCGTCATAGCCGTTATCTGAAGCAAGAACATTACTGCCTTTACCCAGAACGAAAAATTCAACCGCTTCTTTTCGAAGAATACTAACAGTTTCAAGAAAAGCCGAGCGATTTTTTGGAATTATCATCAAAGCGGCGTTACCGCCCGTTTGAAAACCCGTGTGCTTAGAAAGCGGTTCGTTTAAGTAAACAGAAATTTCCTTGTCACTTTTTAATTGTTCAACTGCGGCGTTAATTCCCATATGTATACACGTTTACTCCGTTACGTCGTCTTCTATGCCAAGCTGATTGAAAAGCTCGCTCGTAGCGTCATAGCCAAGCTTTTTCTGGCGGTTATTCATCGCCGCTGTTTCAATTATAATTGCGAGATTGCGTCCGGGACGAATCGGTATTGTTATTTCCGGTATTTGTACGTCGAGAATGTTTGCTTTCTCGTTTTGTAGACCTAATATGCTATAATTTTTGTCCTGTTCCCAAGGCTCAAGTGTAATAACAAGGTCAACCTTCTCGGATATTTTGACAGCGCCCATTCCAAAGATGTTTTTAATATTAATAATTCCTACGCCGCGAAGCTCAATAAAATGCCTTATGTTTTCGGGCGCTGAGCCAACAATGGTTTTGTTGGAGACCTTGCGAAGCTCCACAGCGTCGTCCGCGACAAGTCGGTGACCGCGTTTGACAAGCTCAATAGCCGTTTCGCTCTTTCCAACGCCGCTTTCGCCCAAAATCAGTATTCCTTCGCCGTAAACCTCAACAAAAACGCCGTGTCTTGTAATTCTCGGCGCAAGCTGAACGTTTAAAAAAGAAATAGCCGCAGACATAAGAATTGAGGTAGTTTCCGGAGTAGTCAAAAACGGCACGCCATATTTTTTTGCCGCCTCTATCATTTCTGGAAACGGTGTCATATCGCGACACATTACCACTGCCGCTGACTTAAGTGAAAAGAACAGGTCAAGCATACGGTCTCGTTCAGCCTTAGGCAGCTTTTCAAGATACGCCATTTCGACCATTCCGAAGATTTCCACCCTTCTCGGGTCGAAATAATCGGTAAAGCCGTTTAATATAAGCGCGGGACGGTTTATTTCCGGTGACGTAATTAAAATTTTAGACGGCTCACACGGAAGATAAATTGTCCCGAGATTAAGCTCTTTAATCATTTTATCGAGAGATACCGAATAGGTGTCCATTAGCATACCCCCTTATACTTATTTATTATACATAATTTAAATACTTCTTTCAATTAGAAAAACCAATTATGATATTAAATTTACTCGAACCGAGAAACAGGCAGGAATGGCGCTGAAATTTGTGTCCTCAATTCCATTTTGACGAAATAGAGAGCTGATATTCAGAACGTCTACAGCGAGCTCTCTTTGAAAGTAATTGTAGCTTTCTCTTACACGTTCAAGAACTGCGTTGCTTATTCTATTTTTTATTTCGTCATTATCCGAATTGCTGTTTTTCGCATAGATAGTTGAATAAACTTCAATAAATACAGCGCTCTTTTCAAACGAAACAGAGGTACGCGTAGAATCAAGGACAATTCCATCAAGCTCCAATTCTTTTAAAAATGAGCTTTCAATTTTTTCAACCTTATTCATTAGTAGTAGTGTCCAAACGCTATCTTTAACCGAAACGGCGCCAAGTGTTTTGTTCTTACTTATCACCAGGAGTTCCTCAACTGAAATCTTATACGTTTCTTCCTTATCTTTTGTTTCACTAACCCTCTCTTGGTTTTCCTTCGCTTGAAGAATCGGAAGAAAGCCTGAATAACCACCGTTACTTGAATTTGATGAGAGCTCATATAGTTTTGAGGAAAGGTTTATGTTACTCGGCATATTTGTAAAAAGCTGTTCAAGGTCATTCCCTATTGTTACGCTGTCAATAGTTTTCATTTTTACTGCTTTCTTTGCTTCTCCGTTATAAACCAACAATTGTATATTCATTCTAAAGGCTTCATTCTCTGACATGAATTGTTCTATTTCGGAAAGCCGTTCTCTTATGGTATCAACGCTCAGAATAACTGCCGTAGCTTGTCCCCAAAAGAGGCTTTTGTTTGTTTTCTCATAAAGCCCGAAAAAAGCCTCGTTAAGTGATTCTACCTTATTCTCAATGTGTTCTGCGTTGAAGCTTTTTTGTTCCGGTTCACTTCCGGCCGTACTTAAACAAGCGGCGGAAATTGTATATTTCTCACCGTCGAAATCTATGCCTGCAACCGAAACTATCAGCCTTTCAGAAAGCTCCTTTGAAAAGCCCGTGCATGCGGTAAATGACAACAAAACGCTAACTATCAGCAGTTGCGAAATTAGCTTCCTAAACACTTTTTCCCCTCCTTAGTATGCTAATAGCAAGAACAATGAATAAAGCCATCATCACCGCAGAAACACCTATTTGTAAGATGTTCTTTATACTTGAATAGCCAATAAAGCACACGGTAAGAACCGATATGAAGATTACCGCAAAGGAACTTAGTTTAGCGGATTTTTCTTCATTACCACGAGCATTACATAAAACATAGAGCAGCCCTTCTCCAAAAGCTGATATTCTTGTAACGCAAGCTACAATCCAAAGACCTATTCTCATAGCGTCAAGTCGCTTAAATATTGAAAATTCTCCTGTTTGCGAAAGTACGCTTACACTTATTCTGTTTAAATTCACTCCGCTTCCCAAGATGCCTTCATATATAACATAAAATATTGCCGTCACGCAAGAAAGGATAATAAGCAAATTTATAACGCTCTTTACTCTTATTTTTTCATTTGTATAGCCGGATAGAGAAAAACAGAGCATGATTTCCGGAAAGAAAATAAATTGCTTTATAAACGCCGCGCAGAGACCTACTCCCGTGACTTCGTATACACTCGACAATCTATATGTTTCAAAGTTTACTACGTTGGGCAACAGTGTTAAAACAAGAGAAAATATGATTATGACAGCGACTATAAATGACAATCTTGCAATTCCTTCAACGCCGTGTTTTATTGCAAAGAACACCGCAAGAACGGAAAGAAGAAGCGCAATAATCACCGGCGTCAGTTCCTCATACATAACCTCAAAAAGAGACCTTAGTATATATGCTGTTTGGGCTATTGACAAAACAAATACAATAAAAGAAAGAATTAACACCAATACCGTATTTGAAGCATTTGCGTCTATTCTGCTTTTTCCCGCTATGGCACCGATAACAAGCAAAACAACTATTCCAATAACTGACGCCAACGCATATTCCGAGGCTTTTATTCTAATACCCATAAATTCGTTACTTCCGAGTATTACAATAACCCTTGAAACGAAAATTAGGAAGAAAAGCTGACGTCTGCTTATTTTAGAGGTGTCTTTCATCTTTAGCCTCCTTTAGTTCCGCTCCGTTTAAATCCCATAGCCGCGCTCTGTCCTCCTCCATCTGTTCCCAGCCTTGTCTTACAACTCCGTCAACAAACAGTGATTTTGAATAGGGCGAAAGCATAGCGGCGTACGGAACACCATAACTGTTTATTGCACAGATATTAACTATTAATACAAAGAAGCCTAACGCAAGCCCTACGGGTCCAATTGAACCACCTATCAGAATAAAAGCAAATCTTAAGATTGTAATAGGTTCATGAAGCATTGGAATTGTAAACGCGCTTATAGCCGTAAGAGCCACCACCATAACCATAGGCGAGCCTATTAGCCCTGCGTTAACAGCCGCTTCGCCCACTACGAGAGCGCCGATTAAGCTTACAGCATGCCCGACCGGACGAGGAAGGCGTAGCCCTGCCTCACGCACTATTTCATAAACAACTGTAATAAAAATAGCCTCAAACATCAGCGGAAGCGGCGTCGATTTTTGAGATATAGAAATACTGAAAAGAAGCTTTGCGGGTATCAACTCGGGATTGTAATTTGCAAGCGCTACATAGAGCCCCGGAAAATATATTGAAATGAAGAAAGCCAAATATTTAATAACTCTTATAAAGCTTGCATAATAAGGCATATTGGTATAATCATCGAAGCTTTGAAAGTTTTCTACAAAAAGATATGGAATTACTATCGCGAACGGAGTCCCGTCTACGATTATTCCCACTCTGCCTTCTCTTAACTTTCCGCAAAGAGTGTCAGGTCTTTCCGTGTGGCCTGTTCCTGAAAATAAGGAATTTCTTGAATTTTCGAAGAACGGTTCGATAAAACCGCTTTCGAGCACAAGTTCAAGGTCTATGCTGAGAAGTCTTTTTTCTATTAAGTTGATTAGTTGTTTATTTACTCTATCGCTTAAATAAACAACCGCCACCTCTGTCTTGCTTACTTTTCCGACCTGTAGGGTTTTGAAGACGAGCTTTTCGCTCTTTATTCTTCGTCTTACAAGAGTCATATTTACTTTTAGCGGCTCTACAAACCCCTCGCGTGAGGAACGGACGTTTTCTTCCGTATAGCTTTCAGATACAGCGCGAAAGCTAAAGCCTGGTGCGGCGAAAGCTACGGCGGCACAAGAACCGTCCGCGATAAGCACGGCGGCGCCCGACATAACTGAATACAGAACTTCATTGAAGCTATACAGTTTTTTGCAATCCACCACCTTTGGCTTCTGGCTGCTCAGTCTTTCTATAAGTTCATCGGCGTTTCTAACTTCACAACGCCGCACAGCCATAACACTTTTATAGAACTGCTCGTAGCAGACAGTCATATTAATCATTCCATCACACCACATACCGATACAATTAATTCCCGCAGATACTAGCGGCGCGGTAATAATATCATCAGAACCTCCACAGAGTTCAAGAAGCTTCTTTTCATTCTGTTTCAAGCTTCTGTAAAGCTTAGTATTTTCACACACAATTTTCACTTCCCTTTTTGAATAGTCTGTGTAATTTTTGAAACAATAAACAGCAAAAGGAAGTGTTAATATGCTTGTTGTAACCTTAAGAACAGTAATTGTTTATGCGCTGATTATTCTTGCGGTAAGACTTATGGGAAAACGTCAGATAGGTGAGCTTCAACCAGGCGAGCTTGTTACTACCATTCTTATTTCTAATCTTGCGTCTTTGCCTATTGAGGAAACCGACTTGCCGCTCGTATCGGCTGTTGCGCCGATACTGATAATCATATGTCTTGAAGTGGTTTTGTCTTTTATTGAAATACGTTCTAACAAGTTTTCTACAGTGGTTTCAGGAAACTCAAAAACTGTTATTCGTGACGGAGTAATTGACCAAAAACAGCTATTGGATTTGCGTTTTGGAATTACCGACGTGCTTGAAGCGCTTAGAAACAAGGACATTTACGATATTAACGACGTGACCTACGCAGTAATTGAAACAAACGGTCAGCTGAACGCTTACACCGAGGGCGATAAGCCACCGCTTAACCTCGTTCTTAACGGTGAGGTGCAGAAAGATACTTTTAAATACAGTGGGCTTTCTGATAACTGGCTGACGGAAAAGCTTAAGGAACGTTCAATAGAATTGAAGGATGTACTTTTAATGCAGTATAATACCGAAGGCGATTCGGTAACTGTGGTGAAGCGGGAGGCATTATGAAAAGACTCTACGCCGCACTAATACTAATCGTCGTGCTAATTGCTGCAACCTGGTACTCCTGCAAGGCTGTTGATAGTGTAGCCGACGATATGCAAACAGCTCTTATGAAGGCAGGATATCTTAACGGCTTAGGCGACTATGAAAAAGCAAATAAAAAGCTTGAAGAATATGAACTAATCTTCAAGCAAAATGAAACCCTATTTATTTTATTTGTTGACCGTGAGCATTACAACAATCTTAATGTTTCGCTGTCAGGTCTTTATGCTTATGTCGGCGACGAGCACCACAACGACTTTAACGCTGAGCTTGCAAAAACGCTAAGACATCTTGATGTTATTAAGCGCGCAAACAATAAGCTTATTTAATGTTTGTTTTTAAGCATATCTTCAAGCTCTGCCATAAATGTATTAATATCCTTGAACTCTCTGTAGACTGAGGCAAAACGAACGTATGCCACCTCGTCAATCAGCTTTAGCTCGTCCATTACAAGCTCCCCGACATAAGATGATGGAACCTCACGCTCCATTGAGTTCAACAGCTTCTGCTCAATATTTTCCACAGCTTTATCTAAACGCCCGGCTGAAATCGGGCGTTTTTCGCATGCCTTTAAAAGACCGCGAAGAAGCTTCGCTCGGTCAAATACTTCGCGAGAACCGTCCTTTTTAATAACCATTACGGGAGCAGTCTCTACTATTTCGTATGTCGTAAATCTCTGACCGCAGTCAAGACATTCCCTTCTACGGCGAATTTTGCTGAAATCATCGGTAGGACGCGAGTCGTTAACCTTTGTGTCAGGGTGTCCGCAGTACGGGCATTTCATTTACAATATACCTCCGCGAATTATTTATTGTTCCATAACGTGGGGATAATGAGCGTTGTGTTGAAAAGAGAAGCAAGCGAAACGCCGAAAAGCATAGCTCCGATATAGATAACGCCAACATAGCCAAAGACAATTCCAATGATGGTAAACGCAACGGCAAACAGTGCGGCCAATATCAATACTGTCGATACTCTGCCAAGCTCATTATTAACGGCGCTGTTCATAACATCTGAAGCTTTCGGCTTTTTGAATTTAGTCACAGCGGCTTCCAAAGACTTAATCATTATTATTCCAAGCGCGAAGGAAAGCACTATGCCTGCAAAAACCGAGGCAATTAACAACATAAACGAGGAGACTCTCGCAAAGAGATACACTCCTACTGTCATAAGCGAAGAAAGTATCTCCGCTAAAAGGATAAGGCATGCATTCTTTGTTGAAACAAAGAAAAGAGAAATCACAAAAAGCACAATTAATACAATTAAAACAGAAGCTACAAAGCTGAGATAAAACGCGCCTTCAGCCGAAGGGCCATAGCTTACACTGCTTAATGAGTCAACAGCGAAATCAGTGAATTCTGCGTTAAACATAGTGACAACTGCTTGCTCATCTATTTCGCTTCCGAATGGAACCGTAATAAGAATAATTGAATCGTATGTGACAGTATCGGTCGTTAAGACAACGTCCGCGCTTTTACCTACTGTCTCTTTAACCTTATCAACAAGATATGTGTTATCAAGGTCCTGTAAATCGGCGTCCTTTGATATAACAGCCTTGTATTCCGTATAGCCTTTAGTTATGCTGTCACCGGCAAAACCGAAGATGAAGAAAACCGCCACCGCTGCGACTATTACCGCCGCGGCAATAATTAAATATAGCCGCCGAGACTTGTAAAAATTAATATTCATTATCTTTCACCTCCGAAAAGCTTTTTGTTTTTAGCGAAGTTGTAACAGCTAAAGGAGTAAACGGAAGCAAATACACCCAAAACGGAAGACAGGAAGCCAATTAATGTTCCCGCGAGAAGCATAGCACCGAAATAGGTGAAGGACGCAAAGTTAACCGTTTTAACACTGAACACCGCAAAAATAGGGCTGAAGATGAATGAGGAAATACCCTGGTTCCTTGTAAAGATGTAGAACAAAAGCGAAACCAACACAAGCGCAAAATCTATGCCAAGCGTTGTACCTATTGTTTTCTTAAACTCCTCGACCACCGCTTTTGCGGGAGATAGTTCATTTAGACGCGACTTAATCGCTTCAAAATAACGTACGTTCGATTCGTAATTGACTATGATGGTCAAAAATGCCGCAGCAAAAGCCGTTGCTGTTAACGAGATAACATTTGTCGGCGAAGTCGCTGTAAACATTCCGGTAGACACAAGAATGAGCCCGCCCACCGTTCCGAGCATTGAAATCATACTCGCAACGCCGCAAAGACGGTATTTGTAAATTAAGTAGAAGAAGCTAATCGCAAGGAAGCTAATAAACGCAAGCATTATTGCTACGCTCGCCTGCTCACCAATAGCCGGATTTGTATATGTTAGGGAGGTGTTTTTAAGCTCCACGGGAAGCTTACCGCTGTCGATAATAATCGCCGCCGCCGCCGCAACCTCGTAATCGAGCATGGAGGATTTAATTATTGCGTTTCTCCCCTTAAATTCTTCGTTTACCGCCATTGACGCCACGCTTCCGCCGTCAATGTAAAGCGAAACGGTAGATACTGTTGTATCGGTCTTTTCCGATAATAGCTTGTCCATTGCGGCTTTATAGGTCTGCCTGCTGTCTGCTGTAAGTGGCATCTCTATTCCGTACCTTGCGTAGGTTTGGCTCAGCATCTCCCTATAAACTTCAGCACCGGAGATATCTTCGTTAGTAAGAATAACCTTACTTTCGTCTATTTTGTCTCCTTCGTATACCTTGATATCACCAATAGATGTAAGTTGAGAAACTATCCATGAGCTTGTGTATGTAGAGTTGTTGCTAAAGGAAAGCGCAACATTAAAGGTGCTGTTATCAAAATCACAGTTTACTCTGTACTCGTCGATAATGTAGCTCTCAAGTCGTTTTTCAAGAATGCTTTCTGTATAAAGCATTTCTTCACGAGAAAGCGAAGTTCCTTCCTCACTGGGCGAAAGTACAATATTCATATTAGTTGAGCCGTCCAAGCCCAAACCGAGCTGTTCAGCTGATTTTACGATTACAGTAGTTATATCTCCGTAATGCTCAGCTATACCGAACGCGCCCAGCACAAAGACGAATATCGATAACGCGGCAATAAGGAAGAAAACCACCTTGCCAAAGTTTTTCATATGGACCTCCGAATATTTCTATATATAGTTACTTGAAACTTTTCAAGCGGGAATACAGTTCAGTGCCTCAAGGGCAGCAATTTTAGTTGACAGAGCCAGAAGCTTTGCCGCAAGGGTTATTTCTTCGCAATCAGGGAAGGTTGGTGCTATTCTTATATTGCAGTCGTCAGGGTCAATACCATACGGGAACATTGCACCGGCTGGTGTTAGCTTTACGCCCGCGTTTGCACAAAGTGATACAATTCTTTTCGCTGTTCCCTTCGGCGTTACAAGATTAATGAAGTACCCACCCTCGGGCTTTATGTAGCTTGCCGTTTTGCAGTTTACAAGCTCCTCATCGAGAATTTTCATTACTGCTTCAAATTTCGGGCGAATAATTGCCGCTTGCTTCTTCATATGAGCGTTTATGTTATCAAGATTCTTTAGGAACTTAGCGTGAAGTATCTGATTTGTCTTATCAAAACCAATGGTTTGTATAGAAAGGTTCTTCTTTATCGCGGCAAGCAGCTTTTCGCTTCCCGCTACGCAACATACTCCGGCACCCGCAAAGGTAATTTTGCTCGTCGAAGTAAATATTGCTACTCTTTCGGGATTTCCCGCCTTTTCACATTCATTTAGAATACTAATGACCTTATTCTCTTTTTCAAATAAATGATGAACGCAATACGCGTTATCGTACATTATTGTGAAGTCGTTAGCCTTGCATTTCATAGAAGCGAGACGTTTAATTGTGTCGTCGCTGTATACTGCGCCTGTAGGGTTTGAGTAGACGGGAACACACCAAATTCCCTTAACGCTTTCATCTTCCGCTACAAGACGTTCAACAACCTGCATATCAGGTCCGTTATCGGTCATAGGAACGTTAATCAATTCAAAGCCGAAAAGTTCGGTAATCGCAAAATGGCGGTCATAACCGGGAGAAGGACAAAGCCATTTAACCTTTTCGCAATCCTTCCACGGCTTAGCGCCTTCAAAAACACCGTGTGTATATGCGCGGGAGATAAAATCATACTCAAGATTTAAGCTGGAATTGCCGCCTACAATAACATTTTCGTGCGACACCTCAAGCATCTCGGCAAAGATGGCTTTCATCTCTGGAATGCCTGTAGGCACGCCGTAGTTTCTTGCGTCCATTCCGTTACTAAGGATAAACAGCTTGCGGTCGAATTTCTGGTTAAAGATTTCAAGAGATAAATCAAGCTGTTCGCTTGAGGGCTTGCCTCTTGACATATCAAGCTTCATTCCCCGCGAAGCAAACTCTTCATACTCGGCTTTTAACTTAGACAGAAGCTTCTCTCTTTCAATATTATCCATATCGCCGTAACATTTACTCATAGCAATTCCTTAATATCTTTAATTAATAAAATCCGCCTGTAGTTCTCGGATAGAATTCCACGTCGCGGATATTTCCTATTCCCGTAACATACATAATTAAGCGCTCGAAGCCAAGACCGTAACCGGCATGCTTTGTAGAACCAAAGCGGCGAAGGTCGAGGTAGAAGCCGTAATCTTCTTCGTTAAGACCAAGCTCCTTCATTCGTTTTAACAGAACGTCGAGACGCTCCTCACGCTGACTTCCACCGATAAGCTCGCCCACACCCGGAACCAGCATATCTGCCGCCGCAACCGTTTTGTTATCCTCGTTAACCCGCATGTAAAACGCTTTTATCTCCTTCGGATAATCGGTAACAAAAACAGGTCGCTCAAAAATCTTTTCTGTAAGATATCTTTCATGCTCAGTCTGTAGGTCACAGCCCCAGCTTACCTTGAAATCAAATTCGTCATTATGCTTTTCAAGTATTTCGACAGCCTCGGTATAGCTCACACGCGCGAAATCATCGCGAACCAACTTATTAAGCTTATTTAAAAGTTCTTTATCGTAGAAGCTGTTGAAAAAGTTAAGCTCGTCGGAACATGTGCTAAGCAGATGACCGATAACCGACTTAATCATAGCCTCAGCGTTGTCCATATATCCCGAAAGGTCGCAGAATGCCATCTCGGGTTCAATCATCCAAAACTCGGCGGCGTGTCTGGGCGTATATGAACGCTCTGCTCTAAAGGTAGGCCCAAAGGTGTATATCTTTCCAAACGCCTGAGCCATGGTCTCGCCCTCAAGCTGACCGGACACGGTAAGGTTTGTTTCCCTGCCAAAGAAATCCTGTTTGTAGTCTACCTTTCCGTCCTCGGTAAGCGGCGGGTTTTTAAGGTCAAGCGTAGTTACGTGGAACATTTCACCCGCGCCTTCGCAATCGCTACCCGTAATGAGAGGCGTGTGAACATAAACAAAGCCATTCTCATTAAAGAATTTATGAATGGCAAAAGCCGCCTCACTTCTTACGCGAAACACAGCCTCAAAGGTGTTTGTACGCGCACGCAGATGCGGTATTGTGCGAAGAAACTCAAGTGTATGGCGTTTCTTTTGAAGCGGATAGGTGTTGTCACAAGCGCCCTCAACAGATATCTCGTCAGCGTTAACCTCAAATGGTTGCTTCGCGTCTGGTGTGAGGACGATTTTGCCCTTAACAATTATTGCGCTTCCAACATTTGTGTTAGCAACCTCTTTAAAGTTGGCAAACTTTTCAGCCTCAACAACTATCTGCAAATTTTTAAAACAGCTTCCGTCGTTTATCTCAATGAACCCGAAATTTTTGCTTTCGCGCGAGGTCTTTACCCAACCCGCAACAATTACGCTTTCGGAATCTTTGATTTCTCTATTCTCAAATAATGCTTTAATTTCCGCTCTTTTCATAAGGACACCTTTTACATAAAAATGATTATATTATTATAATATAAAAAAAGTAATGTAACAAG
>CAZUOY010000019.1:26999-27871 GCA_964622315.1 uncultured Oscillospiraceae bacterium | reverse complement strand
ATTCACAGATTCTTGGTACAATAGAAGCAACCAATCCTGTGCTGACAGTTGCTCCATTCAAGGAGGAAACAGAAATGTTAGGAGCAACAAATAAAATCACTGCCCTTTATTGCAGACTTTCCCAAGAGGATGAGCGTACCGGCGAGTCCCTGTCAATCGAGAATCAGCGCATGATGCTTGAAGCATATGCCCATCAGAATCATTTCACGAATATCGCTTGTTTCGTGGATGACGGTTATTCCGGGGTTGACTTCCAAAGACCCGGTTTTCAGAAAATGCTGGAAGCCATCGAGTCGGATCAGGTATCTACGGTCATTGTCAAAGACCTCAGCCGCTTTTCCAGAAACTCCGCTATGTCGGGTATGCTTATCAACTTCACCTTTGCCGATCACGGTGTTCGGTTTATTGCCATCAACGATAATTACGACACCATTGACCCGAACAGCGTGAACAATGATTTTGCCGGAATCAAATCGTGGTTTAATGAGTTTTATGCCCGTGATACCAGCCGCAAAATCAGAGCTGTTCAAAAGGCAAAGGGTGAACGCGGCATCCCGCTAACGGTCAATGTCCCCTATGGCTATCTGAAAGACCCGGATGATCCGCACCATTGGATTATTGACCCGGTTGCCGCTGATGTGGTAAAGCGTATCTTTGAGATGTGTATGAATGGACGGGGGCCGTTGCAGATCGCAAAGCAACTCAAAGCGGATAAGGTGCTTACCCCCACCGCCTACAAGGAATCACAGGGCATCAACAGCCCAAACAAGCGGTCTGAAAATCCGTATGCGTGGCAGGACAGCACCGTAGTACACATTCTGGAACGGATGGAATACACAGGCTGTACGGTGAATTTCAAAACCTACACCAAC
>CAZUOY010000019.1:6968-26989 GCA_964622315.1 uncultured Oscillospiraceae bacterium | reverse complement strand
AGCAGCGGGACAACCCTATTGAGAAACAGTCCGTCTTCCCAAATACCCATGAGCGCACCATTGAAGATGATGTATTCAAGCGGGTGCAGGAAATCCGGCAACAGAGGCACCGCATGACCCGGACAGGGCGAAGCAGCATTTTCTCCGGGCTTGTGTACTGTGCAGACTGTGGTTCAAAGATGCTCTACGGTGCGACCAACAACGGCGATCCGAAGCAGGACTACTTTGACTGCTCGCTGCATCGGAAGGACAAGGAAAAGTGCAATGGGCATTTTATCCGAGCAAAGGTTTTGGAGCGCATGGTCTTGAAGCATATTCAAACTGTCATGGACTATATTCTGCGCTACGAATCCTACTTCCGCAGAAAGATGGAAGAAAAGCTCCGTCTGGACAGCACAGAGCAGATTCGCATCCGCAGAAAAAAGTTGGAGCAGAATGAAAAGCGCATCGCAGAATTAAAACGGCTGTTTATCCGCATTTACGAGGACAACGCCAGCGGCAAATTGAACGATGAACGCTTTGATATGCTGAGCCAGAGCTACGAAGCGGAGCAGAAGCAGTTGGAAGCCGAGGTTATCAACTTGCAGCAGGAAATTGAAGCACAGGAACGACAGAACGAAAATATTGAGAAGTTCATTCAGAAAGCACACAAGTATGTGGGCATCGAAGATTTGGACGGATATGCTTTGCGTGAGCTGGTGTCTGCAATCTATGTGGATGCACCTGATAAATCCAGCGGCAAGCGAGTGCAGCATATTCACATCAAGTATGACGGTATTGGGTTTATCCCTCTGGATGAGCTGATGAAAAAGGAAACGGCGTGACCGAAGTCACGCCGTCCCTTGAAAACACAAGGTTTTCACCATTTTTTGAATATAACCGTTTTATGACGCCCCGGCTTTTGCCGGGGGATTTTATTGTTCTTTATAGTCTTAAGCCTTAGCCTGCAGTGGCGCGTTTTTATCCACCGCGTTTTCGAGCGCCTCAGACGAGATAGAGACATTGCGTTCCTTTTCGCCCGTAGAGATTGTAGGAAGCCCTGAGCTGAAGACCAGCTTCAAAAGGATAGGGCATAGTATAGATGAAATAATAATCAGGAATATTGTTGCCACAAGCGGGTCAATTCCCGCAAGCGAGCCGTCCTTGTAATAAATAAGGCTTTGACCTGCCGAATAGACGGCGAGCGCAACCTCGCCGCGCGCTATCATTCCACAGCCGATAGCAAGTGACTGCTTAGGCTTGTATTTGAAAGTGCTTGCGGTAAGACCGCAGCCGAATATCTTTCCGATTATGCCCGCCGCTACAAAAACCAGAGCAAATACTATACCGGAGGCGGTAAAATGGCTGAAATCGGCGCTGATACCGATATATGCAAAGAACATCGGCGTAAAAATCATATAGCCGCTTACAACAACCTTGCGGTCTACGAAAGAGGTGTCGTCGAGTCCGCTTAGCATTAGACCCGCCATATACGCGCCTGTAATCGACGCGATATCAAAAAATCTTTCGGCGCAAAAGGCATACAGCAAGCACATTGAAAGAGCGAAGATGCTTGTGCGACGTTTATGAGGATAGACCTTAACGAGCCACTTGAAGCAGCGGCGAAGGAGAAGACCCAAACCTATCGAGAAGGCAAAGAAACCTATCGCCTTTAAAATAGTGTGCCATATGTTTCCGCCGCCGTTAATTCCGGTGATTATGCTAAGCGCAATAATTCCGAAAACGTCGTCTATTATCGCCGCACTTAATATTGTGGTTCCCACACGGGTGGAAAGCTTGCCAAGCTCGCGCAGGGTTTCTACAGTTATTCCTACGCTTGTCGCTGCAAGAATGCAGCCGATAAACAGAGCGTTCATAAGCTTTTCGCGACAGAAGCCTCCGCCGAGTCCGCCCATGAAAAGCAAGGCGGCGAGAGTTCCGAGCGCTATAGGTACAAGCACGCCCGCACACGCAATCGCTGTTGACGCGGCGCCGCTCTTTTTAAGTTCTTTAAAATCGGTTTCAAGTCCGCTTGAAAAAAGTATAAACACTACGCCAATCTGCGAAAAGCTTTTCAACACGTCCATCTCAGCCACGCTTGGGTTGATTATGCCGTTGAAGCCTATACCCAAATTGCTCACTATCGCAGGACCGATAAGCAGTCCCGCCAGTATCATTCCGACAACCTGCGGAAGTCCGAGCTTCCTTGTAACCATACCGAGTAACTTAGTGGAAAGCAGTATGACCGCGCAGTCGAAAAGAATGTTCATTACGTCAAATTCCATATCTTTCGCCACCTCAATTTGTCTGCCAAACGGCAACGTTATATATTATATTACCAAAGAAAAGCTTTATCAACTGTAAAAAATGACAAAAACCCGACTAAATCGGGCTTTTGAACTGATAAAACAAGTAAAAGACACTTGTTTCGTATTATTGTTGTTCTTTCTGCGTGAGTGGAAGGGTTTTCGGCAGGTGAATTGTTATCCTCGTGCCGAAATCCTCACGGCTGAGCACCTCGAAATAACCGTCGTGGCGGTCGATTATCCATTTTGCAATAGCGAGTCCCAACCCCGTGCCGCCCTGCTTCTTCCCGCGGGATTCGTCGGAACGGTAGAACCGCTCAAAAACATGGGGAATGTCGCTGTTCTTTATGCCAATACCGTTGTCCTGAACGACTATGGCGGGTGCGCCTTCCTTGTCGGTTTCAGCTTTCAGAGTTATTGTTTCGCCCTCACCTGTATATTTAGCGGCGTTATCGACCAATATTCTCGTCGCTTGCTTTAACATCGCCGCGTCGCCAAAGGCAAAGACTTCCTTATCTGCCGAAAGCCGCCAGCGGTGCTTTTCGTTTATCATAACCGACTCGTCGTAAACCTCTTTAATCATTGAAGACAGTGAGAAGCGTTCTATCGTCAGCTTTGTTCTTCCGCTGTCGCCGCGCGCGAGGAACAACAGCTGTTCAACAAGCTTATTCATGTGGTCTGTTTCCGACTTTATAGCCGCGATTGACTCGTCCAACACCTTTTCGTCCTGTTTGCCCCAGCGGTCCAACATATCGGTGTAGCCTTTAATTACCGCTATAGGCGTGCGAAGCTCGTGCGAGGCGTCGGACACGAAGCGTATCTGCTCCGCATAGCTGTTGCGCGTGCGGGTAAGAAGGCTGTTAATTGAATCCTCAAGTCCGGCGAGGTCGCGGTCACCCGTGTGTATCTCCGCGTCTGGACGCTCGGGCGCAAGGTTGTCTATCGCGTTTTCAAGAGATTCTATGCGCTTAGTCTCAAAGGAGACACCGCTTGAGGACTGACTTTTTTCGTTTTTGTCCAGTGCTTTCTTTTCCGCCTCGGTGTAATCCTCAGTGTCTAATTTCTGTGCCGCCTCGGCGAGGCGATAAAGGGGCTTTAGCTTATTGTTTGTTATACGCATGGAGGCAGTCTCGGCTATAGCCAATGCTATGCCTTCAAAGACAGAAAGCATAATGAGGCAGATTAAAAGAATTGTAAGGAATGGCGCGGCGTTAGTCGTTTGCGGCGGCATTCCGGGAGCACTGACGGTATAATTAACAGTAAACGGTTCGCGCTTAAAGAGGTTTTCCGCCGTAACTTCTCGTGTAAGAGTGTGAAGCATTTCGGAGATGTCAAAGTAGCCGAGATAATCAATATCCTGTATTGCGCACCAACTAAGCAAAATGAAAAGAACAAAAAGCAGACCGCAGAAAAACATAACCGTGCGAAAGGCGCGCGATTGTATCTTCTGTATCTGCTTTGCTGTGGCTGTTACGCCGCTGTTCTTTGTCATTTTACTCGTCCTTTATTACATATCCTACACCGCGAACGGTTTTAATGAGGTTTACCCCGTACACGTCGTCTATTTTACTGCGAAGATAGCGGATGTACACGTCCACTACGTTGGTTTCGCCCATATAATCGAAGCCCCATACCCGCTCAAGGAAGGTCTCGCGGGAAAGAACAATCTGCTGGTTCTCAAGCATAAGGTGAAGCATAACGAACTCGCGGTTAGTGAGGTCAATTTCGTCCTCGCCGTATTTAACCGTGTGGCGCGAGGTGTCCATGGTAAGCTTTCCGCAGGAAAGCACAGCGCCGCCGTCCGCCTTTTCACTTGCGGTATGCTTTCGGAGAATAACGCGTATGCGCGCAAGCAGCTCCTCTATCGCGAACGGTTTAGTTATGTAATCGTCCGCGCCCATATCCAGCCCCGAAACCTTATCCATCACGGCGTCGCGGGCGGTGAGCATTATTACCGGTATGTTCGAGGTCTTTCGAATGCGCCTTATTACCTCAATTCCGTTGAGTTCGGGGAGCATAATGTCGAGCAGGATAAGGTCAAAGTCACCTGAAAGGGCAAGCTCCAAGCCGGTTCTTCCGTCCGCCGCCTTTTCCGTCTCGTAGCCCTCGTGCCGAAGCTCAAGCTCCACGAAACGCGCTATCTTTTCCTCATCTTCAACTATAAGAATTTTTGATGCCATAGCTACCTCACAAACGCCGAAAGAGGGGGGAAGTGTTCCCCCCTGTCTTCGCGCGGTTATTTATTGTCGTTGTTGTTTACGATTTCGACTACCTCGTTCTTTATGCCGTCGGCTATGTCGGTCGCCTTACCCATGGCGTTGTTTACCGACTCCTTACCGAGCTCGTTGCCCGAAAAGCGAAAGCGACAGTTGAAGAAAAGCGCCACAATCATCAGCGGAAGAATTATCCAGAAGCCGACTATCAGTAGGATTACGAAAACGGTAACAGGAAGTGAAAGCTTGCGCTCACCATTTCTGTACATTTCAAGATAGTTAGCGTTACCCTTGTCAAAGATTCCCTTCAGCCACTCGCCGAAGCTTCTTGTGGTCTCCTTGAAATTTTCGGCGGTTTTGTTTTCTCTTTGCTCGCCGTTTGCGTAGTTACGGTTGGTGGTGTAGGTATTGAAGGCGGCGTTTTCGTTTTTCGCCGTTTCCTTCTTTATCTTTCCTTGCTCCTCAAGATAGATAAGTGCGTCGAGCATATCACCGTTCGACTGTTCAAGCGCCGCCTTTGCCTCGCTGTAGCTTACCCCTGTCTTTTCAACAAGCTTTTCTACCTGCTCAAGTTTCTGTGCCATTGTTTGTACCTCCGTTTGTTTTTTTGTTGTGAGCTTATTATGCACAACAAAAATTAAAAGGAAATGCGCGATAAATTAAAAGAAGATTAGAAAACGCTTTATTTTTGTTAATCTCACGAGATTTATACGCCCTCGCAGTTAAAGGGCGGAATAAAGCTTTCATTAGCCGTGCCGCCTTCTTGTATAAATCCGTTTTTCACACCCAAACGAACCGCGAAGTTAACAACCTCGTCGTACTCCTCATCTGTCACCGTGCAAAAAAGCTCAGGAAAAGCCTCGCACCCGACGTTCGGTGTAAACTGGTTCATTATCGAAATGTAAATGTTGTCTCCGTAGGTTTTATGTAAATATGCTATTACCTTTTTTGAGTCGTCGGCGTGGCTCGGCAGAACAAGGTGGCGGACAATTACGCCTCGCGTCATAATTCCGCGCTCGTCAAAGCTTGAGCCGCCTATCTGCCGTACCATCTCACAAAGCGCCGACTTCGCTGTTTCAAAGTAGTCGGGGGCGTTAGAGTATTTCTTAGAGATGAAACGGGAAGTATACTTAAAATCAGGCAGATATATGTCAATAAGACCTTCTAAAGACCTTAGTGTTTCGGTGCTTTCATAGCCGCCGCAGTTGTAAACAACGGGAAGATGAAGACCCTTTTCCTTTGCAAGACCCAACGCTTCCTTTATCTGCGGCGCGTAGTGAGAGGGGGTAACAAGGTTAATGTTGTTTGCGCCCTTTTTTTGAAGCTCAAGAAAGATGTCGCAAAGCCGCGATATGGTTATCTCCTTGCCAGCGCGTCCGCTTGAAATTTCACCGTTTTGGCAGTAAACGCAATGAAGCGAACACCCCGAAAAAAACACCGCACCCGAGCCTTCCGTTCCTGATATACATGGCTCCTCCCAGAAATGCAGTGCCGCGCGAGCGACCTTTAGCGTGTCGTTGACACCGCAGAAGCCTCGCCGCTCACCGCGTTCAATATTACACCCTCTCGGGCAAAGCGTACAGCCCATAATACTACCTCAAAAGAATTATTGCACGAATCGCCGTTAAAAGCAATATTGAGGAAATGTATTTATAATGATATACTTTATTATAGAGGTAAAACTATGAATGTAAGACAAACGCTTAACAACCAGCTTTCGCTTGACTATAACTGCACGCTGAGCGAGGTTGAAAGCAAGGATAATATATTCAGCGAGATAAAGCTTCTTGAGGGAAGACGGAGGTTTAAGTCAAAGGACTGTTCTCTTAAAGTCGTCTGTGTAAACGGAAAGCTCATAGTCAGCGCACGGCGTGATATTCTTGAATTTATGAAAGAAAACTATCTTAACGCCAATGCCGCGTGGTTCTTTGAATTTAAAAAGCTTGATAAGATTAACCGAGATATAGAAGGATTCAAAATTGAAATAGCCGAGGTTCACCCCTTCTATCTTCCCGAAGCGCCATGCGACGAGCCTGAGCCTCGCTTTGAGACGATTTGGTATAACAAGGACGAGCTTCAACGCTTTAAAGGAGACGCTCGCTTTGACGAGGCGCTTGCGTTTCACTCAGCCGCGCCCGATATGTTCGCCGTGACCGCTGTGGAGAACGGCGAAATACTCGGTATGGCGGGGGCGAGCGCAGACAGTCCCACCATGTGGCAGATAGGCGTAAACGTAACCGACGCGGGCAAGGGCAAAGGGATAGGCTCCTATCTTGTCGCACTCGCGCGACGTGAAACAGAACGCTTGGGGGCGGTGCCGTTTTACGGCACGTCGCAGTCGCATATTAAGTCGCAAAGAGTAGCGGCGAGCACCGGCTTCGTAGCCGCTTGGAGCGAGTTGTATACCGAACAGATAAAAACGATTTAGGGCTTTACATTGCTAAAGTTTTGTGGTAAAATTCCTTTAACAAAAGTAAGGGAAGGCATTTATGGGTACAGTGAGTTTTACCGCAGAATACAGCTATTACAGCCTTTGCGCGTACTATTACCGCGATAGGGCATACTCGTGTTTTGCTGTTTAATGAGCTGAGAATTATTACCCAAGAGTAATAAACTGTGCTCCGCGGCAAAACGCTGCGGAGCTTTTATTTTGAAAAGAGGAAACAATTAATGGTTGTCGTACTGAAAAAACATCCTGACGAGAAGCAGCTTTCCAACCTGAAAAGCTGGTTGTTAAGCCTCGGCGTATCCATACACGAAAGTGAGGGCGACAGCAGTCTGGTTTTAGGACTTGTCGGCGATACCACTGTAGTGGATATCGACCTCATTCGCTCGCTTTCAATCGTGGAAGATGTAAAACGGATTCAAGAGCCGTATAAGAACGCTAACCGCAAGTTTCACCCGGACGACAGCGTGGTTGAAGCGGGCGGCGTCAAGTTCGGCAAAGGGCATTTCGGAATAATCGCGGGTCCTTGCTCTGTGGAAACGAAGGAACAGATAATTACCGTCGCTCGGGACGTTAAAGCCTCTGGCGCCGCTATGCTTCGCGGTGGGGCTTTTAAGCCACGCACCTCGCCTTATTCCTTTCAAGGGCTTGGCGGAAGCGGTATAGAGCTGCTTTTAGAAGCAAAGAAACAGACGGGGCTTCCCGTGGTCAGCGAGATAATGGAAATCTCCCAGCTTCCGCTGTTTGAGGAGGTTGACCTTGTACAAGTCGGCGCGAGGAATATGCAGAACTTCGAGCTTTTAAAGGAGCTTGGAAGAACAAATAAGCCTATTTTATTAAAGCGCGGTCTTGCGAACACGATAGAGGAGCTTCTGATGAGCGCCGAATATATAATGGCGGGCGGAAACGAGAAGGTAATTGTCTGTGAAAGAGGGATTCGCACCTTTGAAACCTCTACTCGCAACACGCTGGACATCTCCGCAATTCCTGTACTAAAGAAGCAAACCCACCTTCCTGTAATTGTTGACCCGAGCCACGCTTGCGGCACCTATACGCTTGTTAAGCCGCTTGCGCTCGCCGCGGTTGCGGCTGGCTGTGACGGACTAATAATTGAAGTACACAACGACCCCCAGCACGCGCTGTGCGACGGGGCGCAGTCGCTTACGCCGGAGGCGTTCGACGACGTGGCAAAATCGGTTGAGGCAATAAGACCGTATTCCTACGGCTTCAACAAGAAAGGCTGACGCTATGTATATTGGTATAGTTGGCTTAGGACTTATAGGCGGCTCGATAGCGAAAGCAATAAAGCATTCAACCTCTGACACTGTGCTCGGCTGCGACATTTCGGCGCCCGTGTCTTGTAAGGCGCGGCTTCTTGAGGCGATAGATAACGAGCTGACCGACGAGCTTATTCCGCTTTGCGATATCATTATAGTTGCAACCTACCCGCAGACCTGTGTGGGTTTTGTTAAAGAGAAATCGGCGCTTATAAAAAAGGGTGCTGTGGTCATGGACACCTGCGGAGTAAAGCGTTTTGTCTGCGACGAGCTTTTCCCCATAGCTGACGAATATGGTTTTACCTTTGTCGGCGCACACCCTATGGCGGGTACAGAGCGCTCAGGCTTTGATAACGCGCAAAGAAAGCTATTTAGTAACGCCTCTGTAATCTTAACTCCGAGGGAGAACGAAAGCATAGAGCTTTTGGGACGGATAAAGAAGTTCTGGGCGGCACTTGGTTTCACGAATTTTGAAATTACCTCGCCCGCGCGTCACGACGAGATAATTGCCTACACCTCACAGCTCGCCCATGTTGTATCAAGCGCATATATTAAAAGCCCTACAGCGCTTTCACATACGGGCTTTTCGGCTGGAAGCTATAAGGATATGACGCGTGTCGCTCGGCTCAATGAGAATATGTGGACTGAGCTTTTCCTTGAAAATGCCGACAATCTTGAAGCCGAGATAGAAACGATAATCAATAATTTATCGCAGTATAAAAATGCAATTAGTTCACGAGATAAGGACGCTTTAAAAGAGCTTCTTTCTGAGGGGCGCAGGTGCAAGGAGAAGGCGGACGAGGGAGACATGAGTGTATGAAAAGGCTTACCGTTAACGCCTCAAGGTCTTATGATGTTATTATTGGAAACGGGCTTATTTCCGAGCTTGGGCACAGCGCCGAAAAAGTCTTTTCTCCCTGTAAAGCGGCGATTATTACCGATGATAAGGTCGCTGCGCTTTACGGCGAAGCGGCAAGGGAAGCGCTGAGAAAAAGTGGCTTTTCCGTCAGCTTGTTTACCTATAAGAACGGCGAGAACAGCAAAACCGTCTCAACGGTTCTCGACATGGTTAATTATCTTGCCGAGAACGGGCTTACCCGTTCGGATATTGTAGTGGCTTTGGGCGGCGGCGTTACCGGAGATATGGCAGGCTTTGCCGCTTCGATATATCTGCGGGGCATAGCCTTTATTAACATACCTACTACGCTTCTGGCAATGGTTGATTCCGCTGTCGGAGGAAAAACAGGCTGTAACCTTGACTTTGGAAAAAACCTTGTCGGCGCTTTTTGGCAGCCAAGCCTTGTTTTGTGCGACACCGATACGCTTCACACTCTTGAGAAGGTGCATATTGCCGAGGGGGTCGCTGAGGCAATAAAGACGGGCGTAATAGCCGATGAAAAGCTTTTCTCGATTCTCGAAGAAGGCTTCTCGACCGACAAGTCGGAAGAAATTATTGCACGCTGTGTCGGGGTGAAAACGAGGATAGTTGAAGGGGACGAGCGGGACAACGCCGAACGTCAGCTACTAAACTTCGGACATACCGTGGGGCACGCAATAGAAAAGGTGAGCGGCTACCGTGTAAGCCACGGTAACGCCGTTGCGGCGGGAATGGTGTATGAAACGGCGGCGGGCGTCGCCATGGGCGTGAGCAACGACGACACACTCTCTCGCATTAAGGCGGCGCTTACGGCTAACGGGCTTCCGATTGCGCTCGACTTTGAATCGGAAGATTTAATTGAAGCCGCGTTTTACGATAAAAAGCGAAAGGGCGATAAACTGACGGTTGCCCTCCCTAAAAAAATAGGCGAGTGTGCGCTTTACGAGATTAAAACCGAGGAAATAGAGGGCTATTTCAAAAATGCGTTTCGGAGGTAGTTAATGCGGGTCAGAATCACCGATGGAAAGCTGAGGGGAACAGTCAACGCGGTCTCGTCCAAGTCGGACGCGCACCGCGCGCTTATCTGTGCCGCGCTGTCGGACGACCTATGCGAGGTGAGACTCAACGCCGTTTCACGCGATATCGAGGCTACGGTTGGTGCGCTTATCTCACTCGGTGCGAGAGTGCAAGCGTCAGGCGGTGGGCTTCTTGTAACGCCGCTTGATAAAAGCAAACGGCGAATATGCGAGCTCGACTGCGGTGAAAGCGGTTCGACGCTTCGTTTTCTTATGCCGGTCGCGGCGGCTCTTTGTAAAAAAACAGTTTTCACAGGCGGCGGCAGACTTCCGCTTCGCCCACAGCTTTTACTTACCGAGCAGCTTCGCCGCCACGGCTGTGCCGTGAGCGCGGATACCCTTCCGATTGAGATTTCCGGCAGACTTACAGGCGGTGATTTTCTTATTAGGGGCGACGTCAGCTCTCAGTATATCAGCGGTATTCTTTTTGCTTTGCCGCTCGTCGGCGGCGGAACGGTAAAGCTTACCGCCGAGCTTCAGTCAAAAGCATACGCTGAAATGACGATAGGCGTATTAAGCCGTTTCGGAGTAAAGGTGGATAGGGTGGACGACGGGTTTATCGTTAAGGGTAAACAAAGCTACCGCTCTCCGCTTTGTTATGAAACCGAGGGTGACTGGTCGAGTGCGGCATATTGGCTGGTATCTGACTTTCTCGGCGGCGAGATTTCCGTTTGCGGCTTAAACGAGTCTTCCGTTCAAGCCGACAGAGCGATAAAGTCAATGCTTGAGGCTTTTTCACAAGATGGTGAGCTCTCCGTAGACGCGTCAAATATCCCGGACCTTGTGCCTGCGCTTGCCGTCGCGGCGTGTAAGCGACCGCACAGAACCGTCTTTAATAACTGTGAGCGGCTTAGGCTAAAGGAAAGCGACAGAATAAAAACGACAGTCGCGATGGTTAACGCCCTTGGCGGGAACGCGATGGAAAAGAGCGACGGGTTTTATATTAACGGCACGGGCAGGCTAAAGGGCGGCGAAGCGAACGGAGCCAACGACCACCGAATTGTAATGGCGGCGGCGACGGCGTCTGCAATATGCGACGGCTCGGTTATCATTTCGGACGCTGAGGCAGTAAAGAAGTCTTATCCCTCTTTTTTCAGCGATTTTGTAAAGCTCGGAGGAACGGCAGATGTCATCTGATTTTGGGAACAACATAAAAATTAGTGTTTTTGGACAGTCACATTCCGAAGGTATAGGCGTAGTAATAGACGGCTTGCCTGCGGGAAAGAAGCTTGATTTTGAAGCAGTCACCGCCTTCCTTGCAAGAAGGTCATCGGGCGGCGGAGCGCTTACAACCGCTCGAACGGAGAAGGATAAGCCGCATATTCTCTCAGGTGTTGTTGATGATGTCACCTGCGGCGCGCCGCTTTGCGCTGTGTTTATTAACGGAGATATTCAATCAAGCGACTACGATATTATTGCCGACGTTCCGCGCCCCTCTCATGCGGATTATTCCGCGCATATTAAGTTTGGCGGCTTTAACGATTTTCGCGGCGGTGGACATTTCTCCGCCCGCCTCACCGCGCCCTTATGCTTCGCGGGAGCTGTGTGCATACAGCTTCTTCGCGAAATGGGTATTGAAATAGCGGCGCATATTTCGTCCATAGGCTCTGTTGAAGACAGACGCTTTTCTCCTACCGAGATTACGGCGGAAGAATTAAGAGCGCTGAAAAGAAAGGCTAACCCCGTTATCGACGACGCTGTTTTCGACGAGATGTGTGTTGAGATACTCTCGGCGAAGGACGAGGGGGATTCTGTCGGCGGAACGGTGGAATGTTGTGTTGTCGGGTTGCCTGTCGGTGTCGGCGAGCCTATCTTTGACGGGCTCGAAAACAGAATAGCCGCCTGTGTGTTTGCTATACCCGCCGTCAAGGGAATAGAGTTCGGAAACGGCTTCGATTGCGCTTCACTTCGCGGCTCGAAGAACAACGACGCTTTCTATTATGACGGCGAAACGGTAAAAACCCGTACAAACAACTGCGGCGGTATACAAGGCGGTCTTTCCAACGGAATGCCGCTTATCTTCCGCCTCGCCTTTAAGCCGACGCCCTCTATAGCGTGCGAGCAGGCTTCGATAAGTCTTTCAAAAGGCACAGATGTCAAGCTTTGCGTTGAAGGCAGACATGACCCTTGTGTGGTGCTGCGTGCGGTTCCCTGCGTAGAGGCCGCGGCGGCAATAGCAGTATATGACCTTATCAGGAGCGGTTTATGAATATAGACGAGCTGAGAAAACGTATTAACGAAATTGACAGCGAGCTTGTGCGGCTTTTTGAGGCGCGTATGAATACCGCCGCAGAAATTGCTCTCAATAAGCTTGAGAACAGGATACCGGTCTTTAACGAGGAACGCGAAAAAGAGGTGTTGTACCGAGTAAAGGGCGCGGTATCCGCCGAGCTGTCCAATTACGCAGAGCGGCTTTACGAAAGAATGCTTGAACTAAGCCGTGAATATCAAGAGAAGCTTATTGCCGCGAATAGGCAGGCTATGTCAGATGAAGATATGTCTGTCTCCACAGAAGAAGCCGCCGAAACGCAAGCAGTATTTGAAGAAGCTGTGAGGGAGGAGAGCGCTAAGCCCGAAAGAGCCACGGGCTTCGGTCTTGTCGGAAGAAACCTTGTTTACAGCTTTTCCAAGCAGATACACGAACGGCTTTCAAACTACCGCTACGATATAATTAACCTTGAGCCTGAAAAGATAGAGGAGTATATAAAACGCAAGAATTTCGTAGGGCTCAACATAACTATCCCCTACAAAAAAACCGTTTACGCGCTTTGCGACGAGGTTTCAGACAGAGCGCGACAGATTGGCAGTGTAAACACCGTAATAGTTAGGCCTAACGGTAAGCTCTACGGCGACAATACCGATTATGACGGCTTTATGTTTATGGCTAAACGCGCGGGTGTCGATTTTCACGGTAAAAAGTCGATTGTGTTCGGAAGCGGCGGCACGAGTGCTATGGTCTGTAACGCGATAGAAGAAAATGGCGGAAGCTGTTTTGTGGTCTCACGTACGGGCGACGATAACTATACCAATCTTGAGCGTCACAGCGACGCAGAGCTTGTCGTTAACACAACCCCCGTAGGGACCTACCCCGATATAGATAAGCAGATTGTCGATTTAACCGTTTTTCCAAACTGCAGCGCGGTGCTGGACGTGGTTTACAACCCGCTTAATACACGCCTTGTCGAACAGGCGAGAAGCCTTGGCATGACCGCGTCGGGTGGGCTTTCTATGCTGGTGGCGCAGGCTAAACGCGCGTCCGAACTTTTTACTGGCGAAGCGGTAGACTTCGCTCGTGTGGAAAAGGTGATGTCATCAATAGTTAGCGATGTTCGCAACATTATTCTTGTGGGTATGCCGGGTTGCGGCAAAACGACCGTTGCGTACGAGTTAAAGAAGCTTCTTTCTCGCGAGGTCGTTGACCTTGATACCGAAATAGAGAAGAAGGCTGAAATGTCGGTGCCCGAAATCTTTTCCTCACTCGGAGAGGAGAGGTTCCGTGAGCTTGAAAGTGAGGTCACCGCTGAGGTGTCGCGCGAGAACGGCAAGATAATCGCGACAGGCGGCGGTGCGGTGCTTCTTGAGGAGAACAGACGAAATTTGAAAGCTAACGGAGTAATTGTTTATATTCGCCGCGACCTTGATAAGCTTGATACTCTCGGTCGTCCGCTCAGCAAGAGTATGGCGGAGCTTTCGAGGATTTATAACGAGCGCGAGCCGTTATACAGCGACTTTTGCGATATTAGCGTTAGCAACAATGCCGAGCCATGGCAAGCAGCTATGGAGATAAAGGAGGCGTTAGAATGAGATTTCTTACTATCAACGGACCGAATATAAATATGCTTGGTATACGCGAGCCTGAAATCTACGGAACAAGCAACTATAACGAGCTTGTTTGGTGCGTGGCGGACGCTTGCAGTAAGCTCGGCGTGGAATATGAGTGTTATCAAAGCAACCACGAGGGCGATATTATTGAGAAAATCCAGCGGGCATATAGACGGGTGGACGGAATAATTATTAATCCCGCGGGCTACACCCACACAAGCGTTGCTATTGCGGACGCGTTGAAGGCGGTTGCCATTCCCGCTGTGGAGGTGCACCTTACCGATGTGGACAGCCGTGAGGAATATAGGAAAATTTCTTATGTCCGCAGTGTATGCATTAAAACAATTACAGGCAAGGGCTTCGACGGCTATTCCGAGGCGGTGAGCTTCTTATACGATTACTTAACAAAAAAGAATAACGGGGCCGCTCAATAAGAGCGGCTCTTTAATTTGTATTAAAAATAGTTTATACTCTTATAAATGAGGTGAACTTATGGACAAACCCGAGCTTCTCGCACCCGCGGGGGATTTTGAATGTTTAAAAAGCGCTGTGCGCTTCGGCGCGGATGCGGTTTATATAGGCGGACCGTTTATGCAGCTTCGCGCCTCTGCCGCGGCGTTTTCCGAAAAGGAAATCGAAAGCGCCGCCGAGCTTTGTCATAATAGCGGACGAAAGCTTTATGTCACCGTTAACAGCTTCGCAAAAAACGCCGAGATACCGCTTCTTCATGACTATGCGAAAAAGCTTTATTCTCTTGGCGCCGACGCGGCGATAGTGTCCGATATAGGCGCGGTGTCGGTAATGAAGGAAGCGTGTCCTGAGCTTCCCATTCATATCAGCACTCAGGCTAACTGTCAAAACTATGCCGCGGCAACGGTCTATTACAATATGGGTGCGTCGAGGATTGTGCTTGCGCGCGAGATGAGCATTGAGGATATTGCCTTTCTTCGCGAGAACACTCCGAAGGAGCTTGAGCTTGAAGCGTTTGTTCACGGCGCAATGTGTATGTCCTATTCTGGACGCTGTTTATTAAGCGCGTATCTTACGAACCGCAGTGGAAACAGAGGCGACTGCGCTCAGTCCTGCCGCTGGATGTATCACCTTTGCGAGGAAAAGCGCCCCGGCGAGTTTTTTCCGATTGAGGAGGACGAGCACGGAACGGCTATATTAAGCTCGCAGGATTTAAACTGTATGGCGTTTACCGATGAGCTTTTGAAGGCAGGAATATCCTCATTTAAAATTGAGGGCAGAATGAAATCGCCTTACTATGTGGCGACGGTGGTGAACGCATACAGAAAGCGCTTCGATAGGTCTGAAACCACCGAAAAGCTTGAGCGTGAGCTTCACAGCGTAAGTCACCGACCCTATTCAAGCGGCTTTTATTTCGGCAAAATGAGCGAGTTTCGCCCGGACAACGGTGTGTATATACGCGACTGTACCTTTGTTGCGCTTGTGCTTGAGGACGAAAAAGACGGCAGAGTGAAGATAGAACAGCGCAACTTTTTTAAAGAGGGCGATACGCTTGAGATTCTGCGTCCCGAGGCTGTCGCTGAGAGTTTTACCGCAAGCGGAATTACCACAATTGCGGGTGAACTTACCGACAAGGCAAACAAAGCGAAAGACATCTATTACATTGATTGCCCCGTACACCTTCACGCGGGCGATATGCTAAGAACCAGAAGCCGAGAATTTGAATCGAGGAAGAATGAACAGAATTGAAATATTAGCGCCGGCGGGCGGCTTTGAACACCTGATAAGCGCCGTAAGAAGCGGTGCAGACGCAGTATATCTCGGAACAAAGAGCTTTAATGCCCGTGCGGGTGCAGTGAATTTTGACGGTGCGGAGCTCGTTAAAGCCGTCAGCTACGCGCACGCGCGCGGCGTTAAGGTTCACGTCACGCTTAACACCCTTGTTACCGATGAAGAACTCCCGCTTGTAAAGAACACAATTAAGGAGATAGCTTACAGCGGCGCGGACGCTGTAATAGTACAAGACCTCGGCGTTGCGCGGCTTGTTCGTGAGTGTTGCCCCTCGCTTTGTCTTCACGCCTCAACCCAGATGGCTATACACAACCTGGACGGCGCTCTCGTGGCGAAGGAGCTCGGCTTTTCTCGCGTTGTTCTTTCGCGCGAGCTTAGCTTTGAGGAGATAAAGTATATAACAGACAATTGCGGAGTCGAAACTGAGGTTTTCGTTCACGGCGCTCTTTGTATGAGTGTGTCAGGCTGTTGTTATCTATCATCGGTGCTTGGCGAACGAAGCGGCAACAGAGGTCGGTGTGCGGGACCCTGTAGATTGAACTTCAAGAGCGGCGAAAGAGAATATGCCCTTTCTCTTAAAGATATGTCGCATATTCAATACATAAACGAGCTTGAAAAGGCGGGAGTGTGCTCCTTAAAAATTGAGGGGAGACTCAAACGCCCCGAGTATGTCGCGGCGGCGGTAGACGCGTGTCTGCGTTCGCGCGAGTCAATGGAATACGACGAGGAAACACTTCGCGCCGCTTTTTCCCGCGGTGGCTTTACAGACGGCTACTATAACGCAAAAAGAACGACAGATATGTTCGGTGTGCGAAGCGAGGACGACGTCGTCGCAACAAAGGGTGTGCTTGGAAAGATAGCAGAGCTTACCCGCCTTGAAAGAAGCCGAGTGCCGATTGATATGAGGCTTTCGATAGAGAAGGATAAACCGTCTGAGCTGATTGTTACGGACAAAACCAATTCCGTTACCGTAAAGAGCCGCTCACTTCCCGAGGAAGCAAAAACGCGTGCAACCGACGTTGAACTTGCAAGAAGAAATCTTGAAAAGACGGGCGGAACCCCGTTTTTTCTTAACAGTCTTTCCGTTACAAACAATGACGGACTTTTCGTTTCGCCGTCTGAAATCAACGAGCTTAGAAGAAGCGCGCTTGAAGCTATGCTTACGCTTCGCGAGCAGCCCCGTCCAAAAGACTTTATTGATTATGAGCTGCCGAAGATTAAGACGGGTGACACACAAAGAAAACCGACCGTATATGTCTTTGCCGAAACGGCGAGTCAGGCGGACGCGGTGACGAAAGCCGACAGATACGCGCTGCCTGTCTGCGAAATAGTAAGAAACCCCTCCTTAATTGAGAAATACAAGGATAAGCTCGCGGCTGTGTTGCCGACACTCGATTTTCATGTCGGCGAAAGCAAAACCGCCGCGATGCTAAAGGAGCTTTCCTCAGCGGGGCTTGAAGCCGCCGTAGTGCAGAATATCGGCGCGCTATATGCCGCACGGAAAAGCGACCTATATCTTATCGGCGGACATGGGCTAAACATAACCAACAGCTTAGCGCTTTCGGAGTATACGCGTTTGGGACTCGACGAGGCGACCGCCTCCTTTGAGCTTTCTCTTGACAGAATAAGGCGGCTTAGCGGCGCACGAATAGGTATACTCGCTTACGGTAGGCTTCCGCTTATGCTTTTTAGAAACTGTCCCGGGCGCAGTAAGAGCGGCTGCGGCGAATGTAACGGACACGCGAGCATTGTTGACCGAAAAGGGAACGAGTTTCCGCTTCTTTGTCATGAAAGGTCATACTCCGTGCTTCTTAACCCGATAAAGCTTTATATGTCAAACAAAAATCTTTCCGGGGTGGATTTTACCATCTTCTCTTTCACTGATGAAACGCCGAAGGAATGCTCAGACGCGGCAAGAGACTATGAGGAATGTTCAGCGCCGCCGAGCGAGCATACCAATGGACTGTATTTCAGAGAGCTTCAATAAAAAAAGCCCCGCAAAAAGCGGGGCGGCTGTTTCTTAGACTTCGTCGGGCGCTTCCGCGTCGGCGTACACCTCGTCGGACAAGCCCTTATCAAATTCGGGTATTTCGTCATTGTAGATTCTTTCCGCGTCGGGAATATCCGCCGCGGTCGCGGGGTTGAGAATGTCGGTGTGTTTTTCAGCACCGTCGAAAAGCAGGTCTCTCATAAAATCAGCCCTCCCTTCACTTTGATTATATATTATACTAAAGGCGAAAACCATAGCTATAATGCCGAAAAAACATAGAGATTATACTACAAAAGAGAGGTAAAAAATGAAAATCAAAACTTTACGAGGAATACTGTTGTTCTGGTGCTTTTTTATTGGCGTCGGAGCGCTTTGGGGTGGCGTTTCAATGTTCATAGACCCGAGCGGGGTAACCTTCGGATACGATTTCTTTTTCGAAGGATTCAAAAAGCTTCCGTTTTATGAGGTTTTGTTTACAAATCTAATTTTTCCCGGAATTTCGCTGATTATCGTCAACGGAATAACTCAGCTTTTTACCGCCTACACCCTTCTTCGCCGCCGAGCGAACGGTTCGCTTTTCGGAATTATCTGCGGTGTGCTGCTTATGCTTTGGATATGCATTCAGTTCGTTATTTTCCCGTTCAATTGGTTATCTACTGCGTACTTTATTTTCGGTCTGCTTGAGGCTCTTACGGCGTTTATTTTAAGAAGAAAAGAGAAAGAAGCAAAGTGAAAACGCTTGTTGTTTATTTTTCTCGGAAGGGCTATACCGCGCGGCTCGCAAGAGAGAAGGCAGAGGAACTCGGCGCGGATTTAATGGAGATAAGGACGACGGAGAGAACCCAAGGTATACTCGGCTTTTGGTGGTGCGGTCGCTTCGGTATGCACCGCTGGGGCATGCCGATTGAAGCGCCTAAGAAAAGCGCTGAGGACTACGATAAGGTCATTTTCTGTTCACCGATATGGGTTTTCACCTTCTGCGCGCCAATTAGAAGATATGCCGAGTCAGTTTCGGGGAAGGTGAAAGCGGCTGAATACATTTTCGTTCACTTTTCTTTGCCCATGCGATATGAAAAAGCGGCTAAGAAGCTGGACGGCATTCTTAATACACACGCTGAAAGCTATAAAAGCGTTTGCTGTATGTGGGGAAGGTTTATCTGCAAAAGGGAGTTTAAAAGATGAAACGCTCGGAAATTAACAAGGCGATAAAATCAATGGAGACCTTTGCGGGGGAGCATGGCTTTTGTCTTCCGCCATTTTGCGGCTGGACACCGAAAGAATGGCTTGAAAAGGGAAGCGAGTTCAACGAAATACGCGATAATATGCTCGGCTGGGACGTCACCGATTACGGCGAGGGTGACTTTATGAAGGTCGGCTTTACCCTCATTACACTAAGAAACGGAAACCTCGCAATGAGCGACAAATACAAAAAGCCATACGCGGAGAAGCTTCTTATGCTTTTTGAGGGGCAAAATTCCCCCATGCATTTTCACTGGAGCAAGATGGAGGATATAATAAATCGCGGAGGCGGAAACCTTCTTATACAGGTGTATAATTCAACTTCTGATGGAGGCTTTGACACCACTGATGTAAAAATCTTTTCTGACGGACGAGAGTATACTGTTCCCGCAGGCTCGCGGGTGCGTCTTACGCCCGGCGAGAGTATAAGCATATATCAAGGACTATACCACGATTTCAACGTGGAGAGTGGCACCGGCACTGTACTTATCGGCGAGGTTTCTATGTGTAACGATGACAATACTGATAACCGTTTCTACAAGCCGCTCGGGCGCTTCCCCGAAATTGAGGAGGATGAGGAGCCATACAGACTTCTTTGCAACGAGTATCCTCAATAAAATTCTACAACACATAAGCTAACTGTATTTCGCGTTGAATTACGGCTAAAAGGAGCGCAAGGTGAGCATTACACTTTTTGTATTCGGTTTTTTTGTCATACTTCTTACTTCAAATCTTTCTGTATTATATCTTTCTTCACTGCCGTTGATAGTAAAGCTTCTTATCAGCGTCGCGCTTCTTGCGGCTTTTATTTATGTTAACATTAAACCCGGCAGATACAGTGCAAAAAACAGACGTCTTCGCGTGCTTTTCGGCGGAGGCGACCTTCTTTTGCTGTTCCTTTGTACTTCGCTCGTAACTGCGGCGGCGTTTTTGTATACGGCCTTTGCTGTTAGCTCATCAGTCGGCTTTCTGATTACCTATGGAGTAACAGCCGTTTTGTTGGAAGCGGCGGTTTTCTGGAACGGCATGCTGAGG
>CAZUOY010000019.1:0-6958 GCA_964622315.1 uncultured Oscillospiraceae bacterium | reverse complement strand
TCGGTATAAAATGGCGGGTTCTCGGCGCGGTTTTCGGTATGATACCGGTTTTGAATTTGATTTTTTTAGTAAAGATAATCACCGTAACGAGAGAGGAAGCACTTTTTGAGACCGCAAAAGAGAAGCTGAATGACGCGCGAAAGAGCGAAAAAATATGCGAAACGAAATATCCCGTGCTTTTGGTTCACGGCGTTTTCTTCAGGGATTCTAAACTGCTCAATTATTGGGGAAGAATACCTAAAGAGCTTGCTGACAATGGGGCGAGAGTTTATTACACATACCAGCAGTCTGCGCTGTCTGTAGAAGAAAGTGCCGCAGAAATAAAAAAACGCATTGATGAGCTGTGCGCAGAAACAGGCGCACAAAAGGTCAATATTATTGCTCATTCTAAGGGCGGGCTGGATGCGCGCTACGCGATATCGCGGCTTGGCGCAAATGAAAAGACCGCAAGTCTTACCACAATTAACACGCCACACAGGGGCTGTGTATTTGTGGACCGTCTTTTTGATACAGTTTCAAAAGAGACCCGTGACAGAATTGCCGCCGTATACAACGCCGCGCTTAAAAAGCTCGGAGACACCTCTCCTGATTTTATCTCGGCTGTAACTTCGCTGAAAAGCTCGGTTTGCGAAGTCTTTGACAAGGACATTAACGATATGCCTAACCTGCTTTATCAAAGCGTTGGCTCAAAGGCGAAGAACGCTCACGGTGGTAAATTTCCGCTCAACATATCTTATCCGCTCGTCAAACGCTTCGACGGCGAGAACGACGGACTCGTTGCGGTTACCTCGATGGCTCACGGCGATTTCACCTTGGTTACTGTCAGCGGCAAGCGCGGAGTAACCCACGCCGATATGATTGATTTAAACCGCGAGAATATCAAGGGCTTCGATGTTCGGGAGTTTTACGTGTCTCTTGTGAGCGATTTAAAGCGACGCGGATTATGAAAAATATTATACAAAAGGACCGTGCCCTCTCGGACACGGTCCTTTTTCTCAACTTTACTGCGTGTTTTAAAAGATTGCCGAGCCGCCGGTTACTATCCACGCGGCAAGCATGGAGGAGACAAACGAGCCTACGTAGACGCTGCCAGTTTTCCTGTCAAACCAGGTGCTCATAAAGGTGAACACGAGTAGCTGTGGAACTATTAGTATAAGTGCCGACATAAACGGTCCGCCGAAGGTGGAGCTAAAGAGTAAATCCGCGCCCGGTCCGAGGTCAAGGAAGAAGGGGATATACTCAATAAGAACGATAATCAAAAGTCCGCCGACAAGCACAAACACGTTCTTTAGCCAAAGGGAGATAAGCGAGCGAACGGGTTTTTCCTCATTGAAGGGACGGCGCATCTGACCGAACAGCTTACAGCCGACGTTCACAATAAAGAATAGCGTAAAGAAGGGCAGATACACGAAGAATTGACCGAAACGCTCAAGGGTGAAGGTTTTGAAGAAGGGCCAGATGTAGCGAAGGTCGAGGTTGAAGATAAGCTGACAAAGCGCCACAAGTCCGTACATTCCCACAACGAGAATTACCGCCGCAAGAAGCGATTTTCCGAGAAGCCGCCAGTTAAGCTTTTCCGCGTGAGCCTTATCGGAAAGCCCTAAGTCGTAGAAGTCGAAAGCGCCGCCGTTCTTTTTGGCTTTTCTTCGCCATAAGGCGAGAATAATTATTGCTGTAACTGCGAGAGTTACGTACCAGGTCATAAAACCGTTTCCGATGGTCATTCTAAAGACGTTTTCGGGAACAGGCAACAGACCGTGACCCAACTGGGTCATAAACGGATAGGTGACGGCTCCGACCGCAATGGAAACAAAGGCGGTGGATAACCATTTCTTCTTTGTCAGATACTTTCCGTCGTTACCTGTTCTTTGCTGCTTAATCTCAGCAAAGAAGGGTATCTTCATAAGAAGGAGCAGTGCGGGGAACATAGCCGCAAGGGCGCAAAGCATAGAGAGAAGCACAAGAAGCTCTTTATACTGGAAGGTGTGATTACTTGCTGAAACGTCTGTGTTTACACCCAAAGCCTCGGTGAACCAGTCCATAGACGCCGTCATACCACCGATGTCGTGGGTTGTAAGGCGATGGTTTGTCATAAGCAGCTGAATACGTCTTGCTGTGCCGTCAGTAAAGCTTCCATAGGTTTTGTCCCACTCTATCGGCGAGTTTTGCATAGCAAAATCGCTGTAACGAAGCTCGGAGGAAAGAAGCTCGTCAGATACAATGTTTTGATAATCCCTGAAATAGTTAAACTCGTCCCATTTAGCCTGGAGAAGCATTACGTTGTTAAATTTATACTTTGCCGCGTCGTAAACGGTTTCGTTAAACAGCTCGCCGCACTGTATAACAATAGCTTTATGGTTCGGGTTGTGCGCCGCGACAGACCACGACGCCCATGTGCCCATCGAGTGCCCGGTAATTCCTATACGGCTTGCGTCTACGAAGTTCAGCGATTCAAGGAATTTGTAAGCAATGTCGCCGCCCATCGAGCTGTCCGTTAAGCCCTCGCTAAACTCGTCATAGAAGAAATCGAGCGTCGAGAAGTTCATCATAACAAGAAAACGCTCGGGACCTGACACGGTCTTTGTGTTACCGAGTGAATCGGTAAACTTGTGAAGGGTATAGCCACGTTCGCGCATAGCTATGTCGGTCGAGCCGTGCCCGTATTCGTCAATAGAAAGCGCTACGATACCGCGTCGCGCGAGTTCAATCGCGTAGGCGGCGGAGGTTTCCTTGTCGTTTTGATATCCGTGAAGCAAAAGCACTGCCGCCGCGGGAGTTTCAGCGGTGGCGTTCGCTGGCTGATACAGCTTTGCGCATATCTCCCCGTCGCCCGCGCTTATGTAGAAGGTGCTTACCTCCACCTTTCCGAAATCGTGCTGAATCGCGTTCGCGAGCGTCATAAAAACAAAGACAGCCGCGAGCAGCGCGCACAGAACAATTAGTGGCTTTCTGGTTTCCTTGCTCATGTCTCAATCTCCTTTTCGTTTTTTAGATATTCCATAGCCCTTTGTGAGGCTTTTCTAACATATTTTGCGGAGTCTTCGATACACTCCTTTACGGAAATACCTTTCGAGGCTTCAAAGGCGGTGACGTTAAAGCCCTTCAACAGATTAACGTCACATTTGTTTACCCCGCAAATCGAAATTACAGGCAGCCCCGCGGAAGCTTCAATTATTCCATTAAGCACCTTTCCCATAAGGCTTTGCTCATCAAGCTTCCCCTCGCCCGTAATAACCGCGTCGGCGTTCTTTACCGCATCTCTAAAGCCACACAGTGAAAGCATAGCGTCTATCCCGCTTGTGAGCCTTGCGTCAAGAAAGGCAACACAACCCGCACCTAAGCCGCCCGCCGCACCGCCGCCCTCAAGCGACGAGAAATCAACGTCAAATACCGCTTTGAGCCTCTCGCACAAATTCTTCAACCCCGCGTCAAGAATAGCCGTCTGATTAGCGTCAGCGCCCTTCTGAGGCGCGTAACGAAAAGCCGCGCCGTTCTCTCCATAAAGCGGGTTTTTAACGTCGCACATTACGGTGAAGCGGCTTTGTTTAATCCGAGCGTCCAGTCCCGAAGGGTCAATATCGACTATCTCATTTAGACTTTCACCCGCAGGACGAAAGCTCTCGCCGCGGCTGTTATAGAAGCGAACGCCCAACGCCGCCGCCATTCCACAGCCACCGTCAGTAGATGCGCTTCCGCCGATACAGAGGGTAAAGTCTCTCGCGCCGCGTTCAAGTGCGTTCAAAATCAGCTGACCGAAGCCGTAGCTTGAGGAGGTCATTGGGTGAAGTCCGTTTTGCTTAGTAAAGCCGCTGCTTTCCGCGAGCTCCAGCGCGGCGCTCTTGTCTTCAAAGAAAAGATAGCTCGCCGAGATAATTCGGTCATCGGGCGATAGCACGTCAGCGAAGATTCTTCTGCCTCCGCGCGCGGCTTCTATAGTGTCAAGGCTTCCTTCGCCGCCGTCCGCAATCGGAAAAACCGCTGTTTCGCAGTTGGGAAAGGCTCGCAAAGCTTCTTCATTAATTATCTTCGCCGCCTCAACGGAAGAAAGCGAACCCTTAAAGCTGTCGGGAGCGATAATGATTTTATCTATCTTCATAGCCTTATCCTTATATATAAAATGCGGATACCATACATTAAGTATAGATATCCGCGAATTATAAAACAATATTATGAATAATAAAAAGTAATAAAATATTTGTTACGAGTAACAATTATTAAAGCTGTTCTATCTCCTTATATTCGGAAAGCTCAATCGCAAATTGAAATAAAAACGCCGAGGAGAAGCTTCTTGGGTCGTGTCCAGAAAGACAGGCGAGCTTGTTAAGCTTATACTGCACGGTGTTTTTGTGCATACTAAGTCTTTCGGCTGTGGCGTTAATTGAGCCGTCCATTTCATAAAAAACACGAAGAAACGACAGCCACTCGTCCACCTCGTCGGACTTTATGTTTCCAAAAAGCCTTTCAATAAAACGCCGTCTGTCCTTTTGCGAAATGCCGTAGGCGAACTGTACTGGGTCAAGCTCGTCGTAAACGGTGATATCCGTGTTCTTTCCGCGGCTTGTGTTGAGCGCTCGTTCCGCTTGTTCAAACTGTCCGCTTATATGTGGCGCGGCTGAGCCCGAATCAATGCCCGCGGTTACTTGACAGTGGTGTTTATTTTTAACCGAGGAGACAGCACCGCGCAGAACATCGGTTATCTCTTTATCGGACAGACCGCCGAAAAGGCAGACGAACTTTGTTGCGGTACGGAACATCTCCGCGTGCTTCACTTCGGTAAGTATCCGCCGAAGGTCACGGCTTATTTCGGTAAGGGCAAGGTCGGAGAGGGGCTCAATTCCGTCGCTTGTAATATAAAGAATAGCAACGCGTTTGATTTTCTCAGGATAAATTCCTAACAGCGCGGCGCGTCGGCGAAATTCCTCAGGGCTTTTCACATCGAAAGCGTTGAACAGCCATTCGTCGAAGAACCTGTCACGTGCCTTTTGTTCGATTGTCCTTTGCTCTTGCGCGTTGCTGTCGCGAAGGAGAATTTCGGTCATCTTTTTTATAATTTCGCCGTACTTTCTGACCTCGTCGCTTTGACCTGTAATACCTATAACTCCAACTATTTCGCCGTCAAAAAGAACAGGCAGATTTATCCCGCTTTTAGAACCCTCATATTCCTCGTTGCTTTCAATGAGAAGGTCTTTGAGATTTTCGCTGAGTATTCTTTTTGCGCCGCCGTGAATTGTTCCTATACGCGCCTTGTCGGTGCTGCCCACAATCGTTCCCGTTACGTCCATGATATTAATATGTTGGTCAATAACACAGGAGAGCTGTTCTACTACCTGATTTGCAATGCTTTCGGATATTACCATTTCACGACCTCCCCATATGTTTATATGTTATATTAAAGGTAAATAAAAATAGCGTCAATGTCAAGGAAAAGACAAAGCGGTATATGTCTGCCACTATTTAAAATACAATTATTTGTGGTATAATTCAGTAAAGAGTTTTACATTTGGAGAGCTTATGAAATATATTGTTGTTCTTGGCGACGGCATGGCTGACCGCCCGCTGGCGTCACTTGGCGGCAGAACGCCGCTTGAGACTGCCGTTAAACCGAATATGGATTTTCTTGCGAAAAACGGCGCGGCAGGTATGGCTCACATGATACCAAAGGGAATGCCTTTGGGCTCGGATGTCGCAAATATGTCGGTTATGGGCTATGCGCCGTCAAAGTACTATTCCGGACGTTCACCGCTTGAGGCGGTAAGCATGGGCGTTAAGCTGCTTCCTGACGACGTAGCTATGCGCTGTAACCTCGTCAGTGTTTCCGACGAAGCTGAATACGCAGATAAAACAATGATAGACTATTCTTCCGAGGAGATAACCACCGAGGAAGCCGCGGAGCTTATTCGGTATCTTTCAGAACGACTTGATGAAAGCGATATGCGGCTTCACGCAGGCATAAGCTATCGTCACTGCCTTGTACTTAATAACGCAAGACTCGGAACCAAGCTAACGCCGCCGCACGACATTACGGGAAAGCCTGTTAAGGATTTTCTTCCCGCGGGTGAAAACGGAACGAGACTTTATGAATATATGAAACGTTCGTATGAACTGTTGAAAGACCATCCCGTAAATAAAAGCCGAGTTGAGCGAGGTCTTCTTCCCGCAAATTCCTGCTGGTTTTGGGGCGAGGGCACAAAGCCCGCGTTTGACAGCTTTAAGGAGCTTTACGGCTTGAACGGCGGCGTTGTTTGTGCGGTTGATTTAATTAAGGGCTTGGGGCTTTCTGCCGGTATGCGCGTTCCGTTTGTAAAGGGAGCGACAGGAGCAAAGCGGACTGATTTCGACGCGAAGGGCAAGGCTGCGCTCGCACTTCTTCGCGACGGCTGTGACTTCGTTTACGTACATATAGAAGCTCCAGACGAGAGCGGTCACGCCGGAGATACGCAGTGCAAAATTGAGGCGATTGAAGCGATAGACAAGCTTGTTTTGGGTCAGCTTATGCAAGGTCTTAATGAGGACGGTGAGCAATACGTCATTCTTCTTGCCCCCGACCACCCGACGCCAATAGAAATACGCACACATTCGGGTGACGCAGTTCCGTTCGTGCTCTATGACAGCGAGAGAAAGACTGCGCCGAACGCGGAAGCATATACCGAAAAGTCTTGCGCCGCAACGGGGCTTTTTATAAATGAGGGTCACACAATTATGAAAAAGCTCATAAATCGCGATTTCTAACCAGTAATTAAATGAGCCGACGGCGTGAACAAAAAAATAAAAAAGGCGTCGGAAACGTACGTAGTCCGCGGCAACAAACAGTTAATGCGAAGCATAACACCGCCCTAAAGCGATAGCTTTCGGGCGAAAAGGCGGAGCGACGAAGTGAATGAGCCGACGGCGTGAATAAAAAAAGGCTAAACGCAAAATCGGGTTGAAATCGGGATTTGTTGTCTGAACATCGAAGTAG
>CAZUOY010000018.1:0-28799 GCA_964622315.1 uncultured Oscillospiraceae bacterium | reverse complement strand
GGGGTATAGCTCAGCTGGTAGAGCAGCGGTCTCCAAAACCGCGTGCCGAGGGTTCAAATCCTTCTGCCCCTGCCATATGGCCCGGTAGTTCAGTTGGTTAGAACGCTAGCCTGTCACGCTAGAGGTCGTGAGTTCGAGTCTCATCCGGGTCGCCAAAGAACGCTGTTGTAGCTCAGTCGGCAGAGCACGTCATTGGTAATGACGAGGTCGTGCGTTCGAATCGCATCAACAGCTCCACGGTGTCGCAAGTATAAAGCTTGCGACGCTTTTTTTATTTTAATATTCCTGAAGTTCTCGCGTAGTGAAATAAGAATTGCTGTGCTATTCCTGCATAAGGAAGCACGAAATCAGGCAGTCCGTTAGGGTAAAGCGACTGCATTGCGCGGTTTATCCAAACGTCGCGTGGGAAAGCGTCGTAGCGTTCGCAACCAAAAAGAAGAACGCAATCTGCGACTTTCGGGCCCACTCCCATAATTGTCATTAAATGCTTTTCTGCGTCTATGAGCGGCGCGGTGCGAAGCAGTGTCTCGTCAATAGCTCCGCTTTGGTATTTCCTTGCCGCGTCGAGTATGTATTTTGCGCGAAAACCGCTTCTTATAGGTGAAAGGTCATCTACCGATAACGATGACAACGTTTCGGGTGTCGGAAAACGACTTGAACCGTCTAAGTTATCTTCTCCGAAATTCTCGCAAAGACGTTCAATAATTCCGGCGATTCGCGAAATGTTGTTATTTTGGGAGATAATAAAGCTAATTAGCGTTTCAAAGAAAGACTGGCGAAGCACCCTTATACCGATTGCGTATTCAATTGCATTAAAAAGGACACGGTCATTTGAAAGAACTGCTCGAATGCTTTTGTAATCGACGTCAAAGGCAAAGTAATCAAAAATGTCAGACTGAGTCAAGCCAGAAGCGGCGGAAAAAAAGAGTTTTTCACCGACCTGTTTAATTGTTACGGGCAAATCACGAATATATCCGAGATAAACATTGTCACCAACACGTTTCCAACGAAAACACTGTCCGCAGAAAAGTGTTAGTTCAAGGCTGAAATTCGGCATTTCAACGGCAAACTCAATCAATCTGTTTCACCTCGCTTAATAAATTACATTATACCACCATTATTGAAATGAAAAGTACAGGACAAAGAAAATTTAAACGCAGCGTTAAAAAATTTTTAAAATACCACCATAAATTACTAAATTACCCTTGTGTTGACTGAAACACAAACTCGAAATAATCGCACTTTTTAACATTTTCAACCGAGTTTTCAACAATGGAATTTGGTTACAGGATAATTACAAACCGTATAAAAAAGATATTGAAGCTCCCTTGACATTTTTCAAAACCTATGAATTAGCTAAAATGCGGGAGAAATATTATGAATAACTTCTGTTGTTTTCTTTTGGTAAGCTTTATGTTATAATCAAAACCAATTAAGAAAGAAATCGGAGAAAACTTGTGGAGCAAAATGAGCAGCCGACGAGCGAAATAATATATGGCAGAAACGCGGTAACCGAGTTAATAAAAAGCGCCGAGGCTGTCGATACTTTGTATGTAAGCGGTGACGATAGCGATAAAGCGCTTGGCTATATAGTTTCTATTGCAAAAGAAAAGGGAGCGGTTATTAAAAGAGTGCCGCAGTTTAAGCTTCAAAAGCTTTGCGGAAGCGAAAGACATCAAGGTGTCGCTGTTTTCGCCAATACCTGTGAATACTGTGAATTAGAGGATATTTTCAAGACCGCGGAACAAAAAAACGAGTTTCCGTTTATTATTATTGCCGACGGAATTGAGGACCCTCACAATCTTGGAGCTATCATTAGAACGGCTGAGTGTGTCGGCGCTCACGGGCTGATTATTCCGAAAAGACACGGCTGTGCCGTAACTTCGGCGGTAAACAGAACCTCGGCTGGCGCAGTAAGTCATTTGAACATTATGAGAGCGACGAACCTTGCGTCGGTTATACGTGAAATTAAAGACAGGGGAGTTTTTTGCTATTGCGCGGACGCTGACGGAGAAAGCTGTTACAGCTGTAATCTTACCGGTGCGTCTGCTTTAGTTGTTGGCTCAGAGGGCTTCGGTGTGTCAAGACTTACTCGTGAGCTTTGCGATGTTGTAGTAAGTATTCCTATGCGCGGCGAGATTAACTCGCTTAACGCCTCCGTAGCGGCGGGTGTTTTAATGTATGAAATACGCCGTCAGCGTGATATTAAAGAGAGGTAGGGCTTTATTATGGATGATAATGAAAGAAACAACCAAATAGAGGAGCTTCTAAAGGAGATAAGCGAACGACGTGAGAACGCAAAGCGTGAGCTTCAGCTTGAAAGCTATGCTAAAGACGTAGAAGCAATTAAAAACGAAAGTAAGATTAGTGAAAGCGCAAAATCGGATAAAGCTATTAAGGATATAAAGGCAGAGGAAGCGAAGCCAGAACCAAGCTTTGCTCAAACCACACTCTTTGACAGACGTTCGATTCTCAATTCAATCACCAAAGAATATAAACCTACGGTTGAAGAAGAATACGACCCTATTAATAAAAATATGTTAGCGCCGACGATTGAGCGAGGCGTTGATGTTCTTCCGGTTAAGAAGAAGCAAAAGGGCTTACTCGAAGAAGAAATCTTCGGTGAAGCGGAAACGGAAACAGAGTATACCGAACACCATAGTATATTTACAGAGGACGCTTTTGTACAGGATGTTTTACCGAGCGAAGAAAAAAAAGGCGGTGAATCAGCCTCTCAAACAAAGGCAGACGAGAGATTTGAAACAGGGCAGGTTATCCTTGACAGCGCGGCTAAAAACATTCAAAAGAAGGGCGTGCTGAATGTTAAGGACAATATCGACGACAATTTCAGAGAATTTTTCGGGAACACAGTAGTTATAGATAAAGAGCCGCTTGGCGAAAAGTCGAAGAAGCAAAGAAAAATCAAGGACTTTGTATTTGCTGACGCGGAGTCGGGCTTCGGCGGCGGACCGGTTTTTGAGGACGAGACTGTAGAGGATAAGCTGCCGAAGATAAAGAAGGAGAACGAGAGCGCGGCTGAACTGCTTGAAGACCTTCTTTATCAAAAAGGTAAAGATACGCTAAAAACAGTGCTGACGGGAATTCTGACGGCAATCATTGTTCTGCTAAACGCCGCAAACGCTATAGGCTTATTATCCGAAAGCTTTGAAAGTCCTGAGCTTCTTTATATAATTAATGCCGTGGTGTTGCTAATAGCTGTTATTATCAACGCTTCGAGAGTCTTTCGTGGTCTTGGCGAGCTGATATCCTTTAGAGCCAGCTCGGCGTCGCTTGTTTCTTTTGCGGCGATAGCGTCTCTAATAGAGCTTTCCGCAGCGCTTTTCTTTATGTCTCTCGGCTTATCAGGCAACTCAAAACGCGTGGCGGATAACTTTTCGGATATGTTTAATTATGACGAAAAGTTTGCTTCCACTGTTCTTGCGGACCAAAGCTTCACAAGAAAAATTGCACGTGATTTGGATTTGACGGAATCAAAGGTAATTATTAAAAGGAGAACGGAGTATACCGATAATTATCTCGTGCACGCTGAGAACGCAGATATGATAACAAGCAAGGTCTCGTTAACAGGCTCCGTGCTTCTTATTGTGTGTGTCTTGTTAGGCGTTGTTGCTTATTTAACCTCAAACAACGTAAGCACAGCTATATCTTCCATGGCTTTTGCGGCGGCTATGTGCGCGCCATTTATGGCGACCCTTTCGAGCTCAATGCCTATTGGAACAGCACAAAGAAGGCTAACGAAGCAAAGCGCATATATTCCGGGTTATTCTGCGGCTGAGGAAATGCGCCAGGCGAACTGTGTTGTTCTTTCGGGTCGAGAGATATTCCCCAAAAGCAATGTTATTCTAAACGGAATAAAAACCTTTGAACGAGAGCGTGTTGATAAGGCAATACTTTACGCGGCATCTGTGCTAATTAAATCATGTGACACAATGGCGCATATGTTTTTGAACGTAATTCAGAACAAAACCGAGATGTTGTACGACGTTGACGGCGTAGAATTTGAAAGCAATTTAGGCTATAGCTTCTGGGTTGATAAAGAAAGAATTATCCTTGGAACCCGTGAAATGTTAGAGGCGCACGATATAGCGGTACCCTCGCGTGATTATGAGAACCGTTATACGAAAACGAGTACCCGCGACGCCATTTACCTTGCGGTAGGCGGAAAGCTTTACGCTATGTTTGTGGTAAGCTATTCACCAAACGAGGAGGTGGAAGACGCTTTAAAGGAGATTGAAGCGGCGGGACTTAACATTATCGTTCATACTCGCGACTTCAACATTTCCTCTGATAAGATATCAAAGCTTTTCGGCATTCCGAAAAAGATGGTGGCGGTGGTTCGCGAGGACGATGTCCCAGAGCTTTCCAAGCGTACGGCCTTTGTTGAAAAGACCTCGTCATCACTGACTCATATGGGTACACTGACCTCATTTGTTAACGGCATTATTGCTTCCGGAAAACTTGACGGTACGCTTAGAATAGCCATGACCCTTGAGCTCGTCGGAATGATAGCGGGTGCTGTTCTGGCGGTGGCGTTGGTGCTGTTTAGTACAATTACGGCAACAACGGCGTTCGCGGCGCTTCTTTTCCAGCTTGTGTGGCTTGCTATCGGAGCTATAGGAATTTGCATAAGAAAATAAATGCAATTAGTTAAAATAAACAAAACATTCGCGGGTAATTCTAACTTCGCGAATGTTTTTTTATTAGAAAATCACTTTTATTAAATATAAATATATGATAGAATTTTTAGTAACGTCTTAACAGTATTTATGCAATAAGCGAGAAATGAGAGGGGAACTATTTCTTATGTACACTCCGGACAAAATCAGAAACGTTATGCTGGTCGGACACAGCGGAAGCGGAAAGACTTCGTTGGCAGAGGCGCTTCTATTCCTGACCAAATCCACCGATAGGCTCGGAACCGTAGCGGACGGAAACACTGTGTGCGATTTCGACCCAGAGGAGATAAAGAGGAAGGCATCGATTTCGACAGCGATAGCTCCGTTTGAATATGACGGAAAGCATATCAACCTTATTGATGTACCTGGTCTTTTTGACTTCGAGCTCGGTATCTACGAAGGAATTAAGGCTGCGGAATCGGTAATAGCGACCGTTTCTGCGCGTTCGGGCGTAGCGGTAGGAACTTCAAAAGCCATAAAGCTTGCCACAAAGAACAAGAAATCAAAGATGTTTTTCCTGACAAAGATGGCTGCGGAGCACGCTGATTTTAAGAAGGTTTACGAAGGCTTAAAGGCTGAGTTCGGAACAGGAGTATGCCCCATTGTCTACCCCGTGGTATGCGAGGGAAAGCCCACTGTTTACATTGACCTTTTAAAGAACAAAGCATATACATATTCTAATGGTAAGGCTACGGAAGCCGCCATTCCTGACACGGCTGGTTACGTTGACGAGCTTCGCGCCGCAATAAACGAAGCGGTTGCCGAAACAGATGAAGCATTAATGGAAAAATTCTTCGGCGGCGAGGAATTTTCAAACGATGAAATAATTAAAGGAATTAAAGACGGCGTAAAGCAGGGTATTCTTATGCCTGTGCTTTGTGGAGACAGCACCACACTTGAAGGCATTGACCTTCTTCTTGGCGCGATAAACTTTATCCTTCCGTCTCCTGCGGAAATAGGCGAGTTTGAAGCAACTGATGCTTCAGGTAGCGCTGTAAAGCTTCCGATTGACCAGAACGGCCCGCTTGTTGCGTATATCTTCAAAACCGTATCCGACCCGTTCGTTGGAAAGCTTTCATTTGTTAAGGTTCTTTCTGGCAAACTTGCGGGTTCTGTTGCTTTAGTTAACGCAAGCACCGGCGAAGCTGAAAAGCCCGGTAAGTTGATTTTTGTTAAAGGTAAGAAGCAGATAGACGCTTCTGAGATTGGCGCGGGAGACATTTGCGCGGTAACAAAGCTTTCTGCGGCAAAAACAGGTGACACGCTCTGCTCTGCGGGTAAGGTTTATAAGGTTGCACCAATTGAGTTCCCGCACCCAAGCATGACAATGGCGCTCAGAGCAAAGAATAAGGGCGACGAGGGCAAGATTGCCGCTGCCATTCAAAAGGTAATGGATGAGGATAAAACCCTCATATACAGCGTAAATAAAGAAACCGTTCAGCAGGTTGTATCGGGTCTTGGAGAACAGCATCTTGAATCGGTTGTAAGTAAGCTTAAAGCAAAGTTCGGCGTTGAAGTTGAGCTTATTCCGCCGAGAGTAGCATACCGTGAGACAATAAGAGCAAAAGCCGAGGCTGAAGGCAAACATAAGAAACAGTCAGGTGGCGCGGGACAGTTCGGAGTCGTACAAATTCGCTTCGAGCCGCTTCTTGACGGAACCGATTTTGAATTTGTCAACGCTGTAGTTGGCGGCACGGTACCTAAAGAGTTTATCCCTGCTGTTGAAAAGGGTCTTCGCGAGGCTATTCAGCACGGAGTTCTCGCCGGATATCCAATGACAGGCTTAAAGGCTACACTTTATGACGGCAAGTATCACCCCGTCGATTCGAAGGAAGTAGCGTTTAAATCGGCGGCTCGTCTTTCTTACAAGGCGGCGTGTGCTCAGGCAAAGCCGGCAATATTAGAGCCTATCGGAACGCTTAAGGCATTTGTACCCGATTCCAATACCGGAGACATAATGGGTGAAATCAATAAGCGCCGCGGACGTGTACTTGGTATGAACCCCGGCGAGGACGGACTTCAGGTTGTTGAAGCAGAGGTTCCGATGTCCGAGCTTATCGACTTTACAACATATATGCGTTCCTCCACGCAAGGACGCGGAAGCTATTCAGTGGAATTTGCTCGTTACGAGCCGCTTCCCGCTAATCTTGAGCAGAAGGTTATTGACGACGCGAAAGACCTTCGCGAGGCGGAAGAAGACGAATAATAGCACTTATATTTACACCCGCGGCACAGCCGCGGGTGTTTTTTATGCTATTTCACTGTCATACTGAATATAAATATTTTGTGACCACAGATATTATCAGGGCTGTCATTATATTTTTATCTGCGGTATTGACGAAAGGAATTTATAAGACAATGAAAAGAATTCTGTTTTTTTTGGTACTTATTGCGGCGCTTGCGGCTGTATGGTTTTTGTGGGGTAATGACGAAAAAAAAGAAGCCCTACCAAACGGAGAGGATAGCCTCAGTTCCTCTGTTTTAGGAGAACGAGAGGCTAATCAAACGGTGGTAAACACAAATGTTAATGAAGAAACAGAGTTAGCCTCAGTGAACAATGAGAATACTGAACAATTTAAAAGATATGTCTGGATAAGCTATCTCGATTTAGCGGATATAATTTCAGATGATAAGGTGACTTTTCTGAAGAACGCTGACGAAATGGCTATGAATCTTGAGTCGCTAAAAATTACAGATGTATTTCTTCAGGTAAGACAATTTGGCGACGCTATTTACCCCTCAGAGTTTTTTATTTCAGCGGGTAATACGGTTTACTCAAATTATTCGGAGGATATTGATTATCTTCTTTTGTTGCTTGAACGGTTTCATAAAAGCGGTATCCGCGTTCATGCATGGATAAATCCATATAGACTGAAAGCGGGTGAAAACGAGTCGGTTAGTAGCTTCACAGAAGCGCTTATTGAAAAGGACGTGCTTTCTGTTGTAGAGTTTGAGGATTCGCTGACGCTCAACCCTGCAAGCGAAGAAACAAAGAGTTTAGTCGTAAACGGAGTAAAAGAAATACTAAATAATTACGACGTTGACGGAGTTCATTTTGACGACTATTTCTACCCAACAAGCGCTGAGGAGTATGACGCATATACGTATGCAAAATTTCTTGAAAACGGCGGAATGATGTCGCTTTCGGATTTTCGGCGTGACAATGTTTCGAGACTTATATCCGAAGTATATGAGACAGTTAAAGCAAAGGACGAGGAAATTGAATTTGGCATTAGTCCCGATGCTTCAATTGAACGTGACTTCAGCTCGCATTACGCGAATGTTCAGCTGTGGTGTAACACGAAGGGATATATTGATTATATCTGTCCGCAGATTTATTTCGGATATGAGAACGAATATCTTCCGTTTTCACCAACACTGAAAGAGTGGTCAGAGCTTTGCGAAACGTGTGATTTGATAGTAGGCTTGAGCTTTTACAAAGCTGGAACAGAAGATATATATGCCGGAAACGGCAAGGAGGAATGGACGAAAAGCTTTGATATTATTTCGCGACAATACAAAGAAAGCAAGGAAATAATAAACTGTAAAGGAATTGCGCTTTACAGGTATAATTCCATCTTCAAACCTGACGTAGAGACGGCTTCGTATGCTTCCGTAGAAATGTATAATTTGATTAAGGTGATTGAGTGAAAGAAGAAAAAAGCCCATTTGTGTTTCAAGGCGTTGTCGCACTAACCATAGTTGTTGTTTGCTTTTTGCTTCGTACGCTTTTTCCAACTGTTTTATTGGAGTTAAAAGAAGAATACAACAGAATGGTTAATGAGATACCTATGCTTGACCTATCCGAAATTAAAGAAATGGCGTTTGATTATGATTCGCTTTCGGATTTTCGGAGTTAAGGTCTGTGTATCTATATGGTTTACGGCGTTTATCTTTATACTTCTGTTGTTCGGAACAAAATATATGGCGTTATGTCTTTTGTTTGCGGCGCTACATGAGGCGGGGCATATAATTCCCTTACTTGTTTTTGGGGCGAGTTTTAAGGAAATTCGTTTTTATCTCTTAAGGCTGGAAATAAAGAGCAAAGCAAATCATATAAGCGTTGCGGCTGAATATATTTCTATTCTCGGCGGAAGCTTTGTTAATCTGCTTATCGCATTAGTATTTCTTGTAGTCGAAAAACGAGAGGAAGCAATTTTAAGTGCCGCGTTCGCGGCGCTTAATCTTCTGCCCGTGAAAGGACTTGACGGCGGAGAAATTTTGGGCAATATTCTTAGTAAGTATTATAGCGAAAAAGCGTCAAGAAATGCTTTAAAGCTATGCGGTGTTGTTTTTGGCACAATGATACTGCTAATCGGTTGTATTTCTCTAATAAACCAATACAACCCGCTATTGTTGTTATTGGGAGTTATGTTTTTAATCAATACTTTTACAGATAACTGATATACAAATAGATAAAAATTTGATATTATGTTAATACAAAAGATGAAACGGACGAGGAAATGAGAGACTACACTCTTGAAAAGATGCTTCGCGCAGTGCAAAAACCCGGAAGATATATCGGTTGCGAGAACGGAGCGGTAATAAAGGACAAAAAGAACGTAAAGCTGCGCTTTGCGTTTTGTTTTCCTGACAGCTATGAGGTGGGAATGTCTCATCTCGGTTTAAAGATACTTTATTATATTATGAATAAGCGTGAGGATATCTGGTGCGAACGAGTCTTTGCTCCGTGGTTTGACATGCGCGAGCAGATGGAGAAGTACAGCTATCCGCTTTTTGCATTGGAAAGCAAAGACCCCTTGACTGAGTTTGATATTGTTGGCTTTACCCTTCAGTATGAGATGTCGTTTACTAATATTCTTTACATGTTGTCGCTGGCGAAGATTCCGCTCTGGTCAAAGGACAGAGATGAAAGCTTTCCGCTTATTATTGCCGGCGGACCCTGTGCGTGCAATCCAGAGCCGATAGCCGATTTTATAGACATTTTTGTTTTAGGTGACGGCGAAGAGCTCGACCTTGAGATTTGCGAGCTTGTAAAGAAGGGAAAAGAGAAGGGCTGGACAAGAAAAAAGCTGTTAAGAGAAGCGGCAAAGATAAAAAGCGTTTATGTGCCGTCACTATATAAACCGATTTACAACAAAGACGGTACGATATCAGAGTATAAAAAGAGAATTAAGTCTGCACCCGAAAGAGTTGAAAAGCGGGTAATACTCAACCTCAACGACGCAGAATATCCAGATAACATACCCGTGCCGCTCATTGAGACTATACACGATAGGGCAAACATTGAAGTTTTAAGGGGATGTGTGAGAGGGTGCCGCTTCTGCCAAGCGGGCTTTATCTACAGACCGTTCAGGGCAAAAAGCGCAGATACGCTTAACGCGCAGGCTAAAGAGCTTTGTCATAACACGGGATATGACGAGCTTTCACTGATATCGCTTTCGACAAGCGACCACCCGCAGATAGAGGAGCTGTTGGACAAGCTTCTGTCGTGGACGCCGTCCGAGAAGGTTAATCTGTCGCTTCCGTCGCTTCGTGTGGACAGTCTTAGCGATGAACTGATAGAAAAGATATCTGTAGTAAGAAAAAGCGGGCTTACCTTTGCGCCTGAGGCCGGAACACAGCGACTTCGTGATGTAATAAATAAAAACATTACCGAAGAAGAAATAATGGAGGGCTGTAAGGTTGCCTTCGAGGGCGGATACACAAGCGTAAAACTCTATTTCATGCTGGGGCTTCCTACCGAAACCGACGAGGATATTATCGGCATAGCGGAGCTTGCGCAAAGAATAGTTAACCTTTACTATTCGCTTCCGACAAAGCCTAAGGGAAAGTCGGTTAACGTAAGCGTAAGCTGTGCTTGCTTCATACCCAAACCTTTTACTCCGTTTCAATTCTGCGCGGCGGATATGTATGACGAATTTATAAGAAAACAAAGACTTTTACGTACCTCAGTGAAAAGCAAAAAGATTTCAATAAGTACCCATGAACCCAAAACAAGCTTTATTGAAGCGGTGCTTGCTCGCGGCGACAGAAGACTTTCAAAGGTTATATATGACGTGTTTACTAACGGCGGAATCTTTGAAAGCTGGGACGAGGGCTTTTCCTTTGAACGCTGGATTGCGGCGCTTAAGAAAAATAAGCTCACCGCTGAATTTTACGCTAACCGTCTTCGCGGCTTCGACGAAATTAATCCGTGGGATATATTGGATTACGGCGTAAATAAAGATTTCTTAGCTAAGGAATACAAAAAGGCGATTAAGGCGAAAACTACGCCGAGATGTGATATGAAATGCGCGTCCTGCGGAATTTCGGCAATGACGGGAAGGAAATGCTTTGATAAACGTTAGACTTCACTTTTCCAAGACCTTTGAAGCAAAGTATATTTCACACCTTGATTTAACAAGGTGCTTTTCCCGTACGCTAAAAAAAAGCGGGCTTCCGTTATGGTACACCGAGGGCTTCAACACGCATCTTTATCTTACCTTTGCGCTTCCGCTGTCATTAGGGCAGGAGAGTCTTTGCGAAACTGTGGATATTCGGCTATTGAGTGACGAGTTTGACCCCAATATTGTTTATGCCATTAACCCACAGCTTCCCAAGGGCATTGAGGTGTTTGACGCAAACATCGCCGAGCATAAGGTTGGAGATATCGCTTACGCACGTTATATAATAGAAATGTGTGACGGCGATATATCAAACGAGAGGATAAGAGAAGCGGCGGAAAAGCTTTTGTCTTCCAAAGAGCTATTGATTGAAAAGAAGAATAAAAAGGGAATAGTAAAAGAGACAGACATAAAACCCGCGATAAACAAGTTTAAGGTATATCTGCGAGGCGAGATGTGCTATCTTGAGCTTATACTTAGCGCCGGAAGCGAAAGCCCGCTTAACCCTTCGGTACTTACGGGGCTAATTTTCGGCGAACTTGAAAAGGAATTAGACCATCTTCTAATAAAACGAACCCAAATACTGACCAAAAACATGGATAATTTCCGATAAAATGCTTGCATACCAGACTTTCGTGTGGTATTATATTTAAGCTTGCATAATCCTCTGGGCAACCGGCGGGGTTAATGTTTAAAACATTAAGCGGACAGTCCTCTGCTTTTAAAGCATGAATGTCTGATTTTACTTTTAGGGAGGAAATCCAAAGATGGATGCAATCAAGACAATTACAGAGGGCATGATTCGCCCCGAGCCGCTGAAATTTGAAATCGGCGACACAATCAAGGTTTACTGCCGCATTAAAGAAGGCGACCGTCAGAGAACTCAGCTTTTTGAGGGTACGGTTATTGCAAAACAGCACGGCGGAATTAGCGAGACCTTTACGGTAAGAAGAACCTCCTACGGCGTTGGCGTAGAGCGCGTTTTCCCCGTAAATTCACCGAATGTTGAGAAAATTGAGCTTGTCAGACATGGTAAGGCAAGAAGAGCTAAGCTTTATTTTCTTAGAGACAGAGTCGGTAAGGCCGCGAAGCTTAAAAGCCGCATAGACTAATTAAAAGAAAGGAACAAGTAATTGTTCCTTTTTTATTTTTCTTTGAGAATTAAAAGCTTTATGGTATACTAAACATTGGTGATGAATTATGGAAAAAAGCAATAAATTAACAGCTGCTGAATCTGTTTACGAGTGGCTGGATTCCTTCGTGTTCGCTCTGATAGCGGTAATGCTTCTGTTTACTTTTGTATTGAAATCCTATGTGGTTGACGGCGTTTCAATGTATCCTACTATCGACGACAAAAGCCGCGTTTTCGCTTACAGCTTATTCTATGAGCCGAAATCGGGAGATATAGTTATTCTTGACGAAAACAACGGATATCGAGCGCCTTTGGTAAAGCGCTTAATTGCGTTGGGCGGACAAAAAATTGATATTGATAAAGATACCTATGAAATTACAGTTGACGGTGAGAGACTTAATAGTCCCGTTGCACCGACAGCGGACAACCTTTTAGGAGATACCTCCTTTCCCATAACCGTTCCGGAGGGCTACGTGTTCGTTATGGGCGATAACAGAGACGAGTCATACGACAGTCGCTTTTCGGGAATAGGCTTTATTGATGAGCGGTGCGTGCTCGGAAAAGAAATACTTGAGATAAAATAGCGGTGAATGATGGAGAAGGTTACAAATATACAGTGGTTCCCGGGGCATATGATGAAAACGCTTCGAATGATAGAAGCGAGTCTCAAAGAGGTTGACATAATAATAGAATTGCTTGACGCAAGGATACCGCTGTCCAGTAAAAACCCTGAACTCGCGGCGTTTACCTCGCGTAAGCCTCAGCTATTGCTGTTTAATAAAAGCGACCTTGCTGACGCAGGGTCTACTGAACGCTGGCTTTCATATTATAAGAACGAAGGCTACGGTGCCGTTGCGGTTTCAAGTAAAGAACAAAAGCTTCAAAAGCTTTGTGTTGAGGCGTGTCGTGAATTAATCAAGGATAAGCTTGAACGTCAAAGCGAGCGAGGAGCGGTAAAGACTAAGATTCGCGCTATGGTCGTGGGAATACCCAACGTCGGCAAATCGACCTTTATAAACAATATTTCCGGCAGAGCCTCAACAAAAACTGAAGACCGTCCGGGAGTTACCCGCGGAAAACAGTGGATATCATTACCCGATATTGAGCTTCTTGATATGCCCGGGGTGTTGTGGCGTAAATTTGAGGACATAAATACGGCATTAAAGCTAAGCTTTACAGGAGCGATTAAGGACGATGTTCTTGATGTAGAGGAAGTGGCTTGCTGTATGCTGGAGGTTCTTAAAACAAGATATAAAGACAGGTTAATTGAACGATATAAGCTAACAGAAGAAGAAACACAGAAACAGAGCTTTGAGCTTTTAGAGCTTATAGCGAAAAAAAGAGGAATGCTTGTTTCAAAAGGCGAATATGACACACTGCGGGCGGCTTCAATGCTGCTTGACGAGCTTCGAGGAAAAAAGCTCGGAAGAATTACCTTTGAGGAGCCTGATGAATGATTTACGAGGAGCTTTATTCCTTCGATAGCGACATTCGTAGAGAGTATGGAATAATCTGCGGAGTGGACGAGGCGGGCCGTGGACCGCTTGCAGGACCTGTATGTTGCGCGGCGGTGATACTCAATGAAGAAGACCGCTTTGAATGGCTTACAGATTCAAAAAAAGTAAGCAAAGCACGGCGTGAGAAGCTCTTTGAGGAAATCCTTGAAAAAGCGAAGGCGTATGCAATAGCATTGATTGATAACGAAACGATAGACAGAATTAACATTCTCGAAGCGGCTATGCTCGGAATGAAACAGGCGGTTGAGGGTCTCGGCGTTAAGCCGAGAGCGGCGCTTATTGACGGAAACAAAGCGCCAAAAACTGAAACAGAGTGCGTAACCGTTGTAAAAGGCGATTCAAAATCAGCTTCTATCGCAGCGGCATCAATTCTCGCAAAAGTAACAAGAGACAGGTTTATGCGTGAATTAGATGATAAGTTTCCCGAATATGGCTTCGCTAAGCACAAGGGTTATCCGACAAAGGAGCATTACGCCGCGATAGATAAATTCGGAATTACAGTTTTCCACAGAAAGACTTTTTTGAAGGGAAGGGTGTAATGAAAATCGGTGCGGAAGGCGAAAGCTTTGCAGCAAAGTATTTAAAAAAGAAAAAATTTGAAATAGTAGACACAAACTTTGTCTGCCGTTTCGGTGAGATTGATATAATTGCGAAGAATAACGAATATATTGTTTTCGCTGAGGTTAAAACCAGAGCGAAAAGTCCGTTGGTGGGCGCGCTTGAAAGCGTAGATTATAAAAAACGCCGCAGACTTACCGCCGCGGCAAATATCTATTTAAAAAGGAATCCGAGCGAACTTCAGCCACGCTTTGACGTAATTGCCGTGGAACACGTTGGAGACAGATTTAACGTAACCGACCATATTGAGAATGCTTTTTGATTATGAGATATTTTGATTTACATTGCGATACAGTTTTTGAAGCGGCAAACCAAAATATGAGCGTTTATGATAACGACCTTCAAGTTTCGGTTAAGAAAGCTTCTAACATCATAGACTGGCGACAGTGCTTTGCGCTTTTTATCCGTGACGGGCTTCGAGGCGAGGCTGCTCACGACGAATACAAGCGCCTGCGCGACTATTATTTAAAACAAAGGGAAACCGTTAACACGCGCTTAAAATGCGAGGAGAACGGAAAATACACGGCTGAGGGTGAGCATAAATCTTTCAACGCGATTCTAAGCGTCGAAAACGCCTCCGCGCTTGGCGGAAGGCTTGAGCATATTTACGCTATGTTCAAGGACGGCGTGAAAATGATAGGTCTTACATGGAACGCCGAAAACGAGCTTGCTTACGGTTCTGCTTGTTCAGGTAAACTAAAACCCTTCGGTATTTCCGCAATTAGCGAGATGCACCGTTTGGGAATTGCAGTGGACGTTTCCCATCTTTGCGACGAAAGCTTGAATGAGCTGTTAAGTCGTTTTGATTTTCCTGTTGCCGCGAGTCATTCAAACCTTCGCTCTGTTTGTAGTAACAGACGCAATTTAACAGATGAACAGTTTATTGAGATAGCTAAAAGAGGCGGAATAGTCGGCTTAAACCTGCACGCGCCGTTTATTTGCGAGGGCGACGCGGCGCTGTATGATTTGCTTCGTCACGCTGATAAAATGCTTACAATGGGCGGCGAAAACTGCGTCGCTTTCGGTGCTGATTATGACGGCGGCACTCCGCCTTCGTTCTGCCCCGATATATCATATATTCCTTGGCTGTATGAAAGCTTTTGCTCGCGCTTCGGTGAGGAGCAAACCGACAAAATATTCTTTGAAAACGCTTACACATTCTTTGAAAAGCAACGGAGAAGCTGATGTCATTATTTGTTATAGGCGACCTTCATCTTTCGCTCAATACAGAAAAGCCTATGGATATCTTCGCTGGGTGGGGCAACTATTTTGAACGTCTTACCGAGAACTGGCAAAGGCGGATTAAGGAGAACGACACCGTAATAATACCGGGAGACGTTTCTTGGGCTATGAACCTCGACGAGGCATATGCTGACTTTGACTGTATTAACAAGCTGAACGGCAAAAAAATTATTCTTAAGGGAAACCATGATTATTGGTGGACGACAAGAAAAAAGCTGGATAGCTGGCTTGAGAAAAATAACTTCAATTCAATAAGCATTCTTCATAACGATTCTTACGTAGTTGAAAATGTCGGTATCTGCGGCACAAGAAGCTGGTTCTTCGACGAAAACGAAGCACCCGACGATAAGGTATATCAAAGAGAGCTTAATAGACTTATCGCTTCAATTAAATCTCTTGAGGGATTGAAAACAGAAGAAAACATTGCTTTTCTTCATTACCCTCCGATATATAAAAATTCCTGCTGTGAAGATATAGTTTCTATACTTAAACACAACGGCATAAAACGCTGCTATTATGCTCACGTACACGGCGAAAGCATTGCTTATGCCTATAACGGAATATATGACGGCATAGAATTCAAACTCGTGTCCGCCGATTTTCTTAGATTTGAGCCATATATTATTAAATAAATATAGATTATTAGTTTTGTTTATGATAAAATAATAAAGATTTAATTTTGGAGGAACGACAAAATGGCACTAACTGAGCATAAGAAAACAGATGACGGAAAGTATGAGCTTCACGTATCAATAGATGCGGCTGAATTTATTAAGGCGGTTGACAAGGTTTATCACCGTGAAAACAAAAAGATTTCTCTGCCCGGCTTCAGAAAAGGCAAAGCTCCGCGTGCGGTAATTGAAAAGATGTACGGAGAAGGCTTTTTTTATGAGGACGCGCTTAACGAGTTGCTTCCCGACGAGTTTGATAAGGCTTTAGACGAAGCGAAGATTGAAACGGTCGGACGTCCTGAGGTGGATGTTGAGGAAGTGGGTAAGGATAAGGGAGCAAAGGTTAAGTTTGTCGTTACCCTTCGCCCAGAATTGAAGGTAAAAAAATATAAGGGTATAGAGGCGGTAAAGAAGGTCAATACTGTTGAGGACGCCGACGTGGAAAGCGAGCTTAACGCGCTGCGCGAAAAGGGTAGCCGAATAGTAGACGTCGATGACCGCGCTGCGGAAGACGGCGATATCGCGACTATAGATTTTGAAGGCTTTAAGGACGGCGTAGCCTTCCCGGGCGGCAAGGGCGAAAAGTACGAGCTTACGCTTGGCTCCGGTCAGTTTATTCCTGGCTTTGAAGAAAAGGTTGTCGGACATAAGCCTGGCGACGAATTTGATATAGACGTAACTTTCCCTGATGAGTACGGCGCCGAGGACCTTGCAGGCAAGGCTGTTATCTTCAAGATTAAGCTTCACGAATTAAAGAAAAAAGAGCTTCCGACTGTAGACGATGAGCTTGCTAAGGACGTTAGCGAATTTGATACCCTCGATGAGCTGAAAAAGAGCATTATTGAACGTCTGACGAAGAATAACGAGGATATGGCTGAACACGAGGTTGAGGACGATATCGTCGATATTATGACCGAGACTCTTGAAGGCGATATCCCCGAAATCATGATAGAGGAACGCATTGACGAGATGATTCGCGACTTTGAATACCGCTTACAGTCGCAGGGAATGAATTTAAAGACATATCTGCAGTATACCGGTATGAACGAGACGGATTTCAGAAAGACCTTTAAAGAGCCGTCAGAAAAATTTGTGAAGACTCGTCTTGCTCTTGAGGCTGTCGTACGTGCTGAAAAGCTTGAAGTAAGCCAAGAGGAAATAGAAAAAGAGTTCCAGCGGCTCGCAGATGTTTATAAGATGGAAGTCGAGAAGATAAAATCCTTTATTCCCGAAAAAGAGATGGTAAAAGACCTTTCTGTAAATAAGGCGATTGATTTTGTTAAGGAAAACGCTAAAATTTCCGTTGAGAAGATAAAGAAATCCGATAAGACGGCGGAAAAGAAGGCTTCGGCAAAAAAGCCCGCAAAAAAGGCTGAGAAAAAGGAAACGGCTGAGGCTGAGGAGAAATAACCTACATAAATATTTTGGAGGTTTTAAAATGAGTTTAGTACCGATGGTTATAGAGCAGACAAACAGGGGAGAGCGTTCCTACGATATTTTTTCCCGTCTGCTTAACGACCGAATAGTTATCCTTTCCGAGGAGATTAACGACACCACGGCGAGCCTTATCGTCGCACAGTTACTCTATCTCGAAGGACAGGACCCCGCTAAAGATATCAGTCTTTACATTAACAGCCCCGGAGGCTCGATAACCTCAGGAATGGCGATATTCGATACCATGAATTATATTAAGTGCGACGTTTCGACTATCTGTGTCGGTATGGCGGCGTCGATGGCGGCGTTTTTGTTGGCTGCCGGTCAAAAGGGAAAGCGCTATGCGCTTCCTAACAGCGAGATAATGATTCATCAGCCTTTGGGCGGAATGCAAGGACAAGCGACCGACATTAAAATTCACGCCGACAGAATAATCGCGATTAAGAAAAAGATGAATGAGCTGCTTTCCGATATGACTGGACAGCCGCTTGATGTTATCGAGCGCGACACGGACAGAGATAACTTTTTAACAGCACAGCAAGCGAAGGAATACGGCTTGGTAGACGACGTATTTATTAAAAGATAAGAATTGTGAGCAATAGATGGCAGGTAATAAAAAGATAATGCACTGCGCGTTTTGCGGTAAAACGCAGGACGAAGTGGAGAGAATGCTTGTTGGCCCTAATATTCACATCTGCAACGAATGTGTAATGCTTTGCTATTCGCTTCTTGAGGACGACGGCGTTGTGGGCGAAACTCGAAAGAGTCAGCCGCCGAAAAAGGGCACGGGAAACTTTGTGGAAACAAAGAAACGCGCGCTTTTGCGTCCCAAGGAGATGAAACAGGTGCTTGACCAGTATGTTATCGGTCAAGAGGAGGCTAAAATTGTTCTCTCCGTTGCGGTTTATAACCACTATAAAAGAATAGCAAACAACGAGTTGGGCGACGAGGTTGAGCTTCAAAAAAGCAATATTCTTCTTGTTGGTCCGTCAGGTATCGGTAAAACGTATCTTGCTCAAACCCTCGCCAAAACGCTGAATGTTCCTTTTGCGATAACCGACGCTACTACCTTAACCGAGGCGGGCTATGTCGGCGAAGACGTGGAAAATATACTTTTAAAGCTTATTCAAGCGGCAGATTTCAACATTGAGGAAGCTCAGCATGGCATTATCTATATTGATGAGATTGACAAGATAACGAGAAAGAGCGAGAATCCGTCTATTACCCGCGATGTTGGCGGTGAAGGTGTACAGCAGGCGCTTTTGAAGATTATCGAGGGAACGCAGGCGAACGTTCCGCCCGGAGGCGGAAGAAAGCACCCTCATCAGGAGTTTATCCAGATTGACACAACAAATATTCTTTTTATCTGTGGCGGCGCATTTGACGGAATAAACAAGATTATTGAACAGCGAGTAGCGTCCAGCGCTCTCGGTTTCGGCGCCAACATAACCGAAAAGGGCGACAAGAATGACCAAGCGGTTATGAAGCAGATAACAAGTCAGGATATCGTGAAGTTTGGAATCATTCCCGAGCTTGTAGGAAGAATCCCCGTAATATCCGTGCTTGATTCGCTCGACGAGGATATGCTTGTAAGGATACTTGTTGAGCCTAAAAACGCTATCGTTAAGCAGTATCAGCGCATACTTGAAATGGACGGAATTAAGCTTGAATTTACCGATGAAGCTTTGCGGGAAATAGCTAAACGGGCGATTGAACGCAAAAGCGGTGCACGCGGTCTGCGTGCTATAATGGAGGACCTGCTAATCCCGATAATGTATGACGTTTCCTCGCGTAAAGACGTTGATAAAATAATTATTGACGATGACAGCGTAAATAACGGAGCGCCGAAACTAAAGTTAAAGAGCGAAAAGGGAAGTATTTGACTTCCCTTTTTTATTGCAATTATTAGTGTAATATTTTATAATAACCATACTTATAATTATCCGAGGTATTGAAATGACGGCAAAGGTAACCCTTAAATCTGATAATATGCTTACTGTTCCCGTGGTAGCTATGCGCGGAACGGTGCTTTTTCCCGATACTGTAAATCATTTTGACGTGGGCAGGAAGAAATCTATTCTTGCTATTGAACACGCAATGAAATCACGCACGCCTGTTTTTCTCATAGCGCAAAGAGACACCGCGGTAGAGGAACCGTCCAAAGACGACCTTTATCGATACGGTGTAATGGCAAACGTCCAGCAGGTACTGCGCCTTGCCGATAACTACATAAAGGTTATTGTTGAGTGCCGTTACCGCGCAAGACTGATAGATTTTCACGACAGTGAAGAAAAGTATTACACCGCGACGGTTATGCGCTCAAACGTTCGTCCGCTAAAGGAGATGGAGCTTGACGGCGCGGACGCAATGGTTCGTGCGGTTCGCGACCAGCTTGATGAGTATATTGAGTACTTCCCGCGTCTTGCCAACGACATTGTGCTTGAGGGCTTCTCTGAGCGTGACCCCGCGAAGCTTGTGGAATATCTTGCGCACAACCTTAATATCGATTTCGCAATAAAGCAGGATATACTTGAAGAATCAAATTCTATGAAGCGCTTGATTCGTTTATATAACGCATTGATTAAAGAGAATAATATTCTTAACATTGAGCGCGATATTACAAATAAGGTTCAAGAGTCAATCGACCAGAATCAAAGAGAATACTATCTGCGCGAACAGATTAAGGTTATTTCAGATGAACTTGGCGAGGGCGGCGACACCGTTACCGAGGCGGAGGAGTATCGTAAGCGCATAAAAGAACTCCCGCTTGAAAGCGCATATATTAAGAAGCTTATGAAAGAGGTTGAGCGCCTCGTTCAAACACCAAGCAACTCTCAAGAAGCGGCGGTAATTCGAACATATCTTGATACGGTAGTTGAGCTTCCGTGGAACGTCTTTACGAAAGACAGCTACAATCTAAAGAACGCACAGCGTATCCTCGACCGAGACCATTACGGTTTGACAAAGGTCAAGGAAAGAATAGTTGAGTTTTTGGCGGTAAGAAGCCTTACGGAGAATATGAACAGCCAAATTATTTGTCTTGTCGGCCCTCCCGGAGTCGGAAAGACATCTATCGCTCGTTCTATTGCTGAATGTATGAAGCGTAAATTTGTCAGAATGTCGCTTGGCGGCGTTCGTGACGAAAGCGAAATACGCGGTCATCGCCGCACCTATGTCGGCTCAATGCCCGGACGAATAATCAACGCCATTGAACACGCGGGGAGTGCAAATCCGCTAATTCTTCTTGACGAAATCGACAAGCTCGGCAACGACTACCGTGGCGACCCCGCCTCGGCTTTGCTTGAGGTGCTTGACCCTGAACAGAACAACTCCTTCCGCGACCACTTTCTTGACCTTCCGTTTGATTTGAGTAAGGTTTTGTTTATAACAACGGCTAACGACCCGTCGTCAATTCCCGCGCCTCTTTATGACCGAATGGACGTAATTGAGCTTTCAAGCTACACAAGAACGGAAAAGCTGAAAATTGCGAAGCTGCATCTTGTAAAAAAGCAGCTTGTTCGCCATGGTTTAAGTAAAGAGCAGTTCTCAATAACCGATAAGGCTATGTATGAGTTAATAGATGATTATACTCGCGAGGCGGGCGTCCGTAATCTCGAAAGAAGCATAGCGAAGCTAATAAGAAAGTCCGCAAGAATGATTGTTGAGGGCGAAACCGATGTTGTAAAGGTGGATAACCTTACACTTGAAAAATTGCTTGGTCCGCCGATGAACAGGGGCAGTATAGCAAGCCATAAAGAGGAAGCTGGAATTGTCAATGGTCTTGCGTGGACATCGGTAGGCGGCGAAGTTATGCCTATTGAAACCACAGTCGTTAACGGTAGCGGAAAGCTTGAGATTACTGGTAGTCTTGGGGACGTAATGAAGGAATCGGCAAAGCTCGCCGTTACATTCATTAGAACCCTTCCCGAAAGCTATGGCGTGCCGAAAGACCTGCTTTCAAAGTATGACATTCATATACATGCGCCTGAGGGGGCGGTGCCGAAGGACGGACCATCAGCGGGTGTTACACTTTGTGTGTCTTTGCTTTCAGCCGTATGTGATATTCCTGTGAGGAAGAACATAGCGATGACGGGTGAAATTACCCTTAAAGGCAGAGTAATTCCTATAGGTGGTCTGAAGGAAAAGCTTATTGCCGCCTACAAAGAAAAGCTTGATACTGTTATTATTCCAAAGGATAATCTGTGTGACCTTACGGAGATAGATTCAGCGATAACGAGTGGCCTAAAAATTATTCCAGTTGAAAGTGTCAAAGAAGTGCTGGAGCTTGCTTTGATTTTAAAAGGCAAGAAAAAGAAGATTAAAAGCGTCGCAACCAATACGCGCGAAACAGCAACCGCAATGAACTGAGGTAATATGAACTTTTTAAAAGCAGAATTTCTATCATCATACGGACTTGCCGCGCAGCTTCCGCCCTCAAAGGGCGCCGAGGTTGTCTTTTGCGGTCGTTCCAATGTAGGTAAATCCTCGCTTATCAATAAGCTTTGCAATAGGAAATCGCTTGCAAGGGTAAGCTCCACGCCGGGAAAAACCACAACGGTTAACTTCTTTTCAGCGGGTGAGGGCGAGTTTCTTGTTGACCTTCCGGGCTACGGCTATGCGCAGCGTTCGGAAAGCGAGAAGAAGCGCTGGGCGGCGCTTATGGAGCATTTCTTCAACTCAGGACGTGATATCAGACTTGCCGTTCAGCTGCTTGATATGCGCCACAAGCCGTCTCCTGAGGACTTTGAAATGCTCGGCTTCCTATTTCACAGCAAAATTAAAACCTTAGCGGTGCTTACGAAATCGGACAAGCTGAATAAAACGGAATATAATGATAAACTAAACAGCTTCGAGGAATGGCTGAAAGTTTATGGGCTTAAGAGTACGATGCCGTTTACTGTTAACTCATCTGATTGCGCCGAAAAGCTAAGAGAAAAAATAAACGAATTGTTAGAGGAAAAAGAATGAACATATCAAACTGCCTTTCAGTTAACGAAATGGGACATCTCGCAATTGACGGAGTTGATACCGCAGCGCTTGCCGAACGCTTCGGAACGCCGCTTTACGTATTAAGCGAGAACGATATATTGTCGAATTGCAATTGCTTCACGCAAGCGCTTAAGCGTAATTACGGTGATAACGCTATGGCATATTATGCAAGCAAGGCGTTGAACTGCAAAGAAATACTGCGAATAGTCAACGGCGAAAATATGGGTGTGGACGTAGTTTCGGGCGGTGAGCTTTACACAGCGCGCACGGTTGATTTTCCTGCTGAAAAAATAATTCTTCACGGAAACAACGTTACTCCCGCTGAACTCACGCAAGCCGTCGAATATGGAGTAGGTATAATAGTTGTTGATAATATATTTGAGCTTGAACTTTTGAACGGAATATGCGAGGCTTTGGGGAAAACACAGGAAATTATGCTTCGCATTAAGCCGGGCGTAGAGGCGCACACACACAAGTATGTAATGACAGGAAGCATAGACAGCAAATTCGGCTTTGCGTTGGAGAACGGCGAGGCTGACACCGCTGTAAAAACGGCGCTTTCACATAAAAATTTAAAGCTTAACGGTCTTCATTGTCATATAGGTTCACAGATATTTGAAAGCGAGCCATTCTGTGAAGCCGAACGCATAATGCTTCGTTTTCTTAACAAGGCTAACAAGGAATACGGCGCAAATATCAGCAAGCTGAATTTGGGCGGCGGCTTTGGAATAAAGTATGTTGACAGTGATATGTTTTCGCCTGTTTCGGATATGATTGACACGGTGGCAAAGGTAATAAAAAGCGAATGTGAAGCGCTAAACATAGAGCTTCCGTATATTATTATGGAGCCCGGCAGGGGTATAGTCGGCTCGGCGGGAATTACCCTTTATACAGTCGGCGGAATAAAAGAAATAGCGGGCGTGCGGACGTATGTATCAGTTGACGGTGGAATGACTGATAATCCGCGCTATGCGCTGTATGGAAGTGAGTACACAGCAATTATTGCTAACAGGGCGGCTGAAAAAGCCGATATGAAGGTGACTATTGCAGGCAAATGCTGTGAAAGCGGCGACCTAATTCAAGAGAACACCTTTATTCAGAATTGCGCTGTCGGCGATATAATGGCTGTGCTTTCGACGGGCGCATATAACTACTCAATGGCGTCGAACTACAACAGGATACCTCGACCTGAAATGGTGCTTATCAGAGAAGGCGAACCGCAAACGATTATCAAACGTGAAAGCTATGAGGATATAGTCAGAAACGACATTTAGGTATTTACTTTCTTACTTTCGTGTGTTAAACTGTAAAAGCGTTATGCAGGAGGTCTGAACTATGGATGCTAAACTTAAATCCGACGAGCTTGACGAGCTGTTTGAGGCTGTGCTTGCGCTAAAGGATATTAACGAGTGCTACGACTTTTTTGACGATTTGTGTACGCGCCCCGAGCTTAAGGCTCTTTCTCAGCGCTACCACGTAGCTAAGCTTTTGCTCAATAAAACCGTTTACAGCGAGATAGTTAAAGAAACGGGAGCCTCCACGGCTACTATAAGCCGCGTTAATCGCTCGCTTAGTTTTGGAAACGACGGATATATCACGATACTTAAACGGCTGGACAAGTATGCAAAATAGCTATGCGGCGTTGTCCTGCGTTTATGACAGATATACTGAAAATGTTGATTATAAGCGGTATTCAAAGCTTATTGACAAGACCTTAAAAAGCAATAAAATAAAAGGAATTGTGCTGGATGCCGGCTGCGGTACCGGCACTATGACTTTATTATTGAATAAATTCGGCTATGATATGATAGGTGTGGACATCAGCGAGGATATGTTGGCGGTGGCGAGCGAAAAGGCTCGCTCAAAGAAGGCTGACATTCCGTTTCTATGTCAAGATTTATGCGAGCTTGACCTGTATGGCACTGTAAAAGCGGTTGTATGTACGCTCGACACACTAAACCACATTGAAAGCCTGTTACAGATAGAAAAGGTGTTTTCACGTTTTTCTTTGTTTACGGAAATCGACGGCTTGCTAATCTTCGATATGAATACAAGCTATAAACATAGGGAAGTGTTGTCTGACAACGCCTTCGTGTTCGAGGAAGAAGACGTGATGCTTGTCTGGCAAAACGAATACGAGGAGAAGAAACGCAGAGTAAAAATTAACGCCGACCTGTTTTGCGTTTCAAATAACGGTCTTTACGACAGGGTTTCTGACGAGTTTTTTGAGTATGATTACTCAATTGGCGAGATTAAAACCGCTCTTACAAAAAGCGGCTATGAGCTAATAAGCGCGTTGGATTTTGAAAATCTCGAAGGTGTATGCGACACGACACAAAGAATACTATTCACAGCGAAAAAGGTAGTTTAGAAATTGAAGAATAATATTGTAAGAACTATTTCCCGAAACGGTGGGGCTCTTGTCTGCGCGATAGATTCAACAGATATATGCCGCGAAATGGAACGCTTTCACAAAACCTCGGCTACCGCCTCAGCGGCGCTCGGCCGCCTTTTAACGGCTGCGGCTCTTATGGGCTGTATGCTTAAAAGCGAGGAAGATAGCGTAACGCTCAAGGTTAACGGAGGCGGGAGCATAGGCACGGTTATCGCGATAAGCGACTGTGACGGCAACGTTCGCGGCACCTGCGATTTTCCGCTTGCAGACCTACCGCTTAACAAGACCAACGGAAAGCTTAATGTAGGCGCTCTGGTGGGCGCTGAGGGCAACTTAACGGTTATTAAAGACCTAAGCCTTAAGGAGCCGTATATCGGTCAGACTCCGCTTGTAAGCGGCGAAATAGCCGAGGACGTTACAAGCTACTTTGCCGTTAGCGAACAGATACCGACTGTCTGCGCGCTTGGTGTGCTTGTTAATCCTGATTTATCTATTAGGGCGGCTGGCGGATATATTTTACAGCTTTTGCCCGGCGCTTCAGAGGAGGAAATCTCCTTACTTGAAGAAAACGTAAAAGAGATGAAAAGTGTTTCTTCGCTTATTGACGAGGGAAGAACACCGACGGATATTGCATTTTCAGTGTTAGAAGGCTTTGAGCCTGAGGTGCTCGACGAGAGCGTCGCGAGATACAAATGCAACTGTTCCCGAGAAAAGATGACGAAGGCGCTTATTAGCATAGGCAGGGTAGAGCTTGAACAGCTTGCAAGCGAGCAGGACGAAACCGAGATTGTCTGTGGATACTGCAACAGCAAATACCTTTTTACAAGCAAGGAACTGCTCGAACTCACGAACAAAATTTAGCCTCGCTCGATTGACTTTTTCCTTTATTTTTAGTAATATATTTTTTGCACCGCTGTTAAGCGAAACGGGAGCATAGCTCAGCTGGTTAGAGCGCCTGCTTCACACGCAGGAGGTCGCAGGTTCGAGCCCTGTTGCCCCCACCAAAAAACACCCATTCGGGTGTTTTTTCTTTGACAAAATATCTATTTGTTGTATAATATTTAAGCAAACAAATACTGATGAACACGACACATGTATTACCGCTGGTATGTAAATCTGATTACGGAACATCGCTTCCTTTTCGGATTTCGGCGGAAGTATGTGTACTTTTTATGCAAAAAATTAAGGAGAAAAATAATGCCAAAAAATCAATTTCAGCGAATGATATTCGCCCTGCTAACTGTAGTAATAACAGTTCACTCATTTGTTTTTTTCAGTTTATATGTTGTAAACGGAACATTACTTATGACGGTAACAGGGGAGAGCAGTGTTTTATCTGCAATTAACAAGCAAGGAGGTATAAGTGTATTCGGAGAAATGGTTCCGATATGGGCGGTGGTTGTGATTGAATTTGTTTTAGCGTTTACTCTGGAAATTGTTTTGGGAAGCCCTTGTTCCTTTAAGCTTGCCAACCGCGTGTTTGACATTAAAACCACAAATCCAGTCATATTTGAAACTGCTATTATCTGTGCGACCGTTGGTCTTATGTGCCCGGTTATGAGCTTCATTGCGGCTTGGCTCTATTATCCGTACTATATGGGCTTTAATATTCTTACGCTACTTGCTAACTGGCTAAAACTCGTGTGTTTCAATTTTCCCTTTGCCTTTTTTACACAGCTTTTCTTTATTCAGCCGTTAGTTAGGACGTTATTTAAACAGATTTTTAAAAGACACTTAGCCACGCCTGAGCCTGAATTGCAACCATTAAAAAACTAAAGCCAGACGCTCTCCTCAAAAAAAGAGGGGAGCGTCTTTTCATCTCAAGCAAAAACATCAAAACCTAAACCCGCCCTCGGAACGCTTTCACCGTAAATTATTTGTCGCTATGGTAACAAAAACACGTCGATTGCGTATGATAATATAGAAATTTGCGACTTTTTATAATGATTCTATTGTATCTTAAGTTAATTTATGGTATAATAAAGGCGAAGGAGAGGTATATCCTCTCCCGAGACTAAAAACATAGCGATTTTTAGTTGGAATAGAAGGAGGTTTATCATGAAAAAGATTATTGCCGTCCTTACGGCCCTTATACTCGTGTTTGCGCTTTCGGCGTGTGGTCTACAACTCACAGACCTCAATCTTCCGAGTGCGCTGAACGAAATCGTTCTCGAAAAGGGAACAAGCACCACAATTAACTTCATAGAGGAGTTTGCAACCGAAGAATACGCTACCGAAGACGTTTCGGTGGAGCAGATAGCGGAGTTTCTTGCTAAACTGGAAATTGCGTGGACGTCGAGCGACACAACGGTCGCAACGGTTGATAACGGAACAATTACGGCAGTAGGAGCGGGTAGCGCTTCTATCACGGCGTCAGTAGAGGAACAGAGTCTGGTTATACCGGTGAAGGTTATAGTAACGCCGACTGACATGAAGGTGACGGAAAGTATTAAACTCTATATCAACGGCACAAATACGGCAAAAATAAATGTTGAGTTTACACCTGCCGATGCGACAGAGACCGATACAGTATTTACTTCGAATAACGAAGCTGTAGCGTTTGCGTCCGAAGATGGAACAGTCACCGCCGTAAGTGCGGGTACGTGCGAAATCTCCGTGAATAGCGGGTCTCTTAATAAAACGGTTTCAGTTGAGGTTGTTGTTAAGGCAATAGAACTCAACCTTAAAAAGGCGAGCGGAAACATATATGTTGGTAATTCCGTCACGATTAAACCGTATCTCACTCCAAGTGATGCTGAAAGTGAAGCGCTCAGTTACAGTTCAAGTGATACAAGTGTTGCGACGGTTAACTCTAATGGGTTAGTATATGGCGCAGGCGAGGGCACAGCCGTTATCACTGTAACATCTGACGGCGGACTTGTCGCAACATTCAGCGTAACTGTAGTTGCAAAGCCAGTGTATAGCTCTGGCAACGGCACCGCATCTACGGGTTCGCAACCCGGAGGTCAAGTAACAACACCCACCGAACCGGCTCCTTCTAATCCGGGCGGCAATACATCAGATGATAATCATATTCCGTTTGAAGGAGTTCCGGTGGATATCGGCAATGACAGTGGTTTAAGTGGACGTTGACAAATTATGACGGATGTGTGATAATTACGTCGTCATCCTTGGTTTAGCCGTCTTCGGGCGGCTTTTCCTCTGACAAAAACTGAACAGAAACGAAAAAAACAGCGTATTTGCGCTGTTTTTTTATTTGCGCGCTCCCCGAAAAAGGTTTAGTATGTATACGCAAATATAAATTTGCCTAATTATTTTAATGTATACGAAGGAGAAAAATGCAATGAGAAAAGAGAGAAAAGCTTTTCGCACAGCACTTTCACTGCTTTTGGCTTTAATGCTTACATTTACGAGCATTATGCCCGTGGCACTGGCTGCCGAAGTTGGTGAAGGCACCCAGCCACCCACATCGGTGGTAATAGACGGCACAGATGTGCCCGCCGTCCCCGATGATACGGGCGACGCAACTCCTGCGGAGGACCCGATTGTTGAGGAAACTCCTCCCGCAGAAGAGCCCGCCGAACCAATAGACGAAACAGCAGAATCCGAGGATTCAGAAGAAGATGAACAAATCCTCGAAAATGTTGTTACCGTCGATAAGTTCGTCGAACTCGCCATTTCTGATATAAAGGGTGAAGTCTATAAATATAACGCATAAAAACAAAACACGTGCATAAATGCACGTGTTCTTTTTGGAGGCGCCACCCAGACTTGAACTGGGGGTAAAGGTTTTGCA
>CAZUOY010000017.1:0-29529 GCA_964622315.1 uncultured Oscillospiraceae bacterium | reverse complement strand
ACACCAACGAAGACGTTGTTTCCAGCGATTTCGTAGGCGACGCGAGAACCTCCATATTTGACGAGAAGGCGGGCATAATGCTCTCCGACAAGTTTGTAAAGCTCGTTTCTTGGTACGACAACGAATGGGGTTACAGCAATAAGCTTCTTAACCTCATTGAGCATATGGCAAAGGTTGACGCTGAATAATCAGCCTCCAAAAAGAGATAACCCTCCCGCCTTTCGGCGGGAGGGTTAATTATTTTTGAGCATATGGCAAAGGCAGTCGCAGAGCAGTGCCTTATATAAGAAAAGCCCCCTTGCCTTTCGGCGGGAGGGTTAATTTTTATTGAGCATACGGCAAAGGCAGTCGCAGAGCAGTGCCTTATATAAGAAAAGCCCTCTCGCCTTTCGGCGGGAGGGTTAATTATTTTTGAGCATATCGGCTTTTTTGCCGCCGCCCCCATAGCTACAAAATCATCAAGATGAACCTGCGACCTTGCAGTGGTACATATTGTATTTCTTCGCCAGTGACTCGGCGGCGGTTGATTTTCCGCTGCAGGGCGACCCGCCGATAAAGTAGATTTCAGACATAAACCACCGTCCACATAAAATCAAGCCTGTGTGTTTTGCTGTAAGCACGCGTTATCTGCAAGAACACTACTTTCCTCGGTTTTTTTACTACGGCTGACTAAGCTCATAACAAGACGCTTAATAAGGGAAAAGGGCAGGGAAACAACGGCGCCGATAACAAAAACGGCGAGGGTCATGCAGACGACAAAAATTATATACTGGTCAAAGGTTTCCGCACCGTTACAGACAATGCCCGCTACCTTGACGTTAAGCCCCATTGAGATAAGCCACGGGTGGATAATGTAGACGACCATTGTGCAGCTGCCGAGCAGCGCGGCGATTTGACTGAGTGCGCCGTCCTTTCGCTTTAAGCTAAAAAAGAAAACCGAAAGTCCCAAGGAAGCGATAAAACCGAAAGAGGAGCACCAATAGAGAAGATGGGTATTAGCGGAGCTTGCTCTAAGAAGCAAATAGGTCAAAACGCTTCTAAGGAGATTCGCGGCGACAAACAAGGTAAAACCGACAACACCCATGTGTTTGTTCTCTTGAAAAAATTGTCGTTCCTCATAAACCGCGTAACCCGAAAGCACAATAAGCGCCGAGGGAATAAGCGCGGTAATAGGTATTTGGTCAACCCGCAAAAAACGGTTAATGGTTAGGTCATTAAACGCAAAAAGGCAAAGCACCGCTAAAAGAAAGCGTCGTCGTCCCTTGCTGTCGGACAAAAAGCGGGCACGCACGGCGTCAAGCACTGGGTATATAAGCACCAGCACAGCATAGACGAACAAGAACCAGAAGTGACCTGTCAGCGGAATTTGCGGCTCAAGCAAAAGGATTGAAACCAAGCCGCTGTAAAGCAAGCTAGAGTTTAACGACTCACCGTTGAAAACAGGAAATATGATTAAAAAGAGCGTAAACAACAGCATAGGAAGGATTATCTTGTGTAAACAGTGAAGTATCCGGCTTTTGTACGGGCGCGGCTTAAACAGATAGAAGCCCATAATAAGCCAGAACACCGCTACAGCGTCCGAAACGAAGCAGGAAAAGAGCACCCGAGGATATACGGGTACGCCCTCAACAAAGGTGTTGGATTTAGCGTGAAGCGCCACAACCATAAGGCAGGCGAGAACACGAAGAAGCTCTACTCGTCCGTCACGCCCGCTTTTTGGTAAAAGTCCGTTTGCCGCCATAGAGTTTACCTCTTGTTTCTGTAATTATAAAAGGGCGGGAAAGCCCGCCCTTTGTTTATCAGTTATCCTCGGGCGAAGGGTCGTCGTTTTCTGTAAGCGTGTCCTCTGCCGTGTTTTCTTGCTCCTCAGTGGCGCCGCTCGCCGCGGCAAGCTCCGCCGCTTTCTCCTCCTCGGAGAGCTCCTCGGGCTTTTCAACCTCCTCGCTGTCGTCGCGGTCTGTCCGAGCGAAGGTAACCACTCGGTCGTCAGCACCAAGCCGCATTACGCGCACGCCGTGACCATAGCGGCTTTGAACTGCTATGTCCTCAACATGCATGCGGATAATAATTCCGCTCTGGCTGATAAGAATGGCGTCGTCGGTGTCGTCAACAGCCTTAACCGCCGCGACCGTAACGTCCTCGCCGCAGTCGTAGTTTTTAATGCCGAGACCGCCGCGGTTCTGTAAACGGTAGCTGTCAATGTCTGTTAGGCGTCCCTTGCCGTCACTGCTGACGGTAAGAAGCTTTGCGCCGTCGCGAACTCTCGCCATACCAACAACGCAGTCGCCTTCGCGAAGGGTAATCGCCTTCACGCCGCGCGCGGTTCTGCCCATGGCGCGGGCGCCTGTTTCAGCAAAACGGATAGACATTCCGTTCTTTGTCGCGACAATGAGGTCGTTTGTGCCGTCGGTAAGGCGCGCCCAGGCAAGCTCGTCGCCCTCGTCAAGGGTAATGCCGTAAACACCCGTTTTGCGGATATTGTTAAAGAGCGATAAGCTGCTGCGCTTAACTATGCCCTTTTTAGTGACCATTACAATGTAGCGTCCGTCCTCGGGGTCAAACTCGCCTATGCGGATAACCGCCGTGACGGTTTCGTCGGGAAGCAGCGGCAGAAGGTTCACTATGTTAATGCCGCGCGCGTTACGTGAGCTTTCGGGGATTTCGTACGCCTTCAGCTTATATACGCGTCCCATGCTGGTCATAAACATAAGGTAGTCGTGGCTCATTGTGATAAAGAGGTCCTCTACAAAGTCCTCCTCGCGGCGCGTCATTCCCGAAACACCTCGGCCGCCGCGCTTTTGGCTCTTATACACGTCCATAGGCTGACGCTTGAGGTAGCCGAAATGGGTGGCGGTAATTACGCACTCCTCATTCGGGATAAGGTCTTCAATATCCACCTCGCCCGACACCGCCGCAATCTCCGTGCGCCGTTCGTCGCCGAACTTTTCCTTACACTCGATAAGCTCCTCTTTAATAATCCTGTAAAGGTGGGCGTCGTTGGAAAGAATATCGTTGTAGTCGGCTATCTTTTTACAAAGCTCGTCCAGCTCATTTTGAATCTTAATGATTTCAAGACCCGCTAACTGACCGAGACGGAAGGCGCATATCGCCGCCGCTTGGGGGTCGTCAAAATCGAACTTTTCCATAATGGCGGTCTTTGCTTCCGCCTGCCCGCCCTTACAAGCGCGGATTGTGGCGATGATTTCGTCAACAATATCTATCGCGCGTTTTAAGCCCTCAAGAATATGCTCGCGCTCGCTTGCCTTTTTAAGGTCAAACTGTGTCCTTCGTCTGATTACCTCGCGGCGGAAGTTAATGAACTGCTCAAGCACAGTCTTGAGGTCCATAACCTTAGGCTCGCCGCCGGAAAGGGCAAGCATTATAACGCCGACTGAATCCTGAAGCTGGGTAAAGCGGTAGAGCTGGTTTAGCACCACTTGGGGGTTTGCGTCGCGCTTTAGGTCGATAAGTATCCTCATGCCGTCGCGGTCGGAGGCGTCAACGAGGTCGGCAATGCCGTCCACGCGCTTGTCCTTTACAAGGTCGGCTATGTTTTCAATTAACCGAGCCTTATTAACCATATATGGAATTTCCGTAACGACAATACGCATTCTGCCGTTCTTGGTTTCTTCTATCTCCGCCCGTCCGCGAAGGATAATCTTTCCGCGTCCAGTAGCGTATGCGGCGCGTATTCCGGAGCGCCCCATAATTATACCGCCGGTGGGGAAATCGGGTCCCTTGACGATATCCATAAGGTCAACGGGAGAACAGTCGGGATTGTCGATAAGGTAAGATATTCCGTCCGCGACCTCGCCGAGGTTATGCGGAGGAATGTTCGTCGCCATACCAACGGCGATACCCGTCGAGCCGTTAACCAAAAGGTTAGGTATCCTTGTGGGAATAACGGTGGGCTCCACCGAGGTGTCGTCATAGTTAGGTACGAAATCAACCGTTTCCTTGTCGATGTCGGCAAGCAGAAAATCGGCTATTCGGCTCATTCGCGCTTCCGTATAACGGTAAGCCGCAGGGGGGTCTCCGTCAACGGAACCGAAGTTTCCCTGTCCTTCAATGAGCGGGTATCTCATAGAGAAGCTCTGAGCGAGACGCACCATAGCGTCGTAAACCGAAGCGTCGCCGTGGGGGTGGAACTCACCGAGCACGTCACCGACGATTTTCGCGGATTTTCTCGTGGGGTTTGAATGGGTAAGGCTTTTCTTCTCCATAGAATAGAGAATACGGCGGTGAACGGGCTTCAAGCCGTCACGCACGTCGGGAAGGGCGCGTGAGACAATAACCGACATAGAGTAGTCGAGGAAGCTTTTCTTAATCTCTTTTTCGACGTCTACGGTAACTATCTTTTCGTTATCAAATATGCTCATATCCATATTCGTTATTCTCCTTAAACGTCGAGATTCTGAACGTATTTAGCGTTACGCTCAATAAATTCGCGGCGGGGCGGAACCTTATCGCCCATTAGTATTGTAAACGCCTCGTCTGCCTTCGCGGCGTCCTCTATCTCCACCTTCTTGAGTATGCGGTTGTCAGGGTTCATTGTCGTCTCCCAAAGCTGTTCGGGGTTCATTTCGCCAAGACCTTTATAGCGGTTAATCTTTACGTTACCGCCAAGCTCCTCGCTGATTTTATCGCGCTCCTCGTCGCTGTAGGCGTAGCGAAGCGTCTGCCCCTTTACCATCTTGTAAAGCGGCGGCATGGCGAGGAAAATATGCCCATGGTCAAGCACGGGGCGCATAAAGCGGAAGAAGAAGGTCAAAAGCAGCGTTTGAATATGCGCGCCGTCTACGTCGGCATCGGACATTATTATTATCTTGTTGTAGCGAAGCTTTGTTATATCAATCTCGTCACCGAGCCCACAGCCGAGCGCCGTAACGACAGGCATAAGCTTTTCGTTGCCGTATACCTTGTCAAGCCGCGCCTTTTCGACGTTAAGCATCTTGCCCCAAAGCGGGAGTATCGCCTGATAGCGTCGGTCGCGTCCGTCCTTTGCGGAGCCGCCCGCCGAGTCACCCTCGACAATATATATCTCGGTGCCCTCTGCGCCCTTCTCGGTGCAGTCGGCAAGCTTGCCGGGAAGCGAAGCCGTCTCAAGCGCGGATTTTCTTCTTGTAAGGTCGCGAGCTTTTCTTGCCGCCTCGCGTGCGCGCGCGGCGCCAAGCGCCTTTTCAAAGATAGACTTTGTTATCGAAGGGTTCTCCTCGAAAAAGTCGGTCAGCTTTTGGTAGGTCATATTTTCGACAATGCCGCGCATCTCGGTGTTGCCGAGCTTGCCCTTCGTCTGACCCTCAAACTGTGCCTCTTGCAGCTTTACGCTGATTATGCAGGTAAGCCCCTCTCGAACGTCGTCGCCCGAAAGGTTCTTGTCGCTTTCCTTGAGAATGCCGTGCTTTCTTCCGTAATCGTTAAAGACGCGGGTAAGGGCGTTCTTAAAGCCCTGCTCGTGAGTTCCGCCGTCGATAGTATGTATATTGTTTGCAAAGGAAAGAAGAAGCTCGTTGTAGCTGTCGTTATACTGAAGCGCAACCTCCGCCTCGTTAGTATCGTTAACCGTCTTAAAATAGATTACCTCGGGGTGAAGCACATCAAGCTGGCGCTTCGCGTGGATATGCTCAACGAAGGAGCGTATGCCGCCCTCGTAATGCATTATCTCCTCACGCGGTTCGCCGTCGTTACGCTCGTCGCGAAGGATTATCTTAATTCCCGCATTTAGAAACGCCTGCTCGCGAAGACGTGTTTCAAGGGTTTCGTAATCGTATTCGAGTTCTTCAAAAATTTCGCTGTCTGCTTTGAAGGAGACGGTAGTGCCGTTTTTAGAAGTGTCGCCTATACACTCAAGAGGCTTGTCCTCCTTGCCGCGCTTAAAGGTCTGAACATATTCCTTACCGTCTACGCAGACGTTGACGGTTAGCCACTCGGAAAGGGCGTTTACGACAGACGCGCCGACTCCGTGAAGACCGCCGGAAAAGTGGTAGCCCTCGCCGCCGAATTTGCCGCCCGCGTGAAGTATCGTGAAAACAACGGTCACGGCGGGAAGCCCCGTCTTCTTCTGAATGCCCACGGGAATACCGCGTCCGTTATCGGTAACCTCGATTATGTCGTTTTCCTTTATAGTAACCACTATTTCGGAGCAGAAGCCAGCAAGAGCCTCGTCGATAGAGTTATCGACTATCTCGTACACAAGGTGGTGCAGCCCGCGTGGTCCCGTCGAGCCGATATACATGCCGGGGCGTTTTCTTACCGCCTCAAGCCCTTCAAGCACCTGTATTTGTTCCGCGCCGTAGTTGCCGTTCTCAGTGTTGCTCATCAATTACTACCTCTTTCAATATACAGCTATTCAAAACTCTTTAGTTCGTCTATATAATCCGCCCGCTTTTTTAGCGTTGCGGGGGAGATTCCCGAAATATAAATCCTGCGCTCACCGCCTGTCTCGCAGACAACGAAGGATTTTGGAAGGTCATCGGTAACGTTAACCACCTCGCCCGCTTTTTCTGCGCTTCTTAAAAAGGCACGGGTGCGTTTGCTTATCGAGCAGTAGTCAATGTCGAAGATGCCCAAAATGCTACTTGTTTTAATGACGGTTTTTCCGCCGAGATGAATATACATACGCTCACCTATATAAGCTGTCCGTTGTTTACCGTGAAAACACGCGCGTCGGTCCTTTCAAGAATAAGCTCGGGCGCGCAGCAGGTGATTATCGCCTGCGTGTCGGTAATGCTCTCTAAAAGAAAATCCTGACGGTTCGCGTCCAGCTCGGAAAGCACGTCGTCGAGAAGAAGCACCGGCCGTTCGCCGAGCTTTAGCTCCATAAGCTCTGCCTCGGCAAGCTTCAAGCTTAAAACGATGCAGCGCTGTTGCCCCTGCGACGCGAACACCTTTGAGTCCTCGCCGTCGAGGCTGATAAGGATATCGTCGCGGTGCGGACCCGCCGTGCAGAAGCCCGCGCGAAGGTCGGCGGCGCGAAGCGCGTAGGTTTTCAAAAGCGCTTCATCGGTATCCGATTCGCCCTCGCCGAAAAGGGTGGAGATATATTTAAAGCCGAGCCGCTCTCTGCCGTTCGATATCTTTTCGTAGTTCTTTTCGGCAAGCGGAAGAAGCTCCTCAATAAAGGTGCGGCGTTTTGCCGTTATGTCGCACGCCGCAACGGCAAACTGAGCGTCGTAAACATCCAACATCTCGTTTGCCGCGCTTATGAAACGGCTGTCCTTCAAAAGGCTGTTCTTCTGGTCGAGCAAGCGCGTGTAGCTGCGAAGGGAAGCAAGGTAACTGCTCGATATCTGGCAAAGCGCGGTGTCGAGAAACCGTCTTCGCATATTAGGCGAGCCCTTTACAAGAGAAAGGTGCTCAGGCGAAAAGACCACCGAGCAGAACCTTCCGACAAGCGACGATGCCTTCTTTTCCGTGCCCTTATTAAGCGAGGCAGTGCGTCCTTTATCGCTTATTTTAATTTTTATATTCTGAAGTCTTTCTTCACTGAAAAAGTCCGCAGAAATAACCGAAAAATCAGAGCCGTGTCCGATAAGCGACGAATCCTTGGCTCCGCGAAAGCTTTTTCCACCCGTAAGAAGAAACACGCTTTCGAGGAGGTTCGTCTTGCCCTGTCCGTTTTCGCCGCAAATCACGTTGACAAGCGGCGACGGTTCAAACTCAAGAGCTTTGATGTTTCGGTAGCCGTTCAAGCTGTGCTTTACCAGGAACAACTTTTCACAACCTTATATTCCTTATTGGCGGCAGTAATAACCTCGCCGCCGAAAAGCTTCTTTCCGCGCATGGTGCAGACCTCGCCGTTTACGGTGACCGCGCCGCTTGCGATAAGCTCCTTTGCTTCTCCCCCCGTCATTGCCGCGCCTGAAAATTTAAGAAGCGCACCGAGGGTTATGTATTTTGTTTTAATCGTTATATTTTCCATTAGTCCGCCGTCTTAATTCTAACGGGTAAAAGTAGGAATAAAAAGTCGTTTCCTTGTACGGGAACCATCTTGAGCGGGGAGATAGGCCCGCCTATTTCAAGATAGACCTCATCACAGCCGCAGTTGCGAAGCGCGTCGAGCACATAGCGGTTGTTAAAGCCCATTTCAACCCCGTCGCCCTCGGTTACGCAGATTATCTCGTCGTAGGCGTTGCCGAGCGCCGTCGCGCAGGTGACAACTGTTCTGTTGTCCTCAAAGGCGAACTTAATCGGGCTTTTAAAACGGTCATTAATTATGAGCGAAGCTCTTTCAACCGCGTCGAACAGCTCGCGTACGTCAATCTTTACGCGGGTTCTGTACCCCTCGGGAATTGACTTCTTATAGTCGAGGAAGTCTCCCTCAAGAAGGCGGGTGATTACCGTGTAGTTATTGAGCTGGAAAACGCCGTAGCGTCTCGCTATGCCGATATTAACGTCCTCGTTGTCCTCGCCCATAAGCTTTGTTACTTCCGAAAGGGTTTTCGCGGGAACGATAAAGCTCTTGTTCTCATTTGAGAAATCCACCGTTTGGGTGCAGACCGCAAGGCGGTAACCGTCAACCGATACCATTGTAAGGCTGTCGTTATTCATAATGAATTTTGTGCCTGTATGTACGGGCTTCTGGTCGCTTGTGGAGACAGCGAAGATGGTCTTTCCTATCATCTCCTTCAATACGCCCGCCTTTATGGTAAGGGTGTTCTCGGCGTCGGGAATGGGCATTTCGGGAAAGTCGCTCGCGGGAATACCGACGAAGCTGAACTTTGTTATGCCGCCGCTAATCTGTGCCTTGAGTTCGCTGTCCGCTTCAATCGTCACCGTCTCACTCGTCATCTTTCTAATCATATCAATAAGAAGACGTGAGTTAAGCACTATCTCGCCGGGCTCCTTTACATCAGCGACAAAGGAGGTGACAATGCCTATTTCAAGGTCGTAGGCGGTGAGCACCACCGTGTCGTTTGAGCATTTGAGAAGTATGCCCTCTATCGCCGGAATAGACGACTTTGTGCTTACCGCGCGTGAAACGCCGCCCAAGGATTCGAGAAGCTCCATTCGGTTACAAACAATTTTCATATTTTATATCCATCCTCTTGTGATTTTGTAAACTATTTTTTACAGCAGTAGTATTAGGGGCTGTCAGAAGTGTTGAAGACTCTACAGAAAGCGAAAACAGCGAACGAAAGCAATTGTCAATAATTACCTTCCGACTGTTAAGCTTCTGTTGAAAACCGAAGCAAGGCGCCGCGGCATTGGGTTTCGGTGAAAACGCGCCGTTGAATGTTGAAAACAGGTTAATAGGTGGTGTTCTTTATAATGTCGTCGATTAGCTCGTGCAAGCGGGTATCGGTCTCTATTAAACGCTCGACCTTACCGAGAGCGTAGACGATTGTGGCGTGGTTTCTTCCGCCGAATTCGGCGCCTATCTTTTCCATAGTGAGCCGTGTCACCTGATGAACAATGTAGATGGCGACCTGACGAGGAAGTGAAACGGCGGCGGTCTGCTTGGAGGAGCGAATATCATCAGGGGTAACGCTGTAGGTGCGAGCCACTTCGCTGATTATCTTTTCCACCGTCACGGGAATAGGCGTTTGCTCGGACATAATATCCTTAATGGCGTTTTGCGCAAGCCCAATTGAGGGGGCAACCCCGTCCATCTGATTATATGCCGCAAGCTTCTTTACAGCGCCCTCCAGCTGACGGATATCGTTCTTTACGTTGCTTGCTATAAAGTCGGCAACGTCGGGCGGAAGCTTCAAGCCGAGCGCCTCTGCCTTTGTGTAAAGGATGGAAACGCGGGTTTCAACGTCAGGCGGCTGAACGTCCGCGATAATTCCCCATTCAAAGCGGGTGCGAAGCCGCTCCTCAAGCGATTTAATCTCCTTAGCGGGTCGGTCGCTTGTAAGTACTATCTGCTTTTGTGCGCTGTGAAGCGCGTTAAAGGTGTGGAAAAACTCCTCCTGAGTTGAGTCCTTACCGCCGAGGAACTGAACGTCGTCTACAAGCAGTACGTCAACAGAACGGTATTTTTCATGGAAAGGCTCGGTGCTGCCCGCTTGAATAGCGGCAATAAGCTCGTTCGTAAACTGCTCGCAGCCAATGTACAAAACCTGAAGCTCAGGACGGCTCTTTTTAATATCGTTTTCAATGGCGCGCAGGAGGTGGGTTTTACCGAGCCCTGATGAGCCATAGATGAACAGCGGGTTATATGCCTTCGCGGGGTTAGCCGCAACGGCTATCGCCGCGGCGTGGGCGAAGCGGTTATCCGGACCGACAATGAAATTGTCGAAGGTGTAGTCCTCTGACGCCGCGCGAAAAACAGCAGGCTCCGTCTGCTCCGGCGCGGCTGAGCGGCTGACGATTTTGACCTCCACCTCAAAGCCCATAACCTGAAAGAAGCCGCGCTTAATGAGGTCGAGATACCGCTCCTCAACCATGGTTTTTATAAAATCCGAGCTTACCGAAACGGTGGCGACGCCGCCTTCAAAGGAGACGGGCTCTATTCCCTTAAGCCAGATATTGTAGATGGTTTCGGATTCCTGCTCTTTGCAAAACTCCTTAACAACGTCAAGGCACTGCGTGAACGATTCCATAAATCGTCTACCCCTTTTGTTTAAAATAATACATATATAATATGTTACAAGTATAGCATAACAGGAGATAGGTTTTCAACAATAAACGAGCGTTTGCGTTCAAAAAATTAACCAAAATCCGACGGGCGGCGCGAAAAAAATAATATATTCTTTACTTGACAAGCAAAAAGGCTTTGTTATATACTTATTCTCTGCAAGGTATAAAAAAGGAGTCTTAATAATGAAACCCACATTTCATCCCAAAAAACGCACGCGCTCTAACGAACACGGTTTTTTGAAGCGCATGTCAACAAGGAACGGCCGTAAGGTTCTGGCCCGTCGCCGCGCCCGCGGTAGAGCCCGTTTAAGCGCCTAAAGAGCCAACCGTGCTAAACGCGGCAGGCTCTTATTTTTACGATGGGCAAGCTTAAAACGATTAACCAGAACTATCTGTTTCAAAGGGCTTACCGAAGCAAAAAGAGCTTTGTCTCGCCCTTTTTAGTCACCTACATAGTACCGCGTAAAACCGGCGGAATACGTATGGGGATAACAACAAGCAGAAAAATAGGCTGCGCGGTTGAAAGAAACCGCGCGCGAAGAATAGTCAAAGCCGCCGCGGTTGAGCTTCTTAAGGACGCGGACGGCTGCTTTGACGTAGTTTTTGTTTGCCGCGCCGCGACCGTCTCAAGAAAGTCTACGGCTATATTAGGCATAATGAAAGGACACCTGGAAAAAGCGGGTGTTTTAAATGATTAAGAAATTACTTATTGGAATGCTGAAATTCTATAAAAATAGAATTTCGCCGGGGCTGGGAACAAACTGCAGATTTGTGCCGACCTGCTCCGAATATGCTATGCAGGCGATAGAGACGCGAGGCGTCATAGTAGGGCTTGCTCTTTCCGTGTGGCGGCTTTTAAGATGCAATCCGTTTTGCAGGGGCGGGTATGACCCCGTTCCGCAAAGGAAAAATAAAAATACCCCCGAAGCTTAAGGAGTACAAATGAAAAAGAAGACAGTCCTGATTTCGCTAACGGTGCTTATCGCGTTACTTGTAACCGCGTGCGCCGCACAGGCGACAACGTCTGCCGACGTGGTAGACGCCGCAATGAAGATGACTATATGGGATTACGTAGCAATTCCACTCGGCTGGATAATGAAGGTTTGTTACCTTTTTGCTAACGAGGTTCTTCATCTTCCCCTTGCTTACGTTTTTGCAATGTTCCTTTTCACCTTAATTACCAAGGTGCTTCTGTTCCCGCTTTCTATTAAGCAACAGCGCTCTACGGCTATGGCGGCGGCGTACAAGCCGATGATAGACGAGATTAACAAAAAGTACGCGAACGACCGTCAGAAGCAGTCTGAGGAGATGGCGAAGCTCCAATCGGAGTATGGCTATAACCCCGCGGCGGGCTGTCTGCCGATGCTTATTCAGTTCCCGATAATCTTCGGACTTATCCGCGTTATTTATAAGCCCCTTCGTCACATGCTCGGACTCCCCGCCGACTTTATCCGTCAGGTATGTGAGATAGCGGCGAAGAACACCGAGATTTCTTCGGCAAACTCGCTTCTTCTTGAAAACACCGCCATTCAGCAGATTAAAACAAACATCGGCGCCTTCAGCACGCTTACGTCAAACCCCGAATACGCCGATTATTTTGACAAGATAGCTAACCTTGATATGAGTGTAGGCTCGATACATCTTTTCGAGCTTCCCTCCTTCCAGAATATTATTACGCTTGCTATTCCACTGCTTTCAATAGTGACAATGATAATCTCCACTATTATCACAATGAAAAAGAGCGGCACAGCAGAAAGCGGCGGCAAACAGGGACTCGGTATGATGCTGTTTTCCGCAGTGCTTTTCGGCGTATTCTCCTTTATGTATCCTATGGGCTTCAGCCTTTACTGGGCGTTCCAGAACATTATCGGCATAGCGCAAGCTTATATTCTTTATAAGATTTGCAATCCGCAACAGCTAAGAGAACAAGCCGCGGCGATGGTTGCGGCAAAGAAGAAGGCAAAAAAAGAGGTAAAGAAGGTCAAGGTTAAGACCTCGGACGGTACTCTTGCCGAAAAGGATGTCAGCGGCACCGAGCTTGAAAAGTTGCGCTTACAGAAGGCGCGTGAGCTGGACGCCGAGAAGTACAACTAAGCATAATAAGCGAAAGGAAAGTTATCCTAATGCAAGAAATAATTATGACCGGTAAGACCGTGGACGAAGCGGTCGAGGCGGCGTGCAAGGAGCTCGGTCTTTCCCGCGACGACGTGACTGTCGAGATTCTCGAAATGCCGCAAAAAAAGCTTTTCGGCTCAAAGCCCGCAGAGGTTAAGGTTTCCTCGATTGACGACGGCTTCTCCGTAAAGACTATTTTGAACGAAGGGGACAAGCCCCAGCCGAAGAAGGAAGTTAAGCCGCTTCCGCAGAAGCCCGCACAGGCGGAAAAGAAGCTCGAGCCGAAGCCGCAGCCCCAGCAGCCCAAACGCGAGGAAAAGAAGATTGAGCCTATGGTGCTTCGCAGTGAGGATAAAGGGGTAGAGGTTGCCTACGAGAACCTTACCGAGCCTGTAAAGCTCGCATACAATTATTTAAAAGAGCTGTGTTCTCTAATGGGAGCTAACAAGCTTGAGTTTAAGGCTATGAAAACCGAACGCGGCGTTACCTTTGAAGCGGACGGCGACGACGCTTCGCTTATCATCGGACGACGCGGCGACACCATGGACGCGCTTCAGTACCTTTGCACACTCGTTTGCAACAGAGCAGGCGGCGAGGAAGAAGCAAGTAAGATTTCGCTTGATATAGCGAACTACAGAAGCAAGCGCGAAAAGACCCTTATAGAGCTTGCGGAGCGCGAAGCGGCAAAGGTCAAAAAGACCCGCTACAGCAAGGCGCTTGAGCCGATGAACCCGTATGAGAGAAGGATAGTCCACAGCGCCATTCAGGAGATTGAAGGCGTAAAGAGCGAATCGGTAGGTTATGAGCCGAACAGGCGCGTGGTAATCTCCCTTATATCAGGCGGAAGAACTCGCGACAACCGCAACCGCGACGGCAGAGATAACCACAGCGGAAACCGCGGCGGCGGAAGAAACTTTAACGGAAAGCCTCGCTATGAAAAGCGCGACGGCGACGAGAAGCCGCAGCAGCCCGCGAGAAAGCCGACAGATTCAAGAGATTCGAACGGATTCACCGCTCCTCTTTACAGCAAAATAGAGTTTTAAGAAAACAAACACACCGAGGTCAAAGGTCGGAAGTGTACAGTTTCCCTGTACACCTATGCCTTTGACCTCGTTTTATTTTCGGAGTTATTATGAGCGACATTTTTGAAACAGTTGCGGCGATAGCAACCCCCGCGGGAAGCGGTGGAATAGGAATAATCAGAATATCGGGTGAGGACGCGTTTTCTATTGCGGACAAGATATTCTTTGCCCGAGGCGGCGAAAGCCTTTCGGCGATTTCGGGCTACACAGCGCGGCTCGGCGACGTCAAAAACCGCGAGGGTGAGCTTATAGACGAAGCGGTGGCGCTGGTTTTTCGTGCGCCGCGAAGCTTTACGGGAGAAAACGTTGTTGAGATAATGTGTCACGGCGGCGAGATAGCGTGTGAGCTTGTTCTGCGAGCCGTGTTGGACAGCGGCGCAAAGCCCGCCGCGCCAGGGGAGTTTACCCGCCGCGCCTTCCTCAACGGACGCATCTCTCTTACCGAGGCGGAGTCGGTCGCCGATATAATTAACGCCGCGTCAAGACAGGGCGAGCTGGCGGCGTCGGCGCTTTCGCATGGGTCGCTCTATAAAAAGACCGAGGAGCTGAAAAACAGAATAATTGATATGCAGGCACATATCTCCGCCTTCATTGATTTTCCCGAGGAGGACGTTGACCCGATAGACTCGAACTTTTTAAACAAAGAGCTGCTTGAACTGAAGAACGAACTAAACAAGCTGATATTGAGCTATGAGACAGGCGTGAATATTATGCGCGGTGTGCCGACGGCGATTGTCGGCAGTCCGAATGTAGGGAAAAGCACCCTTCTTAACCTGCTTTCGGGGACTGAGAAGGCGCTTGTTACTCCGATTGCGGGCACAACAAGAGACGTGGTGGAGGAGCGCGTACGGCTTGGCGGAACTACACTTCTACTCGCCGATACGGCGGGAATACGCGAGAGCGACGACCTTGTAGAAAAACTTGGAATTGAACGGGCGCTCGGAAGGCTTGAGAACGCCGCGCTTGTGCTTGCCGTTTTCGACAGCTCGCGCGCGTTGGACGGCGACGACCTCGCGCTCATAAGCAGACTTCGCGACAAGAACGTAGTGGCGGTAATAAACAAGACCGACCTTGAAACGAAGCTGGACGTGTCGGTTATTGAAAGCGCCTTTCCAAACTGTGTGTATATCAGCGCCAAAGACGACGCCCCGCCCGACCCGCTATCGCGGGCTATCGCGCGCGCCGTAAAGACAGATTCACTCGATGTATCCGCTCCGCTTCTTGCGAACGAGCGGCAGCGTGAGGCCGCGGCGCGCGCGTATGCGGCGGTCAGCGACGCGACCGCCGCGGGCGGGGATAAAGCCCTTGATGCCGTGTTTGCCTTGCTTTCTGAGGCGCTTTCGGCTCTCGGCGAGCTTTCTGGCGAAAATGTCACCGAAAAGGTACTCGATGAGGTATTTTCAAAATTCTGCGTGGGGAAATAGAAATGTTTGAATTTAAGGAATATGACGTAATAGTTATCGGCGCGGGTCACGCGGGCTGCGAAGCGGCACTTGCGTCGGCGAGGCTTGGTGCAAGAACAGCCGTACTTACCCTCTCTCTCGACGCCATAGCGAACCTTCCGTGCAATCCCTCTATCGGCGGCACTGCGAAGGGGCATTTGGTCTGTGAGATAGACGCGCTCGGCGGAGAAATGGGCAGGGCGGCGGACGCCACAACTATACAAAGCCGAATGCTTAACCTTGCGAAGGGCGCGGCTGTACACTCCCTTAGAGTGCAAAGCGACAGGCGCGAGTATCACCGCTATATGAAACGTGCGCTTGAGAACCAGGAACGCTTAGATGTTATTCAGGACGAGGCGACCGAGATAGTTACAATAGACGGGCGAATAGCGGCAGTGAAAACGCTGCTCGGTGCTGAGTTTAAAGCAAAGTGCGTTGTTGTCGCGACGGGAACCTACCTCGGCGGCAGGATATTTGTAGGTGAAGCGACAAAGGTGACGGGTCCTGACAATGTTAACGCCGCGACGAAGCTGACCGAAAGCTTAGTGAAAATCGGCGTGGAGATTCGCCGTTTCAAAACAGGCACTCCCGCACGCGTCCACAGAAGAAGCATTGACTTTTCAAAGCTTGAGCCACAGCGCGGTGACGAGCTGGTAACGCCATACTCGTTTATGGATAAGCCGGAGGATATTGAGAACAGCGCTGTTTGTTATATCGCCTATACAAATGAAAGAACCCATGAGGTCATAAGGCAGAATCTCGGACGTTCACCGATTTACGGCGGAAAGATAGAGGGAGTAGGTCCGCGTTACTGCCCGTCAATAGAGGATAAGGTTGTGCGCTTTGCGGACAAAAAGCGTCATCAGCTGTTTATTGAGCCGTGTGGAAAAAGCACCGAGGAGATGTACCTTCAAGGAATGAGCTCGTCGCTTCCGCTTGATGTTCAGCACGAGATGTACCGCACGATAGAGGGGCTTGAACAAGTGGAGATAATGCGACCCGCCTATGCGATAGAGTATGACTGCTGTGACCCGCTAAGTCTTTTCTCTACCCTCGAAACCAAGGCGGTAAAAGGTCTTTACGGCGCGGGGCAGTTTAACGGAACGAGCGGGTATGAGGAGGCGGCGGCACAGGGACTAATAGCTGGAATTAACGCCGCAAAAGCCGCGCTTGGCGGCGAACCGCTGGTGCTTTCGCGGGCAAGCTCCTATATTGGTACCCTCATAGACGACCTTGTTACAAAGGGTACAAACGAGCCGTACAGAATGATGACCTCAAGAAGCGAGTATCGTCTGGTTCTGCGGCAGGACAACGCCGCGAGGAGGCTTTGTGAAACAGGGCACACGGTGGGCTTGGTAAGCGACGAGAGATACAACGTGTATTTAAAAAACAAGGCTATGCTCGATTGTGAGCTTGAACGTATGAGAAACACGGTGCTTCCGCCGAGCGAGGGCATTAATGAGATGCTTGAAAATAAGGGTACGGCGCCTCTTACGAGCGGCGCGTCTATTGCACTTTTGCTAAAGCGACCGGGAGTGAGCTACGCGGATATTCTGCCGTACGATACAGCCAGAGCGGGCGGACTTCCTCGCGCCATAACGGAGCAGGCAGAAACGGAGATAAAATACGAGGGATACTTAAAGCGCCAGCAGAGCGTAATAGACAAGGTAAAACGTCTTGAGGAGCTTCCGCTTTCACCCGATTTCGACTATTCTCGTGTGACTGGCTTAAGAATTGAGGCGAGAGACAAGCTAAACAAGGTAAAGCCGCTCTCGGTCGGGCAGGCTGAACGGATAAGCGGGGTTAACCCCGCGGATATTTCGGTGCTTACAATATGGCTTAAAAAGGAGAAACAGAGTGATAGAGATAAACAGACTGATTAGCGAGGCGGCGGCGCTCGGTGTCGAGATAAGCGAGGACGCGGCGAAAAGGCTGGACGGCTACTGCGAAAGGCTTGTGGAAACGAATAAATCGTTTAACCTTACCGCGATAACCGAACCGCGTGAGGTGGAGATTAAGCACCTGCTTGACAGCGCGGCGCTGATATCCATTGAGGAGCTGGCAGGAAGGGTAGCCGATGTCGGAACGGGAGCGGGGTTTCCGGGCGTGGTGCTAAAGGCGCTGAAGCCGTCGCTTTCGGTTACACTAATTGACGCGACAGGAAAAAAGCTTAAGTTTATCGAAGCCGCCGCGGCCGAGATGGGTGTCGAGGTTACCACTTTGCATGGGCGGGCTGAGGAGCTTGCACGCGGCGAATACCGCGAAAGCTTTGACACCGTAACAGCGCGTGCAGTCGCACAGCTGCCGTCGCTGTTGGAATACTGCTTGCCGCTCGTGAAGCCCGGCGGACACCTAATAGCCATGAAAGGGCCGGACGCCGAGGAGGAGATAGCCCTCTCTAAGCACGCGCTTCGTGAGCTTTCGGGAATGGTTATAGCAAAGCGCCGTTTCACCCTTCCCGACGAAAGCGAGCGGGTGGTGGTGGTGGTTAAAAAAATATCGCAAACCGCGCCAAAATATCCGCGAAGCGGAAAGAATATCTCAAAATCACCTCTTTAATTCACCCTAAAACGTAGAACTCAGCCGCAATTTGAAGATGGAATTATATGGCAAGCGCCCGCTTTTTGTGTTAGTATGAAAACACGAAAGGCGGGTGCTTTCTATGGAAAACAAAAAAAGCGAGCCTATAAGGTTCGCCTATATAAAAACAGAAAAAATTGAGCCGCCCGAGCACCCGCAAAGACACCTTTTCGACGAGGAAAAGCTTGCCGCGCTTGTAACAAGCATTAAGTATTACGGCGTAATCGAGCCGCTTACGGTTTTAAAGGAGCGTGGCTTCTATACCGTCATTTCGGGTGAAAGAAGGCTTCTTGCCGCACGCCGACTGGGGCTTTCAAGGCTGCCTTGCAGGGTGGTAAAGCAAACGGCTCGTGATAACGCCGTGCTCGCGCTTGTGGCGAACCTTCACCGTGAGCCGCTCACCTGCTTCGAGCTTGCGGAGAGCCTTTACTACGCGCTGGGGCTCAGAGACGGGGAGATAGACAGCTTTTGCAGAGCGACGGGGCTCACCCAAGAGGAGATAGAAAGAAAGCTTGAGATACTCTGCCTTGATGAGCGTGAGCGGGTGATTTGCGAGGCGGCGGGTGTCAGCGAAAAGAGAGCAAGGTTCATTCTCACTATGCCAAGAGAGGAACGAAACGCGATTTTTGCCGACCTTCTTTCTGACGAGCTTTGTCTCGGAGCGAAGGCGAAGCTGCTTTGTGAACGGTTAAAGCTGGATTCGGGCGATATTCAAAAGCGAACGGTCGCAATAAAAGATGTAAGAATATTTCTTAATACTATAGAAAAGGCGCTGGAGGTTATGCGGCAAGCGGGAGTTCGAGCCAAAACCGAGCGGCGCGAGGGCGAGGAGTACGTCGAGTACCTAATAAAGATTCCCTCGAACAACGTCCTTACGGGCGTGCTTAAATAGGATAGTCATTCTTTCAGTTTCGGCAAAACGGCTTGCGGCGCGAGAGCACGCAGGTCCGCTTTGCCGTTTTAGTATTCCGCCACGTCCGCGCCTATGTAGTAGTAGCGCAGGATTTCGTCAAAGCTCATGCCAAGCCGTGCCAGCTCGTTCGCACCGTTCTGACTCATGCCGACACCGTGACCGTACCCCTTAACCTTGAAGGTGAAAAGATAGTCTTCAAGCGAAACCTCCCACGCCGCCGAGCGAAGCCCCAGCAGGGTTCTAAGCTCAGTTCCCGTAAAGGTTCGGTTACCAAGCGATGCTTCAAGCACGCTGCCCGATTCCGAGACAACGACGCCCTTAAACCAGGTTTCGGGTTTGCCCGTAAGGCTGAAGCCCTCGACATTAGCCTCCAGAAGCGATTGCAGCTCGCCCGGAGTGAAGCTTTTTTCGGAAAGGTAACCGCTTGAGCTTTGGTCGAAGGAGCTGTCTACAGGCACAAGATAATCGACGGCGGAGGCGAAAACGTTTTCGCTTGCCTCGGTTCTTCCCGGAGAGATTGCGTGGTAGCACGCGGCAATCGGCTCGCCGTCATACAAAACAGCGTAGTTAATTACCTCGTCCACGGCGGAAGCGACTTTGTTGGTATATTCCGAATAGCGCTCGCCGAACATGCTCTTTGCGACGGTATCGGTGATATAGCCCGTGTGGACGTCGGTGTTGACCGTGAAGTAAGCGCCGTTAAGCTCGGGCAAAGGGTTCTCCTCACGTAGTGCCTTGACATAGAGCGCGTAGCTTCGCGCCGCCACAGCCTGTGCCTTCAAAGCCTCTTTTTCATAGGTCGCGGGCATTTCGCAGAGCACCGCGCCGATTAGGTAATCCCTTTCGGAAAGGGCAAGAGTTTGTCCGTCCGCTTCGTCAAAAACGATTATTTCCGTTTCGTTTGACGGCTGTGTGACAGTCGCCGCCGATGGCTCGCTTTCTATTTCTTCGCCCGGCGAGATAAGAGCAAGCGCGGGGGTAAGGGTTACAAGCAAAGCGAAAACGAGAACAACCGCGAGCTTCTTCTTCATCTTTTTCGTTCCTTTCTGTTTAAAAAGCAAAAGCCTCAGTAGTAAAATTAAAAATTATGTGCTACAATATCAAAAGTTATTCATTCTTGTAGGGAGGGCTGGCTTTATGCTTCAGGAATTTACGCCCGAAATGCGCGATTCCTTTTCATATTTATGCGAGGAATTTAAAAAGTATAACTACATAAACTCGGACGACTGGTCGAAATATGACGTAAAGAGAGGACTTCGCAACGCAAACGGAACAGGCGTGCTTGCGGGGCTTACGAGCATATGCGACGTTGTCGGCTACGAGATGAAAGACGGCGAAAGGGTACCCTGCGACGGAAAGCTTATCTATCGCGGAATAGACGTAAACGATATAATTACGGCAAACGCCGACACAGACAGATATATTTTTGAGGAGATTGTGTGGCTTCTTCTTTTCGGCTCGCTTCCCACGGCGAAGCAGATGCATATGCTAAGGAAGCTTATGGCACAGCTTCGAGAGCTGCCCGACGGCTTCGCTGAGGATATGATTATGAAAGCGCCGTCGCCGAACATAATGAACAAGATGGCGCGTTCGGTTCTCGCTCTTTATTCCTATGACGGCAACCCCGAGGATATGTCGCTCGAAAACTCGCTCTATCAGGCGCTTGGGCTTATCTCCTGTGTGCCCACAATTATGGTGGACGCTTATCAGGTAAAGCGCCGCGTATATGACAAAAAGAGCATGTACTTCCACCAGCTGAAGCCGGAGCTTTCCACGGCGCAAAACATTCTTCGAATTAACCGCTCAGACAAGAAGTTCACCGAAAAGGAAGCGAGGCTGCTCGATTTGTGCCTTGTGCTTCACGCTGACCACGGCGGCGGAAACAACTCCACCTTTACCACCCGCGTGCTGACCTCCACGGGAACGGACATATACTCGTCAATTTCCGCGTCTATCGGTTCGCTCAAGGGCCCGAAGCACGGCGGCGCGAATATTCAGGTAATGAATATGCTCGCGGATATGAAGGAGGGCATAAACGACTATAACGACGACGATGAGATAGCCGCCTACCTAAATCGCATACTTGATAAAAAGGCGGGCGATATGTCGGGGCTTATCTACGGCATGGGCCACGCGGTATACACTAAGAGCGACCCGCGCGCGACGATACTTCGCAAGAACGCGAAGGAGCTTGCCGAGGAGACGGGCAAAGGGGACGACTACAAGCTGCTTTGCGCGGTGGAGAGACTTGCGCCGGAGGCTATGGAGAAGAAACGTAACATTAAAAATATCTGTGCGAACGTTGACCTATATTCGGGGCTTGTTTACAGCACAATGCGTATTCCGCCCGAGCTTTACACGCCGCTTTTCGCTGTGGCTCGCATGGCGGGCTGGTGCGCCCACCGAGTTGAGGAAATGATGTTCGGCAACAAGATAATTCGTCCGGCATATAAATATCTCGGTGAGAAGCGCGAGTATATACCCGTTGAGGAGAGAACGCTTTGAGAAGGAAGTTTTATCTTTTCGGTCTTTCGGCGGCGGGGTTCTTCGCCTTCCGCCTAATAGATTCGTTATTCTTCGTTAACCCTGAAACAGGCTTCTATGACGGCGGCTCGACGGCGCTGAGGATAGCTGTTCTTATCGCGCTCGCGGCTGTTTGCATAGTGTTTTCAAGAAGCTTTAAGCAGAAAGCGTCGCTTCCCGAAAAGGCGGAAAAGAGTCTGCCTGCGGTTTTGTTTTTTCTGCTCGCGTCGCTTTTTGCGCTCATCGGCAGCGCCGCCTCGGCAGCGGGTTCGCTGAGACTGGTTCAGCCTATTGGCAGGGTTATCACCTACATTTGTTGCATACTTGGAATTTTGGCGGCGGTGTGGTTCTTCGTCGCGGCGTACTACTACTTCAAGGGCAAAGCGCTTTTCGGGAGGTATTTTTCCGTTGCGGTTATACTGTGGTTTTGCTTCCGAGCGCTGAGCGAATTTGTACGCGCGCCAATAAACGCGAACAACAGCGTGGCGCTTGTTTCGCTTGCAAGCGAGCTTATTTTAGCCGCTTTTTTCCTTTCACTCGGACAGTATTTTTCCCTTGAAAACAAGAAAGAAGCTTTTGCGAAAAAGGCGGTTTCGCTTTCCCTGCTCGCGCTTACCTTTGCGGCGGGCGTAGGCGGCGCGACTGTGATAACCTATATTAAATCAGGCGATACCGCGGGCGCGGCGCTCTCGGCGGCGGACGCCTTCGCCGCTCTCGGCGGGTACCTTGCGGCGGCAACGTTTATTGAAAAGGACAGTGATAAGAGAAATGAAGAACAGAAAGCTGGTTAAGGTTTTTACAATGGTCATCTGCGCGGTGCTTGCGTTTATTCTGCTTCTCTCCTGCGTGCTTCCGTTGTTCTATTATTGATTTTGCAAATTGAACGATAATATAAGCCGCCCCGTTCATACGAACGGGGCGGTTAGTGTTACTGTTTAAAAGGCAGTTAACCTTGGATTATGCAGTTCGGAAGCCGTGAGCGTAACCACTCAATATCGCTGTCGCTAATGCTGTTGCTTTTGTATATGCTTCGTTATATTGCTTTTCAGTTATACTTGCTTAGCGTACGTTATCTACAGCAAAAGAACAAACGCTATTTTGAAATTATAGCAATCTATTCATTCATTAGATTTTGTATGCCTTATGCTTAAAATTCTTGACCGTACCTTGAGTAATAAACACTGTATTTTATTAATTAATTAATCGGCACTTGTCGCTTCTTTGGGCTGATAAATGGTTTTATACGAATCTATATCTGCCATAATTAAATCAAATGCTATACCACGTTGTTCATGATGTATACCCGTTGCTTTCTCATACAAAAAGCATATTTGAACAATTGCATAACTATACATTTGCATAGGGTATAATAATTCGCTTTTATCGTTTTTTGCGCTCTTGAACTCAGCTATTGCCGTATCCATTTCTTTAAGGTTTTCTTCCGATATGCAATTGGTGGCATTGTATTCATTAATTAGCTTATCCATTCTGCTAAAAACAATAGCAAATTTAGGGTCAGAACAAAAATCTGCGAAATGGCTTTGCTTTTTATTAAATATTTTATCTGTTTTAACACTGTCATAGTTGTTGAATACTCTAGAAAAATTAATTGTAATAATTCTATCGTATTGTTCCTGCGATAAATTACTAATGTTAAATAGCAGCATAACTTCTTCAATTTCTTCTCTTGTAAACAGCGCGTTTGTTTTGTCATTTACTACATCTTTTACTTCGTTATACATTTGGTCAACCTTTTGATTAAACACTGCTTCGTCTTGTATATCAAATAGAGGGGTACTCAGCCAAAGCTCGTAAAGCTCGTCGCTTGGCGTGCCTTCGAGCTCAACAAGCTTATCGTACTGCGCGAGAGCTTCGTTGTTCTTACCGTTAGCTAAATACATATCAGCAAGACGCGCGACGAAATCGGCGTTGTCGGGCTGTAGCGCCGTAAGTGTGCTGAGCGTAGCTTCGGCGCTTGCGTTATCACCCATAGCGGTATAGGTCTCCGCGAGCGTGGAAAGCGCCTCGATATTCTCGGGCTCTTGTACCAAAAGCTCGTTAAGATAATCAACCGCTTCGGTGTATTTCTCCTCGGCTATTGCCTCACCCGCCGCGGCTAAAAGCTGTTCGGGCGTTTTCGCGCAAGCGCAAAGAGAAAGCGTAAGCGCAAGTATAAGTAAAACCGCAAAAATCCTTTTCATAATTTTCCTCCGCAGTCAATATTTACTATATTTACATACTACTTTCATTTACCGTGCTTTTCAAGCGGTAATAAATGTAAACTTTAATTTTCACATTTCTTTTGCGCGAGCGCAAGGGTATGCGCATGCATTTTTACGCACGGCGTAAAGGGAAGTTTTAGTGCGCCTGCGGGCAAACGCGCCACGGGCGCGGAACAAGAACGCTTTTTCGCAGGGGTCTGAGGGTGAGTTTTTCGAGTGTCACCCTGTCGACCCCTGCACCCCACAGCCCCCAAAACGATTTAGGGCGACACACGCCCTAAAGACCCGTTCCGCGTTTTGCCCTTTTGGGAAACTGCGACGGCAAAACGCTTGTCTTTTCCGCGCTCTAAAACGCTTATGCGTAAGCATATTGTGTCTTTGCTTAGTTCGTTAGTTAGTTCAAACGGTGAGTTTTCGCAAAAATCTTATGTCTTGGTCGATAGTTTTTTGTCAGGGGCTAAGGGGGGCAAATCAAGTGCCCCCCTTTTGCCCCTAACAACCCCGCAACCCCCTCTTGATTAAGGGTACTGCCGTACCCTTAAAACCCCGCCGCGCACCGCCACTGTAAAAGCTGTTGACGGCGTTGCGCTGTCCTTCTCGCCTAACGGGTATTTCCCGCTTTTTTGCTTGCGTCATCAGCGACTATAGTAAAGGTTTTCGCTCACCTTCCGACGGCGAAAACCGCCCCGTCCGGAGCTGCGCGAAACCCAAGACGAGGCGGACGTTGTAGTCGGTAGGCGTGACAACGTCCGTTTCTTTAGTCGCTGACGGGAGTTTCTACGATTAAGAATAAGGGGGCTTTCTGTCGCTGGCAAAATTCGCGACGTTGGCGTAGCCGCCGAGCGAAGTTTGCGAAAACCCTCTCGCTTGTGTTGGGGGTGTGGGGGTTACCATAGCCCCCACAAAAGGTCTTTTGGTACTTTTCGACCTCGAAAAGTACGTCTACCGCTTTATTTGTCCGCAGACATATGCGAAGCATTACCCCGCGTTCGAAACGCACTAAAAGCTAATGCTTACGCATTTTGCGTACAAAAAAACGGACGGCTTTAGCCGTCCGTTTTGTGTTTGTTTTAGCTGACAAGCGGCGAAATCGGCTTGTCGGAGTAAATACGCGCTATCGCCTCGGCGAAAACGGGAGCGCAGGAGATAATCTTTATCTTCGGGTCCTGCTTTTCGGGGGGAAGCGCTATCGTGTCGAGCATAACCAGCTCCTCAATGGGGCTGTTCTTTATCCGCTCAACGCCCGGCCCCGAAAGCACCGCGTGGGTGGCGCAGGCACAAATAGACTTAGCGCCGTTTGCTTTAATGGCGTTCGCCGCGTTTGTGAGCGTGCCCGCGGTATCGACCATATCGTCGTAAATTATTATGTCCTTGCCGTTAACGTCGCCGATTATATTCATAACCTCGCACTCGTTCGCCTTCTGGCGGCGCTTGTCAACGATAGCGATAGGTAAATCCAGCCGCTGTGCAAACTGACGCGCACGGTTTATCGAGCCGATATCAGGCGACATAACAACGGCGTTGTTCTTTCTGTCGGCGAACTTTGCCTCGAAGTAAGGGGCAAGAATAGGCATTCCAACAAGGTGGTCAACGGGGATATTGAAGAAGCCTTGAATCTGGGGAGCGTGAAGGTCCATTGTAAGTATGCGGTCGGCGCCCGCTGTTGTAATAAGGTCGGCGACGAGCTTCGCGGAGATAGGGTCGCGTCCCTTTGACTTTCTGTCCTGACGCGCGTAGCCGTAATAGGGGATAACCGCCGTAATTCTGCCCGCGGACGCTCTTTTAAAGGCGTCAATCATAATAAGCAGTTCCATAAGGTGGCGGTTTACGGGTGCGGCGGTGGACTGTACCACAAACACGTCGCTTCCGCGGACCGATTCGTGCACCGTTACCGATATTTCACCGTCGCTGAACATTCCGACCTCGCTCTTTCCGAGCGGAAGACCGAGATACTCCGACATTTCCTTCGCAAGCTTGGGATTTGAGTTCGCCGCGAAGATTTTAATGTCCCTTCCGTGTAGATTCATAAAAGCTCCCTCTACTTTCCGTTTGTACTTCTTCTTACAAAAAACTATTTATTGTTTCTAAGCTTTGTCTTCTTTTCAACGTATTTCTTTAGCTTGTTTGCCGCCCAGCCTTCTTTAATTATTAGCTCGGGACGGCCTATCGCCAGCGCGCCGTCGGGAATATCCCTTGTGACCGTTACGCCCGCCGCGGTGTAAGCGCCCTCGCCCACTGTTACGGGCGCGACTATGTTGGTGTTGCAGCCCACGAAGGCAAAGTCCTTGATAACGCTGCGGTTTTTGTTTTCGCCGTCATAGTTTACGAAGACCACGCCACAGCCGAAGTTGCAGTATTCGCCCACGTCGGAATCTCCCACATAGGTGAGGTGCGCCACCGAGGTGCCGCGGCCGATTGTCGAGTTCTTAATCTCCACGAAATCGCCTATCTTCACCTCGTCGCCGATAATTGAATCGGGGCGAAGCTGTACGAAGGGCCCTATCTTTGCGCCGTCGCCGACCTTCGCGTCGTGAGACTGGCTTGAATTAAAGACGGAGTTTTTGCCTATAACGGTGTCTACAAGATAGGAGTTCGGGCCTATCTCGCTGCCGGCGCCTATCCTTGTTTTACCGATAAGAACAGTGCCGGGCAGGATTACCGCGCCCGCTTCTATTTCAACATCGGGTCCGATAATAATTCCGTCGCGCTTTATGAAGCGTACGCCCTCAGAAAGCCATTTATCTATCGCCATATCGCACGCAATCTCGTTTAAGCGGAGCAAATCCGCCGGACGGTTTGCGCCGAGCGCGAGGTAGGGGCTTTTCGCCGCGAAGCAGCCCGCGCGTTTTCCAGATGAGATTAAGAGCGCCACCGCGTCAGTGAGGTAGTATTCGCCCTGCGCGTTGTCGTTCTTTATCTCTGAAAGAACGCTTAAAAGGCTGTCAGTTTTAAACCAATAGGCACCAGAATTGATTTCGCAGATGATATTCGTCGCCTCGTTGCAGTCCGCTTGTTCAACGATAGCGGCGAGAGAATTGTCGCGGCGCACTATTCTGCCGTAGCCCGTGGGGTCTTTTACAACAGCCGAGATAACCGTGACATCGTTTGCGTTGTTTATATGTTCTTCGAGCGAAGCCGTAATTGTTTCGTCGTCGATAAAAGGAGCGTCCCCGCAAAGCACCAGCGTATTGCCGCCCTTATGCTCCGCAAGGAAGCTCTTGGCGCACATTACCGCGTGACCCGTTCCGAGACGCTCTTTTTGTTCACATATAGTGCAGCCTTCTGCCGCTGCTTTTACATCATCGCTGCTTGCGACTGTACATATAGACTCAACGCCCGCCTTCTTTGCCGCGTCGATAACCCACGAAAGCATCGGCTTGAAGGCTACCTCGCAAAGCACCTTGGAGGAGGTCGAGTGCATACGCTTTCCCTCGCCCGCCGCGAGAATAACACAGTTGGTATTCTGAGTTTTTAAGGACATAACGCTCACTCCCTTAAAATAGGTTAGGTGTACATATATTATCTCAATTTCGAGCTTCATTTTCAAGTGTATTTAGAAATATTTATGTTTTATGCAAAATAGTGGTGGAAATTGCCTATTTGTTTTGCTATAATATTTAAGCTAACATTTAAAGTCGAAGAAATAAGACTAATGAAATTTAATCGGAGGACGACTATGGCTCACAAGTATGTGTATTTATTCTCAGAGGGCAACGGCAGTATGCGGGAGCTTCTCGGCGGAAAAGGCGCGAACCTTGCGGAAATGACAAACCTTGGTATGCCTGTGCCGCAAGGCTTTACTATTTCTACGGAAGCTTGCACCCGCTACTATGACGACGGCAAAACGATAGCCGCCGAAATCGAAGATGAAATCTACGAATACCTTACAAAGATGGAAAAAATCACTGGGAAGCAGTTCGGCAACGCGGCGAACCCGCTGCTCGTTTCCGTTCGCTCGGGCGCGCGCGCCTCAATGCCGGGAATGATGGACACCATCTTAAACCTCGGACTTAACGATGAGGTTGTGGACGGACTTGCTAAGCTAATGAATAACGAGCGCTTCGCCTACGACAGCTATCGCCGCTTTATCCAGATGTATTCCGACGTCGTAATGGGGCTTTCCAAAAAGCGCTTTGAAACGATAATAGACGAGATGAAAGAAGAACGCGGAATTAGACTCGACACAGAGTTTAACACCGAGGACCTTCGCGAGATGGTCGTTAAGTTCCGTAACTTCTATAAAGAAGAAATCGGCGAGGCTTTCCCAACCGACCCGCGCGCGCAGCTTATGGGCGCGGTCAAGGCGGTTTTCAGAAGCTGGGACAACGAGCGCGCCGTATACTATCGCCGCATGAACGATATTCCCTCCTCTTGGGGCACGGCGGTCAACGTCCAGTCGATGGTCTTCGGAAATATGGGTGATGACAGTGGCACGGGCGTAGCCTTCACACGTGACCCCGCGACAGGCGACAAGAACCTTTACGGTGAGTTTCTTATGAACGCTCAGGGCGAGGACGTTGTGGCGGGCGTACGCACACCGCAGCCGATTAGCCAGCTTCAAAACACCATGCCTGAGGTGTACAAGCAGTTCGTTGACATTGCGAGCAAGCTTGAAAACCATTATAAAGATATGCAGGATATGGAGTTTACAATAGAGAAGGGTAAGCTCTATATGCTTCAAACGCGTAACGGCAAGCGCACAGCCGCCGCCGCTATCAAGGTTGCGTGTGACCTCGTTGACGAGGGTATGATAACAAAGGAAAAGGCTGTTTCAATGGTTGACCCGAAACAGCTCGACGCGCTGCTTCATCCGCAGTTTGATTCGAAGGCTTTGAAGAAAGCGGTTCCCGCCGCCTCAGCGCTTCCCGCGTCTCCCGGCGCGGCGTGCGGCAGAGTAGTTTTCTCCGCCGACGAAGCTATAAAGATGGCGGCGAAGGGCGAAAAGGTAGTTCTCGTGCGTCTTGAAACCTCGCCTGAGGATATCGAGGGCATGCACGTTTCCGAGGGTATTCTCACCGTTCGCGGCGGAATGACCTCCCACGCGGCGGTTGTAGCGCGCGGTATGGGTACCTGCTGCGTTTCCGGCTGCGGCGAAATTCGCATAAACGACGAAGCCCACTCCTTTACCGTCGGCGGCAAAACCGTTAACGGCGGTGATTATATCTCGCTTGACGGAAGCACGGGTAATATCTATCTTGAGGCTATTCCGACCGTTGAGGCGTCTGTTTCAGGCGACTTCGGAAGGTTCATGGGCTGGGCGGACGAAATCCGCGTGCTTAAGGTCAGAACCAACGCCGACACCCCCACGGACGCAAAGCAGGCGTTTAAATTCGGCGCTGAGGGTATCGGTCTTTGCCGTACCGAGCACATGTTCTTTGACACAGACAGAATAGCGCCCATGCGCGAAATGATACTTTCCAAGAGCGAGGAGCAAAGGCGCGCGGCGCTCGCAAAACTGCTTCCCATGCAGCGCGGCGACTTCGAGAAGATGTATGAGGCCATGGAAGGCAACCCTGTGACAATACGCTTCCTTGACCCGCCCCTTCACGAGTTCCTCCCCACTGACGAGGGCGACATCAAGGCTCTTGCTAAGGAAATGAACATTACCGTTGAGGATATCAAAGCGGCGATAGCCGAGCTGCACGAGTTTAACCCAATGATGGGTCACCGCGGTTGCCGTCTTGCCGTTTCCTATCCCGAAATCGCTGAGATGCAAACGACAGCTGTTATTGAAGCGGCGCTTAATGTTAAAAAGCGCACAAAGACAGATGTGGTAGCGGAGATAATGATTCCGCTCGTCGGCGATGTAAACGAGCTTAAATATGTTAAGAGCATAGTAACGAAGACCGCCGACGCGATAATTGAAAAGAGCGGCGAAAAGCTTAGCTACAAGGTCGGCACAATGATTGAAATTCCCCGCGCCGCTGTCACCGCCGACGAAATTGCGGGTGAGGCTGAATTCTTCAGCTTCGGTACGAACGACCTGACCCAGATGACCTTCGGCTTCTCGCGTGACGACGCCGGCAAATTCCTTCCCGACTACTATTCTAAGAAGATTTACGAGAGCG
>CAZUOY010000016.1:0-31234 GCA_964622315.1 uncultured Oscillospiraceae bacterium | reverse complement strand
TCAAAGAATTCGAAGAGAGATAAGCTTATGTCCTTAACAGTTAATTCTTTATATAAAATTACCTTATACCTCAAGCACCTCAAGCGTTGCCTACTTATTGTTTCTTACATTGCACTCGAATGTCTATTCATCTGCGGATATAGATAGTTTAAACGTGCAGGCAATAGCATTCTTATCTTTAAATTTGAAGCTCTATGACCCACATGGTGTTTCCGTGTGCTTCAATCAGCGAGATATATTCAAACTACAAAAATAACAACGAGTAATTGTAGCAACACTTCACCTTCTACAACTTTCATATTGAGCATGCTTTATATGCAATATGAGAATGAATGTTATCTTAAATGCATTAATTCTTATTTGAATATGGTCGTTTAAGTTTACTGTTGTATTTATGGCGCTACTTCTTGTGCGGCGGATTATACCTTTCGGCGCAATCCTTGTTAAGCAAGACAAACTCTAATTACGTTCCAAGATGCGGCGGGGAGAGTAGTTACAAGTTGTCCGTTTACTATAACTACGTTATTCAGCGCCATTGGTTTAACGGCGGAATGTGAAGCGGTATTTGCTTCACTCAAAGAAAAGCCGGAAAGCGTTTCAGCTAAGGAAACAGAGCCTAACTTCATATCCGTAAGCGCGAGTTCAAACGAAATGTCCTCCATTTCGCTTTTATTCACAAGAAAAAGTGTAAGCGTATTCTCTTCGTCGTTCAGCACTGCGGCGCAGTCGATAAAGGGAACGTTCTTTCTTGCGGCGCAGTCATAGGTGGGGGAGTCGAGCGTAACCTTAAGCGCCGTTCCGCGCCCGTAGCGTGAGGTGTAAAGAAACGGGTAGTAGATAGTCTGGACCCATGCTCGTCCTTCGGGCTCGGTCATAATAGGCGCAATAGTATTCACGAGCTGAGCAAGACAGGCGATTTTTACTACGTCGGAATTGTTAATGATGGTCGTAAGCATACTTCCAACAAGCAGAGCGTCGGCAAAATCATAAATCTCTTCCTCTATAGGGCGCGCTTTTATCCATTTCTGAGGTTCGGTACAATCCTTCTTAAAATGATACCACACGTTCCATTCGTCAAAGGAAAGATAAATCTTCTTATCAACCTTCTTCTCAGCGCGAATTTCTTCGCAAATTGCCGAAACCTCACGTATGAACTCACCCATATCGATGCTTCTGGAAAGAAAAGAGGGTATATCTCCGTCATTGTTCTGATAGTACTGATGCAAAGACAGATAATCTATATGCTCATAACAGTGGCGAAGGACGGTTCTCTCCCATTCGCCATAGGTGGGCATTTCGCGAAAAGAGCTTCCGCAGGCGACAAGCTCAATGGAGGGGTCAAGCCACTTCATCATCTTCGCCGTTTCACAAGCTATACGTCCGTATTCCTCCGCGGTTTTCCCGCAAATCTGCCACGGTCCGTCCATTTCGTTACCAAGACACCAAAGCTTTACTCTGTACGGCGCTTCGTGGCCGTTCTTTTTGCGAAGCTCGCTGTAGTGAGTACCGCCCGCAAAATTGCAGTACTCAAGCAGATTCGCGGCGCTTTGCGGCGTTCCCGTGCCGAGATTTACAGCAAGCATCGCCTTTGAGCCGACTATATCTAAAAAGCTCATAAATTCATCAGTTCCGACCTCGTTCGTCTCAAGAGCCTGCCACGCAAGCTCAGCGCGAACGGGGCGTTTGCTTTTTTCGCCTATACCGTCCTCCCAGTTATAGCCTGAAACAAAGTTCCCGCCGGGATAACGAATATTTGTGACGCCGAGTGGCTTGATTAGCTCAATTACGTCCCCGCGAAAGCCTTGCGTATCAGCCGTGCTGTGAGTCGGCTCATATATACCCGTATAAATCGCTCGCCCCATATGTTCGATAAAGGAGCTGTAAATGCGGTTATCTATTTTTGAAATAACATCTTCTTTGTTAATAGCGATTTTTGCTTTTTTCATATTCCCTCCGCCGAGTAATACCCTTCTGACGATTCGCGCTCAATTATAGTGCACGGAAGAAGCACCTTTAAGTCGCCTTCGTCATAGCTCTCTAAATTATCGGTTATTCTTCTTAAAAGTATATTAGCCGCCTTTTGCCCTATTTCAAAGAGCGGGAGAGAAACGGTACTGAGGGTTGGCCGACAAACCGTGCTTATCTCACGGTTATCAAAGCCTATTAACGAAAGGTCCTTGCCTACTTGAATACCGTTGCTGTTGCAATAATCTATCACGCCGAGCGCCATAAGGTCGTTCTGGGCAAAAATGGCGGTGACCTTTTCGTCGAGAAGTGTTTTAGCTATGGCGTTTGCCTCGTCACGTTCCCAGTCGCCATAGTAGGTGAGCTTTGGGTTGTATTGAAGTGAACTCTCAAACAGGGCCTCCTGATAGCCCGTAAGGCGGTTAGAGGTATGTATGCTGTTGGCGGGACCGGCAATAACGCCTATATGACGATGTCCCTTTGATATAAGAAGCTTTGTAATATCGTATGCCGCCTTGCGGTCGTCGTACATAACGCTTGGAGCAGTCTTGTCCGTAGAAGAGCAGTAGGCGAAAACCACGGGAATATCCATATTTAAAGTAAAGCTGTTTATCTCATGGTAATGACAGCCGACATAGATAATTCCGTCTACCTGCTTTGAAAGCATAGTGTCCGCCGCCGAAGAGGAAAGCTCGATAAACTCACTGCGGTCAACGCCGTTTTGTCCGTACCGTTTGTTATACCGCAGATTACCCAATATGTAATGGTATCCGAACTCCTCGCAGACGGTATCTATGCCGTCCACGATTTCCGGCGTGTTAAATACAGTAATATCCTCGGTGATAATACCTATTGTAAGACTTTTTCCTTTTTTTAAGCTTCTCGCGTATAGGTTAGGGCGATATCCCAGCTCGTCAGCTATCCGCATTATTTTATCATAGGTTTCGGCGTTTACGCCGCCCTTGTTATTAAGCGCCTTTGAGACGGTCGCAATCGAAACGTCCGCGCGAAGCGCAATCTCTTTAATATTAGCCATAGTCTTATTCCTTTATTCTTTATAGAACAAACATATCATAAAAACGTTTAACATTCAAGAGATAGAGCGCAGAATTGCAAAAACTTTTGTGTATGGTGATTTAAATGAAATTTTAAAATATTTATAAATAGAAATATGGATAACGTTTACCACAACATCGAAATTGTGATAATGAATAATGAAATTAAAGAAAATACGTTAATATCGACGTTAAATTAACTATTTACAAATTTATTTGCAAGGTGTATTATGTACTCACAAGTTAAACGTTTAACATCAAGACGAAGGACAATTCGCATAAATAACGCAAATTAGAGAGAAAATGAGCAAGGATTTAGTAAAACGTTTAGCACAACGGAAAATGGAGAGGGAAATGAAGAAACAGCGACCGATTGATTTGAACAGAATAGAGATAGCGGACGAGGTATTTAGCCGATACATATCGCTTGTGGACGAAGTAGCGATTCCGTACCAATATAAAATGCTCTGTGACGGCGACGTCGGTGGAAACAGCTCGGCGCTTTCGGAAACCTCGCCGCGGCACGAGCCGCATATAGGCGAAAGCAGACACGGAAGCTGCATAGATAATTTCAGGATAGCAGCGGGTGAAAAGAAGGGCGAGCATTCGGGTACGGTATTTCTTGACACGGACTTATATAAATGGCTTGAAACAGTTGCGTACGCGCTTGAGCGCGGAAAGGCCAAGGAATATGAAGCGAAGGCCGATGAAGCGATAGAGCTGATTGCCCGCGCGCAATGCGAGGACGGATATGTAAATACCTACTATACAATTATGGCGCCGAATAAACGCTGGAGTAACCTTGTCGAGGGACATGAACTTTACAGTGCGGGGCATCTGATTGAAGCGGCGGTAGCCTACTACTCCGCCACGGGCAAAGACAGATTTCTCAACGTTGCTAAGAAGTTCGCCGACCTTATTTATAAAACCTTTGGCACAAAGGAAGGACAGATTAAGGGTTACCCCGGGCATCAGATTATAGAGCTTGCGTTGATGAGGCTTTACGAGGTGACAAAGGAAGAAAGATACTTCGAGCTTGCGAAATACTTTATTGACGAGAGAGGAAAAGCTCCGAACTACTTTGAAAAGGAGATTGAACGAAGAGGCGGTTTAGAGTTCTTCGTGGAATTCGCAAATTACAGCTTAAAGTATTCGCAAGCGCATCTTCCCGTAAGAGAACAAAGGCACGCCGAGGGACACGCAGTAAGGTGTATGTATATGTGCAGCGCTATGGCGGATATCGCCTCAGAAAGCGACGACGAAAGCCTAATGGATGCTTGCCGCGCCATATGGGAAAACACGACGGAAAAGAGAATGTTTATAACGGGCGGTATCGGCTCTTCGGGAAGGCTTGAACGATTTACGACGGACTATGACCTGCCAAACGCTTCGGCATACTGCGAAACCTGCGCTTCAATAGGTCTTGCGATGTTCTCAAGGCGTATGACGGCGGCGACGTGTGACGGAAGATACTATGACGCCGCGGAACGCGCACTTTATAACACTGTGCTTTCGGGAATCGGCATAAACGGAAGTGAGTATTTCTACGTAAATCCGCTTGAGATGTGGCAGGACGCTTGTATAGATAACACCTCAATGGAGCATGTTAAGCCTACAAGACAACGGTGGTTCTCGGTAGCTTGCTGTCCGCCGAACATAGCGAGAACGCTCGCGTCGCTCGGAAACTATATTTATGCGAAAAACGACAATACTCTGTTTGTTAATCTTTATATCTCCTCTTCAGTATCCGCTGATTTAGAGAAGGCGAGAGTGAAAGCGCAGGTAACGGCAAACGTTGTTACTGACGGAAGAGTAAAAGTAAGCTGTGTCGCGGACGAGGTCGGAGCTAAACTCGCGGTAAGAATACCTAAGTATGCAGAGAGCCCGGTGTTTATCCTTAACAACATGGAGATAAAGCCGGAAATAATAACTGGATACGCGTATATCCCGCTTAGTAAGGGCGAAAATCAAATAGCAATCAATTTTAACGTAAAGCCTGTTTTTGTCGCGGCAGACTCAAGAGTGAGAGCCGACGCGGGACAACTGGCGCTTGTGTGCGGTCCTGTGGTCTATTGCCTTGAAGAAGCGGACAACGACGAAAACCTGTCAGAGATAGAGGTCGACCCTACAGCGAAGGTTGACTTCGGTACGACTAAGATAGAAGAAATGTCGGTACCAACCCTCTCATATGACGGAAAGCGTGTTAAGAGAAAGGGCGAAGGACTTTATAATAGGGCGGTTTTTGAAGAGAAGAAGGTAAGACTTACCGCCGTGCCCTACGCCGTATGGTGTAACCGGGAAAAAGGCGAAATGCGTGTCTGGCAAAGAGCGGCGAGGTAAGCCGTAACAAAATGTTTATGCACAACAATAGGTGTTGTTGTATAATAAAATTATTAAAGGAGAGAAAAATGAAGAGTTCCAAGAAAATCATTGCCGTTTTACTCGCGCTCGTGCTGATGCTCAGCTTCGCGGCTTGCGGTGGCGGCGGCGCCGAAGAAACGGACGAAAAGGTCCATATCACCTACGCGCTTTGGGGCGCAGAGGAGGAAGCGGCTAACACTCAGCTCGTCGCTGATAAGTTTAACGCTTCTCAGGACAGAATAGTTGTTGAGGTTGTTCCGATTCCTTATGAGACCTACATTGAAAAGCTCAACACTATGGCTACAGCGGGCGAGCTTCCCGACACGGCGATAATGTCCGAGGCGGGCGTTATCCAGTGGGCGGAGCAGGGAATGCTTCTTGACATTTCCGAAATGTATCCCGCAGGTTCTCCTAAGCCTCTCGACAGCATTACCTTCAAATATGAGGGTAAACCTGTTGCTTATTCCGCAGCGAATGAAATCCTTATGATGTTCTATAACAAGGATATGTTTGACGCCGCTGGCGTTGAGTATCCCTCGACCGATTATCATGAGACGTGGACATGGGACGAGTTTGTTGACGTCGCGAAGAAGCTCACGCTTGACGCGAACGGAAACACCCCCAACGACGCGGGCTTTGACAAGAACAATATTGTACAGTATGGCTGTATGATTGAAAACCTCACATGGCAGCTTGAGGTATGGTGCATTTCTAACGGCGGTGGCTTCTTCGCGAAGGACGGCTCCTCCGTTACGATTAACGACGCAAAGTCCATCGAAGCTATCCAGCGCATTGCCGACCTCTATCTTTCTGACTGCGTAGCGCCGCTTTCCACCGGTCTTACCGACGACGGCGTACCCCGTTCTATTATCGCGGGTACCTGCGCTATGACAACCAACGGCGCGTGGAACATAGGCACCTGCCTTGCCGCGGCTCGCGAAGAGGGGCTTAACTACGGCGTAGCTCCGCTTCCCACAATGGGCGAAACCGTTACTATCTGCACAGGCGGACCTAACGTAGTATTCTCGCAGACCGAGCACCCCGCCGAGGCTATGGAGTGGCTTAGCTGGTACTCTCAGGAAGCAAACAACTGGGACAACCTTATTGCTACAGGTATCTGGATGCCTATCCTCGACTCCTACTACACAGACGAAGCTTTAACGAAGAAGTGGCTTGAAAACCCGAACTTCCCGCCCTATGAGGAGGCAAAGCCCGTTCTTGTAGATTACGCTAAGGACTGCACTACATCGACATCTTGGTATTATGTAAACAATACCGTAGACTTCAACGCGCTTCTCGGCTCTGTTCTCGGTGACGTTTGGACAGGCGACAAGACCGCTGAAGAGGCTATTACCGCCAACTATGACGCGCTCGTAGCGGCGTATCAGGGTAACTAATTTCTTCTTGGGCGCCCGCTCGTGCCGATAAAGACTACGGGCGGGCGTCTTTTCCCCAAAGGATTAACGAGGTGTTCTTATGAACAAGCTGGAAAAAAGAAAGAAAAAATCTATAATGCTGATTAAAGAACAGCGGACGGCGTATATCTGCCTTATACCCGCGTTTATTGGCTTGGTGTTTATTACCTATCTTCCGCTGCTTGCCGTGTTCGGGCTTAGCTTCTTTAAGTGGAAAGGGCTTTCTGCGCCCATATTTACAGGCGTTGATAACTATATAAAACTATTTACTACCGACCCGTATTTTACGGATTCAATAAAGGTAACCGTATACTTCTCGATACTTGCCGTTGTCGGTAGTATGGTTTATTCGCTTATACTTGCGCTTTTACTTAATCGGAAAATACCCGCGCGGGGCTTCTTCCGCGTGTTATTCTATCTGCCGTATATACTTCCCGCTACCGCTGTTTATGTCGGCTGGTCGTGGCTATACGAGACAAACTTCGGTTTGTTTAACTATATCCTTAACATCTTCGGAATTGAAGGGGTTATGTTCCTAAGCTCATCGAAGGCTGTCGTGCCGTCGCTTGCGCTTATAGCGGTGTGGCTTTCTGGAAACCTTATTGTTATCTTCCTTGCGGGCTTACAGAACGTGCCGCGCGTGTACCATGAGGCCGCCGAGATAGACGGAGCTAACGGCTGGCAAAGGTTTATTCATGTCACGCTTCCCTGTATGTCGCCTATTATTTTTTATAATCTTCTTATGGCGCTTATAACTAATATGCAGGTAGTAACTCCCGCGCTTGCGCTTACAAGCGGCGGACCGGGAAATTCATCAATGTTTATGACCTACCTTATGTACCGCTACGCGTTTAAGAGCAACCAGATTGGCTACGCCTGCGCGATATCTTTTGTGTTCTTTATACTTATAGCGATTTTTACTGTGGTGCTGTTCGCCACAAGTAAAAGCTGGATATTTTCCGAAGGAGGCGACAAATGATGAAGAAGGATAAGCCCGTACTCCTCGGAACATATAAAAGCCAAAAGCAGCAGGAGAAGGCAGCGAACGCAGCGAGCCTTGTAATACTCATCATATTAGGGGCGCTCGTGCTTCTTCCTATATGGTGGATATTCCGCTCGTCCCTTATGACAAACGCTGAGCTCTATTCATGGCCGCCGCGCCTTATTCCGAGCAGGTGGCTGTTTTCAAACTATACGGAAACACTCGAAACCTTTAAGTTTTGGCAGTATCTTGGCAACAGTATGAAGATAATGGTACCCGCCGTAATAGGCGGCACTATCACGGCGACCCTCGCGGGCTACGCCTTCGCGCGGCTTCGCTTTAAAGGAAAGAAGCTCATCTTTTCGCTTTGCATAGGCTCAATGCTTCTTCCGACAATGGTTACGCTCATTCCGCTTTATATTATGTGGACAAGAGGACTTGGTCTCGGCAACACCTACTGGCCGCTTATTATACCGTATTTCTGTGGCGGCGGCGCTTTCAGTATCTTCCTCATTCGCCAGTTTATCGCGACTATCCCCCGAGAGCTTGACGAGGCGGCAACAATTGACGGTGCGGGGCACTTCAGAATACTTGTAAGCATAATCGTACCCGCGATAAAGTCGGCTATGATAGTCGTTGCGCTTTTTATATTCATAGGACTGTGGAACGACCTCTTACAGCAGACGGTCTATATAAACACACCCGACAAATTTACAATTGTTATAGGTCTATCAATGTTCAGAAGCGGGCTTAAGGCGGATTGGGCAAAGATAATGTGCGCTACTTGCCTTTCCTTCTTGCCCGGAATGGTGTTCTATCTTATCGGTCAACGATACTTCGTAGAAGGAATTGTAATGACCGGAATGAAGAATTAACGGGTCACGTCATATGCGCAAAAGCTTAGATATGCCGCCTATGGGCTGGAATAGCTGGGACAGCTACGGTGCGGCGGTAAATGAGGAGCAGTTTTTGTCCAACGCGAGAATACTCGCAGATACGCTGCTTCCTTACGGCTATGATACCGCGGTCTGCGATATTCAATGGTATGAGCCCTCGGCGGCTTCAAATGAGTACCGCCGCTTTGCTCGGCTTTGTATGGACGAGTATTCGCGCTTAATTCCTGCGCCCAACCGCTTTCCGAGCTCGAAAAACGGTAACGGCTTTAGAAGTATAGCTGACAGGTGTCATACCTTGGGGCTTAAATTCGGCATACACATTATGCGCGGAATACCGAGGCAAGCCGTTCATGAAAACAGGAGAATACTAAATACCACCGCCACGGCGGCGGATATAGCGCAACCATATTCAATATGTCCGTGGAACACCGATATGTACGGCGTAAACGCTGAGGCTGACGGCGCGAGGGAGTACTATGATTCTCTCTTTGAGATGTATGCCGATTGGGGCGTAGATTTCGTTAAATGCGATGACATTGCGAACACGGAAATGTTTAAGGAGAACCCATACTCCGCAAGACGAGAGATAGAGCTTATTTGTGGCGCAATCGACCGCTGCGGACGTGATATAATACTTTCTCTTTCTCCGGGTCCTGCGCCGAGGAGCGAAGAAAGCCATCTTAGAGACAATTCTGATATGTGGCGTATTTCAGGGGACTTTTGGGATGACTGGGAAAAGCTTTACGAGATGTTCGGTAACTGTAGTCTATGGCAGGGCGTGTCCGACGTGGGGGGCTTTCCCGACTGCGACATTCTGCCGCTCGCAAGACTTTGTGTAAACGCGCCGTTTCTCGGCGAAATGGGACGCATGCCGAGATTTACGAAGGATGAAACGCTTACAATGTTGACGCTGTGGTCAATCTTTCGTTCACCGCTCTTTATCGGAGGAGAATTGAACTCTCTCGAAAAGAATACATACTCACTTCTTACAAATCGCGAGGTGCTAAAGATGTCGCGCGAGAGCCGTAAAGCGCGCGAGCTGTTTAGAAGGGAAGTAGGCGGCAAGGGCGAAATAGCTTGGCTTTCTGAGAGCGCGGACTTCTACTATCTTGCTGTATTTAACACCTCAGACATTACCACTAAGACAATTATCTCAAAGGCGGAGCTTCCCGAATTCAGCGAAGCCGACGTGACTGATTTATGGCAAGGGCTAACGCTTCCTGTAAGTGGGCGGGCATTAAAGCTCAGTATTCCGCCGCACGGAGTAAGGCTATTAAAGCTGAAAAAGGTAGCTGGACACGGAACGGGTTTAAAAAAGCTTCAATAAAAAACGCGAGCGATAAGGGAGAAGAATGAAAACGCTGAAAAACAGGTTTACCGAAGCGCCTAAAGAGGGCGTTAAGGGAGCGTCGCCGCAAGGCGGAGCGCCGAGATATCTATTTCTGATTAAGAATCATTTCTTTAGGCTTATAAGCATTAATATTCTTATGCTCGTGTTTTCAATTCCGATAGTGACAATACCCGCCGCGCGTTGCGGTATGAACAGGGTGCTAATAAAGCTTGTTCGTGAGGGTAACTGCTTTGTATGGGCTGAATTTTGGAAGGAGTTTAAGGCGCAGATATTTCGGGCGCTACCGACGGGAATACTCCTCGCGGTCTTGCTCGGACTGTCGTATTATTCACTAAGCCTCAGCCTTTCAAGCGCGGGCGAACTGAACTCTATGCTTTTTCTTGCGATAGGTTTACTCGCGTTGATAATAGAAATTGTACTGTCCTCATACGCTTTCGTACTCTTTCCGATGCTTGACCTTAACGGGAGAGATATCCTCAAGAATTCGCTTGCGCTCATCTTCAGCGACGGCGTAAGAGCGATATCTGCCTTTGGCATTAAAGCCGCGGCGATTTTACTTCAAGTTTTTCTCTTTCCAGTCGGGTTGCTGTTGCTACTGATTATTCCCGCGTTTGTGGAGCTTGCGCTCTGTCTTATGGTAAATCCGCTTGCGCAAAAGTATATTATTGAGCCCTTTGAACAGGGCGCTTAAAAATGCCGATTGACTAATACTTTTTCATATTTTCCTCAAAAGCACGTTGCCGAATTATAGTTCGACAACGTGCGCTTTTTTGACATTTTGCCCATCCTACTACACTTTGAATTCTTTAACAGCCACAGAGAACGGTTAAGCGGAATAATCCATAGCAACTTATTCACCTAAACCAAAAGCCACTCCGAGAGGAGTGGCTTTATCTTTGAAAAAACTGTTGCCAAAAGCTTATTTCAACAAATAAGCAAAGCGTGAGAGAGACCATACAACCGTCGCTTACTTGTTGACTGACAATAATTGAAGTAATATAATACACTTATATATGTGTAAAGTGTCAATAGAAAGAGAATTAGCTTGCTAAGTGGGATGAGTAATGACGAGAGATTATGCTGAAAAAAACGGAAGAAGGCTCGCGGCGGTATCGCTCGTCCTCGCCACGCTCATACGAAACAGTAGCTTAATAGTTTCGAGGTTTGCCCTAATTTAAGTAAGTATTAATATCAGAATCTACTGCAGACGTAAAAGAGTCATTGAAATTTGCAAATTTGCTTTTTAGACTTTCATAACCATTCAAAAAAATGTCATTGCGGTATCCATATTTCAACTCATAACAGCCACTTACACAATTCAACATATTATATATACATGGCAGAGCCAATTTGTTCTGTGTATTATTTTGTATATCTTCAGCCATTAAATCCATTATTAAAGCTACATATTCTGCGTTTTCTTCTGAAATGTTTTCCGATTCATAGGTGTTCTTAGCTAATTTATCAAAACCCAATAATAATTCTATGTTATCCTCCGTTCCGGCATAATAATCGGTCAAAGAAATATAATTTTCGGGGTTGGAACTGTTGTTCATAGCATAGGCTTCTGAGGTAAGAAAAAAAACATTATATGCCACATCAGCACCGCCTGGATAATCAGTTATATAGTGTAATTGTTCTTTTGATATAGAATCAATATTTAGCATGGCAAAAAATGCAGATACTTTACTTCTATCATCAACACAATATAAATCGCTTTCGCCATAATTAGCTCTATATGAACAAGCGCCTTGAATTTTACTGTATAGTTCATCAACCTTTTGGTTGAAAACAGCGTCGTCGGTAATATCAAACTTTTCTCTTACAACAGGTTCGGCGACGTCTTCTGTTATCGGCTCGTCTTCAATTACTTCGTCAATAACGACGGGCGTGTCCTCTGCGTTTCCGTTCTCTTTTGAGGGTGTGCATCCGGCAAACGACACAAAGGTCGCTCCCGCTAAAACCAAAGCAGTAATTCTTTTTACGCTTAAATTTCTCATAGTAATTCCCTTTTTTTGCAAGAAAAGGTTAGCATGTAACGTAAATATTGTCAAACAAAATTAACTGACGGCGCAGACAATTGACTCGGAAGAAAATTCGGTCTTTTCAAAACGAAACACGTTAGAGAACAGGAGTTGCATTAATTATGAAAACATTCTACTCAGACAAGCAAGGCAGAACCTTTGTCCTGCGTATGGAACGCGGAGACCTTTTGCGTGAGCAGATAACCGAGCTGTGCCGCGTAAACGATATTAGTAATGCGGTCGTGGTTTCGGGCATAGCCACCTTCGACATTGTCAATATTCAGATGACAAACACAACGGGCTATCCGATTGAGTACGATGTGCTCAAACTGACGGAGCCGCTGGAGCTTGCCTCAATGGACGGCACGATAATTGACGGTGCGCCGCATCTCCACGGCGTTTTGGGCAGTGGCAGCAAGACTTACGCGGGGCACATTCTTGACGGCTGTCGTATTCTGTATCTGGGAGAGGTCGTGATACAGGAGATAGCGGGAGTGAATCTTGAAAGAACACCTGACGAAAACGGCGTTATGCTGATAAGTGAGAAGAAGTAATTTAAACATTGTAAGCGCAGTGAAGCGAGGCTTTCTGTTCACGCAGAAGGTCACCGAAGAACTAAAAGGCTGAACCCTTGCGTTCTGAGCAAAGTGGTTTAGTGTTTATAGGAGAGCAAGATGAACTGGGAGCCGTGGACAGGTTGCTACAAAGTAAGCGATGGCTGTAGTAACTGCTACTTTTACGGGCCGAACGCGAAGCGCTGTGGTCAAAATACCATTACCAAGACCGACAAGTTCGATTGGCCTATTAGAACCAAACCGAACGGCGAATACAACATTAAGGGCGACAAAATACTTCCCACCTGCTTTGCGACCGACTTTTTTCTTCCCGAGGCGGACGAATGGAGGAAGGAAGCGTGGTCGATGATAAAAGCGCGGCAGGATATTGATTTTCTGATACTCACCAAACGAATAGACCGCTTTACGGTGTCGCTTCCCGAGGATTGGAAAGAGGGATATGACAACGTAAATATAGGCTGTACGGTCGAAAACCAGAAGCTTGCGGACTACCGATTGCCGCTGTTCTTGTCTTACCCCATTAAGCGGAGATTTATAGCCTGCTCACCGTTACTTGAAAATATCAATTTAGAGCCTTACCTTCATAAGGTTCAGCACGTTACCGTAAGCGGCGAGAACGGGCGAGACGCAAGAATGTGCAGTTACGCCTGGGTGCTTAGTATTCGTGAGCAGTGCGCAAACGCGGGCGTTACCTTCTGGTTTAAGAGCACGGGCACCTTCTTCGAGCGGGGCGGCGTAACGGAGAAGATTAACCCGTTTAAACAAGGCGCGCTTGCGAAGGAGCTCGGCATTGATATTTCAAACGGTGAAAGGCTGTTTTAGGAATACACGCTCGTTTATTTAACGCTGAATTGTTGAACAAGAGAACAGTTCGTGAGAGTAGTAGTGTCACTATTCAAAGCCGCTTCGTGAGAAGCGGCTTTTTTATATTTTGCAGGAACGCTTATAGCCCACATTCTAAAGCCGAGAGTTATCGGTTTCTTTATCGGGAGTATGGTTGCTTCTTTCACGTTAACGCTTTCACAAATATAAAAAGAAAATAAAAAAAGTCTTAATTTTTGTTTCGCACAAATTGGTTATGGTAATATGTAGATAACAAGGTACACGTACACACCATGGAAGGGATAAGCCCCGCCGTGTGTCGGGGTTTACAAAAAAATCAGCTTGTCGCTTTGAAAAAGGAAGGACAATTATGAAGAAAACAATCTTTTCATTTCTATCGCTTGCGCTGTCGCTTTCATTGGTTTCGTGCGGCGGCGCAAGCGAGGTCTCCTCGCCTGATATCGGCAAAACCTCCGTTACAGAGAGTTATCTCTACGAAGAATATGCCGACATGACCGCCGAGGAGATTGTCGCGAGCCTTACCCTTGAGCAGAAGGCGGCGCAGATGGTGCAGCCCGCCGTCTATGCCGTCACTCCCGAGCTTATGCTCGAAAACTGCTACGGAAGTATACTTTCTAAACTAAACGCCAGCGACTATCTCGAATGGCAGCAAACCGTAGATATGTTTCAGGAGTGCGCGATTTCATCAGCCTCGGGCATTCCGTATCTGTTCGGACAGGACGACGTTCACGGCGTCAACTACTGCTCAGGCGCGGTGATTTTTCCGCACAATATCGGAATAGGCGCGGCAAACGACGCCGAGCTTACCTATAAAATGGGTCTTGCGACGGCGGATGAGGCAAGGCTTTGTCATATGCTCTGGACCTTTTCGCCCTGCGTCGCTCACTCAGAGGACCCGCGCTGGGGCAGAACCTATGAATCCTACGGCGCCGACCTTGACATAATTACAAATCTCGGCGCGTCCTATACGAGGGGACTTGTGGACGGTGGACTCGTCGCCTGCGCGAAGCACTTTTTCGCCGACGGAAACGCCGAATACGGTACGGGCGAGCAGTCGGACGCGTTTCGCCTTATAGACAGAGGAAACGCCGTTCTCACCGACGAGGAGATAGAGAAGCTGTTATCTGTATACGCCGCGCAGATTGACGCGGGCGTTCAGACAATAATGATTTCTCATTCGGCGCTCAACGGCGTAAAGATGCACGAGAACGCGAAGTATATACAATACCTTAAAAATGAAATGGGCTTTGAGGGTTTCATCGTAAGTGACTGGAATTCTGTGCAGAACACCTCAGCCGACAGCTACAGACAGCAGGTCATAAACTCCGTCAACGCCGGAATTGATATGCTTATGGAGGTCGAGGTTTACGATGAGGCAATGAATATAATCATCGACGCTGTTAAAACAAACGAAATATCACAAGAGAGGGTCGATGACGCCGTAACAAGGATTGTTAGGGTGAAGCTTGACGAGGGTATCTTCGACGACCCGCTATGCGAGAGTTTAACTACGGTAAAAAGCGAAACGGGAAGCGACGAATACAGAGAGCTTGCCGAGACGCTGGTCGAAAAAAGTCTTGTTTTAGTAAAGAATGAGGGAGGTATACTGCCGCTCAAATCGGGTATGAGCGTGTACGTCACAGGTCCCGCCGCAGACGACGCGGTAGCACAGTGCGGCGGCTGGACGCTCGACTGGAACCAAAGCTATACGCAGAATATACCCGGGCTTACTACTATACTTGAGGGCTTTGAGACGGTGGCGGCTGAGAACGGAATTACCGTTATTACCGACAAGAAGAAGGCGAAGGACGCAAACGTGGTGCTGCTTGTGGTAGGTGAACAGTCCTATGCCGAATGGAACGGCGACACCGAGGACCTACAGCTTTGCGGTGCGCTTGGTCTTCACGGAAACGAAGAAGCGATAAAGGAAGCGAAGGAGCTTGGCAAGCCCGTCGTTACCCTAATCGTCGCGGGACGAAACGTAATTATCAGCGACTATATCGACGACTGGGACGCGGCGGTAATGTGCTACCTTCCCGGTTCCGAGGGGCAGGGTGTGGCGAAGGTAGTGTGCGGGGACGCCTCGTTTACGGGAAAGCTTCCGTCACCGTGGTACAGCTCAACGGCGCAGATAGGCACAAACTCATGCTGGCTTGAAACAGGCTATGGGCTGAGCTACTAACCTCCATTATGTGAAAGAGCGGTGTGACTTGTCATACCGCTTTTTCGCTGTTTATGAGCGGAATTGTTCGATAGAGCTGGCTTAATCGAGCAAATTCAGAAAAGAAAAGCGTGTAAGAGTTTGTTTATTTTTTTGTTGTGGTATAGTAATAATAAGTTGGTACTATTTAAGCATCAAAAACACCGTAAGGGGAAAATGCTGAATGTGGCTTAAGAAGGCTAAAAAGAAGAAGTTTCAAATAATACTCATCGCGGCTATGCTCTGCTTTTCAGCCGTTATCTTTTCTGCTTGCATAGGTTTCTTTTTAGAGACCAAAGCATATACAAAGGAGTATGTTTCCTACGAAAACTGCCCAAAGGTTGTGGCGCTTACAAACGTTGAATATTCAGAAAACTATTTCGATTTATTTCCGACGTTTAATGACGTAACCGACAGAATTGAAAAGAGCAGGGCGACTATATGCGAAAGCTCTTTTTGGTTTGACGGAAAACAGATAAAGTCCTATTTGAATATAGCATATCATGTGGATAACATCGACACCTTCATGCACAAGCTTGAGCTTTTGCAGGGCAGCGGAAAGGCACCCTCCATCGGCGAAATTTGGATAAACTCCGTTACGGCTGACAACTACGATATCTCGGTGGGCGATTATATCTCTCTCGGAGAGAATAACTCGAAGTCGTTTCGTGTGGGCGGAATTGTGGCGACACCGATATGTCCTTCGCCGTACATGGGAACACTTCCGTACTATATAAATGAGAAAACCTCATCGCTGCTTGACGGAACTGACGCCACGGGCTATGCCTTCTACGCAAACCAAGAGATTGAAACCTCCGAATATAAGGAGCAGGTTCCCGACTCTTTCCTCGTTACCGCGGCGAACACCCTCAGCGCGGACGCTATCGAACGGAGCATTTCGTATCTTGCGTCAATCTTCGGCGGCGTCGGGATACTCGCGGCATGCATAGTCTTTGTCGTGTCTATAATTGTAATTCGCTTTATTATAGTTTCAACACTTTCACGCGAGTATGTTGAAATCGGCACTTATAAGGCGCTGGGCTTTACCGAAAACGAGATAGTCGGCTTTTATCTCAAATTTTTCTTAGCCGCGAGCGCGGTGGGAATAGTTCTCGGCGGTGCATTAAGCTTCTTTATTACAGACTATCTTTGCAATATGGTGCTTCGTCACCTCGGCGGCTTTGAGCTGACACACCTCTCATTACTCGCCGCTTTGCTCGTGACAGCGACACTTTTGGTTATTCTAACGCTGAGCGTTCTTCTGTCGCTTAGAAAGATAAGAAAGATAACCCCCATTGAGGCGTTTTCAATAAACAGCGCTTCGTCAAAGAAACGAATAGAAAAATCACTTATCAAGAACGCGTATTCTCCGTTCTGTGTCGCCGTAAACGACATAGCGCGAAAGCGAAGGAGCAGCATAATAACCGTTGCGGTATTAACGGTTTCCTTCTATATGGCGACGCTTTTTTTGACCGTAAACTATTCCTTGGAGCGAATGGACGAGATGACTGCGGAGTGGTTCACCTTTCCGCAGTATGACGCGGTGGTAATGGTGAACGGCGAGGACTGCGAGCTTAACAAGTTTCTTGACAAAAACCCGCTTGTGAAGAACTATATCTACTGCAACCTTGATATACACCTATCGGGCTTGAGGTCCGACTATTCCGTCAATATGGACGATATTTACGTCGAGATTTACTCACGCTGTTCGGAAAACGCGCTCGGTATACCGCTCATTGAAGGACGGCATCCAAAGGGTGAGGACGAAATTATGATGTCCTATGATTTGGCGAAGAAGCTCAATTTAGAGGTGGGCGAGTGGTTCAGCCTCGAAAACGACACCTATTCGAACGACTACCTAATTACCGGCGTTTACTCAAGTATGTATAATGGCGGACTTAGTATTCTTATGAGCGGAAAGGAATTTGCTCATTTCAAAAAGCCGGACAACTACAACGAGCTGCTCATCTTTCTGAACAACGACGCTTCCTACGAGGAGATAGAGTCGCAGATGCTTGAGGAGTTTCCGAACATTAATATCTCGAAAACCGAGGCGTTTCTTGAGGGCTCGACTAATTCCATAAACAGCATTTCAAAGCCGCTGACAACCTTGTTCGCCATAATATTTTCGCTATTCAGTTTAATGAATATAATTAATCTGCTAATTATGAACAATATTGAAAACAGGCGGCAGTACGGTATACTTAAAGCGATGGGCTTTTCAAACGGCTACATATGCGCGAAGAACCTGCTACAAATAGGTCTGCTCGCCACCGTTTCCGCCGGAATAGCGCTTGCGCTCCACGTCACCGTTTCACAAAAGATATTCTTTGCCGTTATACACGTGAACGGACTGATTCTAAATATGAGCCTTGCCCTCCATGTGACGGCGGCGCTCTTTACCGCGATAATCCTTGCGGCGGCTATGTTTACACTGCCGCTACGAAGAATAGCGCCGACCGAGCTTATGGAGGAATAGAAAGGACAGGGTATGAAGAAGGTAATTATTAAAACTGAAAAGCTTTGCAAAAGCTTTGTCATGGGCAAGACCGCGAACAACGTGCTTCGCAATATCAGCCTTGAAATATACGAGGGTGATTTTACGATAATAATGGGAAGCTCGGGGAGCGGCAAATCAACGCTTTTATACTCCATCTCCACAATGGATAAACCGACGAGCGGGAGCGTTACACTCTTAGGTCGTGAGCTTTCAAAGCTTAGCGCTAAGGAGATAGCAGAGGTAAGAAAGAAGGAGATTTCCTTCGTGTTTCAAAGCATGAACCTTTTAAGCGAGCTTAACGCTTTTGAAAATATTGCATACTGCGGCTATGGAACGGATAATAAAGAGAATGTAAATAAGAAAACAGAGGAGCTTTTAAAGCTGCTTGAGCTGGAGGACAGCGCGCAGAAATATCCGTCTGAGCTTTCAGGCGGTCAACAACAACGTATTGCTATCGGCAGAGCGCTCGTCGGCGGAGCAAAGGTTATCTTCGGCGATGAGCCGACAGGCTCGCTCAATTCCTCGATGGGCAACCAGGTGCTTGACATCTTCACCATGCTTAACAACCGAGGACAGTCGATAGTTATGGTTACCCACGACATTAAGGCGGCGGCGAGAGCGACAAGGCTTTTGTATCTGTCGGACGGGAAGATAAACGGGGAGCTGAACCTCGGCAGATACACCGAAAAGAGCAGACGCGAGAGAGAACAGAAGATTTTTGACTTTCTGAACGAGCGCAATTGGTAGTCGGCTTTACAAAGAGAAGGATAAATTGTACTATTAAATTACAAAATTGTTCCGAGGGGGGCTTTTTGGGTGGCAAACGAAAGAATACTTATTATTGAAGACAACGAGGAGCTTATCGAGATAATCGACAACTTTCTTAAAAAAGAGAACTACGTCACCCGCTGCGCCACTGACGGCGGAACAGGCATTCAGCTTGCGCGGGAGTTTTATCCGCATCTTGTAATACTGGATATAATGCTGCCGAACGTGGACGGAATTGAGGTTTGTCGAAGGATACGCACCTTCTCTAACGCGCCTATTCTTATTATCTCCGCTAAGAGCGAGGACACCGACAAGCTGTTGCTTCTCGGAATAGGGGCGGACGACTACCTGACAAAGCCGTTTTCACTAATTGAGCTTGGCGCCCGTGTGCGCTCGCACCTAAGAAGGTTTACCACGCTCGGAAGCGAAACACAGAGCGACAGGTGCGAAAACCGCAGAGTATACGGCGACATAGCGATAGACGTCGCCTGTCACAAGGTTACTGTAAAAGGCAAAGAGGTTGAGCTTACCTCGAAGGAGTTTAAGCTACTTGACTACCTTTCGCTTCATCCGTCGCAGGTGTTTTCTAAGGAGCAGCTTATCGACAGCGTTTGGGGCTACTCGGAATATATCGACCTTAACACCATAACCGTATACATAGGAAGACTTCGCGAAAAACTTGCCGTTGACGGTGTTTGCTACATTAAGACGGTGTGGGGAGTCGGCTATAAATGGGAGATATAATTAAACGAAAACTCAATATAGGTATACTTGCAGTCATGAGTGCTTTTCTGCTCACGGCTGCTTTGTTGTGTGCGGGCAAGATAAAGGAGGCGCTCACTGCGCCCGATATCAAAGCCGCGACAAGCGAGGTGAACCTGCTTGTCTCACAGATAGAGGATACCCACGGCTATGTTTTTTTTCCGCCCTATAATTACGCCGTGATTCTTCTGGACAAAACGGTAGCCTACAGTAAGGGTAGTAAGCTAAACCGCACGGTAAATCCCCATTCCTTCAGCGGCGCGGCGTCGGACTACCTGATTGTGCCGTTCGAGATGGACGGCGAGATAGCGGGAATGGTTTATGTTGAGCTGGTTCCGTATTTTTGTGAAGACAACCCAAAAGAGGCGTATCTTTGGGGCGGAGTTTTCGCGACGGTCTTTGCGTTCACCGTATTCGCGGGGCTGTCGCTTCAATCCATAATAAAGAAGGATATCTTCGAGCCGATAGGCGAGCTTCATTCCTCCACCTGCGACATTCTTTACGGCAAGCTTGACAAGCCCGTAAGGTATGACTACGACGGTGAGATAGGCACCCTTTGCCACGATTTTGAGCTTATGCGCACCGAGCTTAGCGACGGGCGGCGGCGCGAGAAGGAACTAAAAGACAACGAAAAGATATTAATGGCGAGTATAAGCCACGATTTAAAAACGCCGCTTGCCACGGTGCAGGGCTATCTTGAAAGTATCTGTCTTGGCGTAGTCAGCGACAAGCGGGATATTAGGCGCTACTGCGAAAACGCTCTGAATAAGATACTGCTGCTGGACAGCATGACGAAGGATATCCTTGAACATTCGAAGGCGGAGCTGCACCAGCTCTCGATAGACAAAAAAGAGGTCTATTCAGAGGAGTTTTTTAAAGAGCTTTCCATCCTGCTTAGCTTTGACGCGAAAAGCCGCGGACTGAGCCTTACGGTTGGGGAGATACCTAACGTAATTATCAGTCTCGACCAGACGAGGATAGCTCAGGTGCTTGAGAATCTTGTCGGCAACTCGATTAAGTACGGTGAAAAGGGTGGTAGGATTAAGCTTTCGTTTTCACAGGACGGGGAGTTCTTTTTCGTCGCTGTAAAGGATAACGGTCAGGGCATTTCGCCCGAGGACCTGCCCTTTATTTTTGACAGGTTCTTTCGCGGCGACAAGTCGCGCACTCAGAACGTGCCCGGCTCGGGGCTTGGGCTTTCAATAGTGAAATACATTGTTGAGCAGCACGGCGGAACGATAGAGTGCGACAGTGTTCCGGGCGTTGGTACCGAGATGCGTTTTTCGTTAAAGCTATAAAAAAAGAGAAAACAAAAACGCCGCTGCGACGCAGCGGCGTTTTGCTTATCCTTTTAGTCTATGCAAAGGTTGAAGAACTCTCCGGCAAGCTCGCTTCCGAAGAACCCCGAGTTATTCTCCATAGGCCATACGTGGGAGCCGTTATTAATCTCAACATACCATACGTGACGGTTGTTACTTTCGCTCGAATAGCACTGAGCAACAGCTTTTGTTCCAAATTCGCGCGTCGCTTGTATATCAACAGCGTCAGTGGTTTTCCAGTAGTTTACTACGTCGTATACGTTTGTGCTGTCGCTGTCGTTTGCGCCCGTTAGCACAACGCCGTCATTTGTGCCGTTTATCTGCAGTACGCTTACGGGGGTGTCTGTCTTCTGTTCCCAGATACCCTTGTTCATTGAAGCCGACACACAGGCAATCGCCTTGAAGGTGTCGGGAGCCTTGACAGCTAAAAGCTGTGTCATACCGCCGCCGTTGCTGAAGCCTGCGGCAAAGGTATTTGTCTTGCTGAGCTTATAAGTTTTCTGCATGTAGTTCGCAAGGGAAACGATAAAGCCCAGGTCGTCGTTGCCGCCCTCGCCGAGCCATGCGTTCCAGCAAGCCGAGTTAGAGCCGCCGGTCGGGTCGGCAAGCCCCTGTGGGAAAACCAGCGCGAAACCGTACTCGTCCGCCACCGCCTTCATGCCCGCGCTCGCCATAAAGCCCTTAGCGTCGCCACCGTAGTAGTGAAGCATAACGACAAGCGGCGCGTCTTTTTTCAGGTTTTCAGGCAGATAAACGGAAAAGCTGCGCTCAACCTCGCCATAGAAGCAGGTGAAGTTTCCCTTGCCGTCGGTATCGACGACGTCGGTCAGCTTAGCGTAGGGACTTGCTTTTGAGCAGCCGAAAAGGGACAGCGCAAAAAGAGCGCAAAAAATTAACGAAACAACCTTGAATTTCATAGCAGTACACCTCTTACAATTTTGCTGAAAGTTTAGCCGAAGCCTTCGCTTTGTAAAAATTGTATCATCAGAAAACTGCCGCCGCAACAAAATAAGGAATTGTATATACTTTATTTATTTATGTCACATTTTGTTTATTTTTGAATAATAAGAAGACACAAAATGCTTCAAAAATATGTACTGCACAGCACGAATCTGCTATAATGCAAAAAGCGACTAATTCTTTTCTCGCAGGAAAACCTCACGTATATACTTGAAGGTATTGACCTCGCCCGAATCGTTCAAAAGCCGAAGAAGACTCTCAAGCTCTTTAATGGTTTCGGGGTGCATAGTGTAGGACTCCATATGGTTCGAAAAGTAGCTTAAAGGCGAGGTGTTGTCGTATTTATCTTTCAGGTAAACTCTGCACGCCGCCACCCTGTCGCAGAACATCTCGACCACATATCTGCGGGGCATCTGTATCGGCTGACGCCCGACCTTGTTGGGAAGATAGTCAAACCAATACTCAAAATGGTGCTTGTTTCTGCCTTGGTGGTGAAGCCACGCGGCTGAGTAGCCGAGGATATGTCGCTCCTCGACATTTGGGCTCTTGTCGCCCTGATAGTACTTCGCGCCGCTAATGAATTCGGCGGGGGAATACTTGGACAAATCGTGAAAAAGCCCCTGCCAGCCGATACCCGCCTTGAAGCAGTAAGCCATAACCATATGACGGTGACGGGTAATGGTACAAAAATGTTTAATGGGATGAAACATAGCATGACCTCAACAGAAAACAGTGATTTTAATTAGTATATATCAAATAGAAAAGTTTTACCACCGCACCGTATTACTGATTGTTAAACTTAAAGGAGAAAAACAATGAACAAATCAAAAGCCAAATCCATAGCAGAGCTTGTGCTGGGGATTCTCTTTATTACTATGTCGGTTTTGGGGTACTACAAGGAGCCCGTGCATATGTGGGAGTACTGCTTCCTTTCGGGGATAACGACAGGGCTGGTTTTTATCGTTTCGTTCTTCCTCGGCGTTCTGAAAGGAAAAGCGTTTCCTGACTGGGTGTTTCTCGCATGCGCGACGGATATAATGATAATTCTAATAGCCACCGCCGCTGTCGGACTTAACCTTGAAGGCGCGTTCTGGTTTATCCATATCATCGACCCGATACTGCTTTTGGCGTTCTGGCTGATTTTCTGCGACGGAAGAAAAATTAACAAGCTCTTGCATTACGGCGCAATTCTGCTGTTCCTGCTGGTTTATATTGCCGTCTCCTTTGTAAGATTGAAAATCACAGGGCAATGTGCGTTTCCCGCTAATATGATTTTGAATTGGACCCCTCAGATTATTTCGCTTCCGATAATCGTCGGACTCTCTGTGCTGTTTACGGCGCTTGGAGTGGCGCTTGTGTTTCTTAACAGACTTATACACAAAAAGAGGAACGCCGCCGAACGGGGTCTTCAATAATGGTTTTGATAGGTTGTTGTACATTTCAAATGCGAAGCAGGATACCAGCCTAAAGTAGAATTTATGAAAGTCTAACATAAAAAGAAGCACACTTATTAAGTGTGCTTCTTTTTTTTGCTTTACTTTAGAAAAAAATTTAAAAAGCTGTTGACTCTCCCCTAAGGGGAGAGAATAGAATGTATTAAACTACTTAGGTTAGGAGAAGGATTTATGAATGACTCATCTACAGTAAACCCCATAAAAGACAGTAAAAAAACGCACTTTCGTCGAAACCTGTTGCTGTATATCTGCTTCAGCCTGCCCGTCGCGTATATAGCAATAATCGCGGCGGTTGTCGCTCACGAGGTGTTAGGTCACGGGCTTTCTTCGCTTATTCTCGGCGGAAACTTCTACGGCTTCGTAATTCTTCCCGACGCTATGGGCGCGGCGTACGTAGATATTAGCACGCTCTTACCCGAAAAGCAGGCGGCGGTTCTGTTCGCGGGCGCTCTGGTCACGACCGCCCTTGCGGTGCTATTCTTTCTGCTCAGCGTTCGCGTAAAGCGGCGGTTTGCGTTGTCGCTCACCTTCTTGTTTCTCGCCTTCGCCTTTTTGATGGATGGTGTGCCCTACTTCTTTTGGGACGCCGTGTATTTAGGCGGAATAGGCGACATATCACATATCCTTTCGCTATATCCGTCCGCCTTTCTTAGAACCTCGATAATTGTTGTTTCGGGAGGTCTTCTCGTCGGCGGTATCGCTCTCTTTAATTATTTATTTGTAAAATTCTTTTCCGCGCGCCTTTCAGGTGAAAAGGGTTCTTCTCTTTCTGAACGAGTCGCCGTTACAGCCGTCGCGCTTGCCGTTCAGCTTCTCGGCTGGCTCTCCTTCGATTGGCAACAGCTTATACCGCTTCCGCAGGCGGCTGTTCTTCCCGCGCTTGTGCCGGTGCTTTTAACGCTTGTGCTTGCGGCGTTATCGAGCTTCTTTGTAAAGCCGACAACTCTTGTGGAAAACGCACCCGTTCTTCGCTGGAAAGCCCCGCTGACAGCCGCGTGGTCTGTTTGCATTGCGCTCGCTTTGGTAACAGTTCTTTGGCTGCAGTACGGCGTGCTGTTTTAGTCGGCGAGCAGCTGAATCTCGATGGCTGGGCTTCCCTTGTCAAAAAGCTCGTTTAACAGCTCTACATGAACAACCGTTCTCGGTGTAAGCTTGTTCTTCGTCAAGTATCTGTTAAGAAGACGCTGTTTATCAAGCGCGTCCCTTTCGGAAAAGCTGACGCAGATGTATTCGCCCTCGGCGAGTGTTTGACAGCCCGCCGCCTTGAGCGGCTCGGAAGTTTCCGCGAATAATAAATGCGGTATAGTACAATCGTTTTCTATTCGATAAAGCATACCGGTCTCGTAGGTCGCCGTGCCGCCAAGCTTACCGATTTGTTTATCAAGCTCTGAAAAGTCCTTGAGTACCTCGGTGGTGTCGTCATACCCGCGATAGGGCAGGGTAACGATATGACGCTTCGGAATATGTTTTTTATAAACCCCCTCGCGTGAAAGTGAACGGCGGGATTCAATAACGCTTGTGGAAATTTGTTCTATTGAGGCGGTTACGCGTGTAAGCTCTTGTATTCTTTCTTGAATTTCTCCCTTATGCGTCTCAAGCAGAGCGAGAAGCCCCTCGGTGTTCTCGGTTTCAAAATACGGAATCAGCTCCATCGGGCTTATTTCGAGCGCCCGTGCGGCTTTGATTATATCCAGCTGAACCATCTGCGAAGCGTTATAGTAGCGGTAGCCGCTGCTTTCGTCTACGAAAAAGGGTTTGAGCAGACCGATTCGGTCATAGTAACGAAGCGCCTTGACGGTAACTCCTTTAATTGACGCTATCTCGCCGATAGAAAAAAGCCCTTTCATAATTTTCGCCCTCCCAAAATATCCTTGTTAATACTATACCATACAGCTTTTATAAGAACAATTAAGCAAAGAAAACAGCACATATTGACTAACGAGTCAATATGTGCTATAGTTTTAGTAATGGTTGACCGAACGGTCAACGCGGAGGCGACAATGAGCATTGAGGCGTTTAATAAGCTGTCTGACGAGCGCAGAGAGGTAATCGTTAAACACGGAATTGAGGAATTTTCGAGGAAGTCATATTCGGAAGCGAGCACCGACGAAATCACCCGAAGCTGTGGAATATCAAAGGGAATTTTGTTTCACTATTTCGGAAACAAGGAGACATTCTATCTCTACTGTCTGAACGCGGCGCTTGAAAGACTTGTTTCGAAAACGTCGGAGCCGACAAAGGCTGATTTCTACGGCGTTATCTTTTCGGAATTTGACGAGAAGCTCAGGCTTTGCGGAAGATACCCGGACGAAACACGTTTTGTAAATATGGCGGCGAGGGAAACGAGCGGCGCGATAGCAAAGGAAAAGGGTGAGCTGATTGCAAGGTACACCGCGCTCACGAATTCAGAATCGCGGCGGGTAATGAAGAAGGCTATGGAAAAGCTTAAGCTGAAGGACGACAGGAACGAACGGGTATACGACGCGGTTCACATATATGCAAGTGCAATAGTCAACCGCTACCTTGCGCTTTATAAGGAGCGTCCAGAGGCGTTTTTTAGCGAGGCGACAAGGATTAAAGAGGAGATGCGGGAGTATCTTGGCTTTATGCTAAACGGAATTACAGAAACGGAGAATGAAGATGAGTAAAATCGGCTTACTAAAAGCAATGTCGCTTTGCGGCAGATACCAAAAGCTAAACTGCGAGGAAAGGGACGCGGTCAGGGAGCAAAGGCTTCAGGAGATGATAAAGTGGGCGCGAGCAAACAGTCCATACTATAAGGAGCTTTACAAAGACGTTCCCGAACAACCGAGACTTTGTGACCTTCCGCCAGTAAACAAAAAAGACTTAATGGCGCGGTTCGATGAGTGGACAACAGACAGAAGCCTAAAGCTCGCTGACCTCAACGAGTATATGACAAACCTTGATAACATCGGAAGAAAGTACAAGGGCAAGTACTTGATTTTCACCACAAGCGGCTCTACGGGCGAACCGCTTGTCGCGGTATGCGACGGCACGACAAACAATTTAATGGCCGCGTTAAACGCGGGACGAACCTTTGCGCGAAAAGAAGATTTAAAGGCGTTTTTCAAGCGTGGCGGAAAGACAGTAGGAGTTTTTGCGACGGGTGGGTTCTATCTCGGGAACAGCTCGGTGCGCGCGCGTTTGCTCGCTATGCCGTGGAAAAAGCGGCAGATGGCTATATCAAGCGCTCTGCTTCCGACTAAGGAGATAGTGTCACTGCTTAATGAGTTTCAGCCAGCCATGCTCGGCGGATATCCGTCTAATCTTGAGCTGTTAATAGACGAGCAGAAAAGCGGGCGACTGAATATCAAACCCGTGCTTATTATGACAGGCGGGGAGTATCTTTCAGAGGAGCTTCGCGCAAGGCTTTCCGAGGCGTTCAACTGCTTCGTACAAACCTCCTACGCCTGCACCGAGGGCGGAACCATGGCGTGCGAATGTACCGAGCACCATTTTCACCTTAACGACGACTGGATTATCCTTGAGCCCGTTGACAAGGACAACAACCCCGTGTCCTGCGGCGTGCGCTCGGACAAGGTACTGCTGACCAATCTATTTAATTTCACCCAGCCGTTCATACGCTATGAGGTAACGGACAGGGTTGTTATGCACGATGAGCCGTGCGCGTGCGGGAACCGCTCACCGTGGCTTACCCTTGAGGGAAGAACGGACGACGTAATCACCTTTACCGAGGAGGGGCGCAAAATTTCGATTCCGCCGCTCGCGGTCTACGCTGTGCTTAAAGAGGTACACGAGCTTCGCCGCTTTCAGCTTGTTTCATACAAGGATAACAAAGTGGAGCTTAGACTAATTCCCGCCGACGGAGTTGAGAAGGAAACGGCATTCAGCAAAGCGAAAACAACGCTTGAGGCGTTTCTTCTCACACACGGCGTAAAGAGCGTGAACATTACGCTTTCAAATGAAAAGCCGAGACAGCATGAAAAAAGCGGCAAGTTCAAGCATATAGTTAACGCCGAAAAAGAATAGCAGAGTCATTGACCGCCGCTTCGAAACTCGAAGCGGCGGCTGTGTTTATAAAAAGTCGAGGACTTGCGGGAAAAGAAAGAAACGTCAAAATGTTGGAAATCGGCAAGCAATAATATATAATAGTATTATTATAATTAAAAACAAGCAACGACGGTCAAAAGAGAATCATCTTATTAATGGCAGGGAAAAGGTGACAGGTATGACTACAGATAGCGCCAAAACCATTTTAATTACCGGGGCGGCGGGCTTCATCGGCTCGAATCTTGTGCTGGAGCTGCTGCGCCGTGGACAGGCAAAGCATATTGTCGGACTGGACAGTGTCAACAGCTACTATGATGTTTCGTTGAAGGAGTATCGGCTTGCTGAGATAGAAAAGCAAGCGGCGCTCAGACCGAAAACAACGTGGAGCTTTATTCGGGGCAATTTGGCAGACAAAGAGCTTGTGAACAGAATTTTTGACGAGTACAAGCCATCTGTTGTCGTAAATCTTGCGGCGCAAGCAGGCGTGCGCTATTCGATTGACCACCCTGACGAATATATTGAGGCGAACATCATCGGCTTTTACAACATACTTGAGGCCTGCCGGCAGAATGTCGTCGAGCATCTCGTTTACGCGAGCTCCTCAAGCGTTTACGGAAGTAACGAGAAGGTGCCCTATTCCACAGACGATAAGGTGGATAACCCTGTGTCTTTATATGCCGCCACGAAAAAGAGCGACGAGCTGTTGGCGCACGCCTATTCAAAGCTATACAGTATTCCCTCGACCGGACTTCGTTTCTTTACGGTTTATGGTCCGGCGGGAAGACCTGACATGGCGTATTTCAGCTTTACAGATAAGCTGCGCGCGGGAGAAAGCATTGATATCTTCAACTTCGGCAACAGCAAAAGAGATTTCACATATATAGACGACATAGTCGAAGGGGTCATTCGCGTTATGCAGAATCCGCCTGAAAAGCAAAACGGAGAGGACGGTCTTCCGCTACCGCCCTACAAGCTTTATAATATCGGCAACAGTCGCCCTGAGAACCTGCTTGACTTTGTGCGGATTTTGTGCGAGGAGCTGATTCGAGCGGGAGTATTGCGCCAAGACTACGACCTTGACGCCCACAAGAGGCTGGTGCCGATGCAGCGCGGTGACGTACCCGTGACTTACGCGGATATCGCTCCGCTTGAGCGGGATTTCGGCTTTAAGCCAAAGACAGACCTGCGAACGGGTCTTAGACGCTTCGCTGAGTGGTATAAAGACTACTACCAAGTCAGCCTGTAATACCGAACGGGAAAATAAGTAAGCTTTAAATTAAGAACAAATACAGCGGTCTAAATATGCTGAAAGCGCGGAGGGAAAATGTTTTATTCATATGCCATGGGATTAGACGATTCGGTCCTGACGCTTGAAAACCAAGGATTTACGGTTAACCGTGACAAGGATAACTATACAGTGTCCTTTCCGAAGGAGAAGGCGAAAACGTGGGAAACCTTCATTTTGGAAAGACTTAGAACGGGGTACTGGAACGAATACCTCACCGACGACAGCGTTGTGTTTCTGTTTTGCTTGAATGAGGGCGCGAAAAGATACGAGGTTCGCGATTTCAACAATGACGAGGTCTTGGCTCTTTGCGAGAAGCTTTGCAATCAAAAATTCGGTTCGTTAAAGAGTATGCTGACAGGAAACAGCTTTTACAAAGGAATTATTGAGGGTTAAGCCGCGGCACTGTGAAAGCGCGCGGAAACCATTAATTGAAGGGAGGCGAGCGGCATGAAAGAGTTACGCCGTGAAGAAACAAAACTGATATCGAGGGTTTACATCAATTTATAAGAGCGGGCATAATATGCCCGCGGAAGGGTAACTATGCTTAAACTTAAATATTTATTTGAAAACTTTGAATTGGCGAAGGAGTGCTTACAGCTTTACGATTACGACAGCAGTTCGCTTGACGAGCTGTTTTCCTATTTCAGAATTTCCTCCAACGCGATATATCCGTTTAAATCATTTGAGGACGGCGAAAAGCTTTGTTTTCTGAGACTTTCTCCAGCAAAGGAAAAGCCGCTCGCTGACGTCGCCGCAGAGGTAAAGCTTATCGAATGGCTCCGTGAAAGGGGCTTTAACGCGATGAAGCCCGTTTTTATGAAAAGCGGTGAAAAGGTGAAGCAGGTAAGCACCGAATGGGGCGTTTACAATGTGTCCTGCTTTGAGCGGGTGAGAGGCGAAAGCCTTGAGGACACAAGCGGAACGCTTGAGATTGTCCAAGGCTACGGAAGGACGCTCGGTGAACTGCATAGACTTATGCGAGAGTATCCATTCTCAAGCGAACGACGCGGACATACGGAGCTTCTAAAGGAGATTGACGAAAGATTTGAAAGCTTCGGTGCGCCCCCGTCAGTTAAAAAATCACTTTTGTCGGTAAGGCAGGAGCTGGAAGGTCTTTCGGTTTCAGCCGATAGCTATGGGGTTATTCATTACGACTTCGAGCCGGACAACGTGTTTTATGACACGGAAACCGACAGTTACTCGGTAATAGATTTCGACGACGCTGTGCGTTGCTGGTATGCGCTTGATATTGTAAGGGCAATAGACTCGCTTGGCGACGTAGTTGAGGCAACGGACTTAAGCGAGGCGAGAGACAGCTTTTTGAAAGGGTACAAAAGCGTGTCACCTTTCACTGAGGAGCAGGAGCAATCTCTCTCGCTTATGAGGCGGCTTGTCGCGCTTCAGGAGTACGCGACGATTCTGTACGTTATGAGTGAGCCCGTAAAGGAAAGCCCGGAATGGCTAAGGGAGCTCACCGCTATGCTGAAGGGTAGGCTTCAAGAGTTGGAAAAGAAGCTGACGAACTAAATACACGAGCAAAAAAATCAATTTGAAAGCTGAGAAGACAGATGAGAAAATGTTTTGTAGTTCTGTTCGCTATAGTTTTTGTGTTAACGGCGTGCAGCAGCACTAAAGCAAAGGTGAAGATTGATTACGGAAAATCGGACATATACACAAAATCAGATATGGACTCGGCGATTGAACTTATTGAAGAAACCTTCGCTACGTGGGAAGGGTGCGAGCTTCACAGCATAAGCTACAAATCCGACGAGTGTAACAGCGCCGAGAATATTTACTGGATGAACGAGCTTGAAGACGGTAAAACGGAATACAATCAATGTATAGCGTTTTACAGCGATTTTCATTCTCCGAAGTTTGGCGGCGGCGCGTGGAACGGGGATTATGAGTATACCGATTGGGGCTGGTGGCTTGCCCGCACGGACGGCGGAGAATGGAAGCTTATAACCTTTGGTTACTGATTTTGAATATGCTGTGAAAGAAAAGATGCAGGCGGTTATAACACGCTAAAGAAAGTAACAGCAAGGCGCAGCGCAGAGCTTACAGAGGAAACCGTTAAAACCGAATTGATTTGAGGAACGCAGATGATATACAAGGCGAAGGAAAAGGATATTTCCGCAGTTCTTGCGCTCGCAAGAAAGCTGTGGGCAAACGCGGATGCAAAACAGCTTGAAAAGGATATCGCAAGCTACGTTTACGGCGAGGAAACAGACGTATTCTTATACGACGAGAACGGCAAGCCCGCGGGTTTCGCGATGTTTTCTGTTCGGCGCGACTATGTTGAGGGCAGTGAAAGCAGTCCCGTGGGATACCTTGAGGGTATCTTTATAGAAGACAGCTTCAGAAAAAAGGGGATAGCAAGGCGGCTTGTTAAAGCCTGCGAAACGAGGGCGAGGGAGTTGGGCTGCGAGGAGTTCGCAAGCGACTGCGAGCTATGGAACACCGACAGCCTCGCGTTTCACCTCG
>CAZUOY010000015.1:0-33160 GCA_964622315.1 uncultured Oscillospiraceae bacterium | reverse complement strand
GTCGCAAACGCCGCTCATATCAAAACCGGACTTACTCCTCTGTTTGTCCGGTTTTTCTTATCGCTTTGTTGCTCCGCCTTTTCCCGTCAAGCAGTCGCTGCGTCTTCGCCTGCTCGTTTGCAAGCGCTCTCGCGACGGCTCCGACCGCTTTGTGCTTTTCGGGGGTACGTTGACACTTTATACCTATATTGACATTGACGCGTAGTTGCTGTTATTCTAAATATTAGTTCTGTTACATTTTGGAGGAAATATGAAGAAACCTATTCTTTTCCGTGGATTTGCTCTTATTTTGATAACAATTGTTCTTGAGATTCTTATCTCCAACTATTCCGTTTTTAGAATCTGGTTATCTTCTGATTCAAAACGACAGTAATTCCCTCCTCTCGGGTGTCGCGTTTTCAAGACGAGGGCGATATCATCTATATTATTGATACCAAGAATAATTTAATCCAAAACATATCGTTTTACTATAAGAGCGAATCCTCGCCGATTACAGTACGGCACTCGGTTGAATATGTATTAGATGGAATGGAAAAAACCACTTATTCCGGAGCACAAAAGTATGACATTTTGAATAAGTTTACAGGGGTTTTTCCGATTAACCGAGTAAGACTAAATATTAATGCCGCAAGTGAGTATCTCTCAGCGCAAATTAGAGCAGAAGCAACGAACCTTGATGCTCTTGATAAAATTATAATTAACGATTCAGCCTTTACGTTTAATATATATCGAGTGCTTACGATATTGCTTATAGTCGCAACGGTTATTCTTTTTCTTCACCTTTCAAAGAAAAGTACGAAGAAGCTTTCGCAACTCTTAATTGTTGCCGGTATCGTCTCTGCTTTAATTTTGTCTTTTGTTATGATTGTTCTTGGCGTGTCCAAGACTTTTGCCACAAAGGAAACGGTTGATTGCTACGACAGAGATGATATGAACAGCACTGTTGAAGCTTTCTGCGCAGGTAGTTACTACTTCCTTGAAGAACCTACCGAAGAATTCATGGCCTTAAGCAATCCTTATGACTATACTCTGCGAGAATCTGCCGGCGTTTTATATCCCTTTGATTCGTCATACTACAACGGCCATTTTTGTTCCTACTTTGGCGTTTCGCCGGTGCTTGTCCTGATGCTTCCTTTTTATTTAATTACGGGGCGCTACTTATCTACTTTTACCGCTACGCTTATTTTCATGATAGTTGCTATCTTTTTAATCGCATTTATTTACGACTTCCTTATTAAAAAATATTTACCCCAAATAGATACCGCTTGCTATTTTATGGGGTATATTGTTACTATCGTAGGGTCAGGCTTCATAGAGCTTATCCGTGGAGAACGTTATAATATTACAGTTGCCGCTGGAATTGTATTCATTCTTCTGAGTGTAATACTGATACTTAACCTTAGGACCAAAGAAGAAAAACCATATCCACGTTTATTCTTTCTTGGGCTGAGTGCCGGACTTATTGTTCTTTCAAAACCGAATTTTATAGTCTACTATATCATTTTAGCAATTCTTGTTTTACCTTTACTAAAAGACTTTTTGGGGAAAAAGAAATTATTACCCGTGCTTGTCGTTGCTGGTATTCCTCTCGCCGCCTGTGCCGTTTTTCAAATGTATTATAATTATCTTCGCTTCGGGAATCCATTGGAGTTCGGTAATATTTATCAAATCGGTGCGAACATTCCGCTTTTTAATAAGTTTTCGTTAGCAAAGCTATTTAAGGGCTTTTGTTCATATTTTTTTGCATTACCTTCACTTAACTTCAATAGCTTTCCCTTTGTTTTCATCACTTCGTCAGCAACAAGTCCAACCGCATGGAATATATTATCTCTTTGCGAATGCGTAATCGGTTTGGCTGCTATTCCGATTCTTTACCCGCTAATCTTTAAGAAAACTATGAAAAAGCAAATTCTCTTAATTGATAAGAACTATACATCATTTTTTTCTTTTTCTCGTATTTTGATATTTGTTTCGCTTCTTAATATCGCAATTAGCACCTCGTTTGCAAGTATCAATGACGAGTACTTAATTGACGTGCGTCTATGTCTTATTGCCTTAAGTGTTATTATGACACTTAAATATATTGAGACGCTTGAAAACCCAATACTTTCTAAAAAAGTATTCTTTGTTTTGACTGTAACAACTATTCTGATAATGCTACCAATCAGCATAAACCCGTCATCTGCATCAATTCTGAGTTATCGGAATCAAGGCTCAGTTATTCTCAGAAACATATTTGAAATCTGGAATTAATTATCACATATACTTTGCACAAAGTTAACCGCCCCGTTCTTACGAACGGGGCGGTTATTAGTTATTCAGTTTTTGATTACTCTGCGCTCTTTTTTGCGTTGAGCGCCGCGACGGCGTCCTTGCGCGAAAGGTCAATTCCGCGGTCGCCTATCTTTATTACCATTACAGGGATAATGTCGCCTATAGTGAGAACGTCCTCAACCTTCTCAACTCTGCGCTCCTCAAGCTTGCTTATGTGGACGAAACCTTCCTTACCGGGGGCAATTTCCACCTTTGCGCCTATCGGAAGAAGCTTTGTTACCTTGCCATAGTACATAGCGCCTATTTCCGGCTCGGTGACAATCGTTCTGATTATGTCGATAGCGCGCTGAGCGTTCTCAAGGTCCATGCTGGAGACGTAAACTCTGCCGTCCTCCTCAACGTCAATCTTGACGTCGCACTCGGCGCAAATCTTTTGAATAACCTTGCCGCCCTTGCCGATAACCTCGGAAATCTTCTCAACATCAATGGAGATGGAGAGCATCTTCGGCGCGTACTTGGAAAGCTCCGCACGCGGCTCGGGTATAGCCTTAAGCATAATTTCGTCAAGAATATAAAGGCGAGCCTTTAATGTCTTTGCAAACGCCTCGGCAATAATATCATAGGTTAAGCCGTCTATTTTAAGGTCCATCTGAATGGCGGTAATGCCCTTCTTTGTACCCGCTACTTTAAAGTCCATATCGCCGAAGAAGTCTTCGACGCCCTGAATGTCAACCATAGTCATCCAGCGCTCGCCCTCGGTAATAAGACCGCAGGAGATGCCCGCTACGGGTGACTTTATCGGCACACCCGCGTCCATAAGGGCAAGGGTTGAACCGCATATCGAGCCTTGAGAGGTGGAGCCGTTAGAGGAAAGCACCTCGGATACAAGGCGGATAGTGTAGGGGAACTCGTCCAGTGTCGGAAGCACCGGCACAAGCGCGCGCTCAGCAAGAGCGCCGTGGCCTATCTCGCGGCGACCGGGTCCTCTGCTCGGGCGGGTTTCGCCGACGGAGTAGGACGGGAAGTTGTAGTGGTGCATATATCGCTTGTTTTCTTCGTTATCTATGCCGTCAAGTATCTGCGCGTCGCCCGACATGGCAAGCGTCGCGACGGTAAGAACCTGGGTCTGTCCTCTGGTGAACATTCCGCTGCCGTGGGTTCTCGGAAGTATTCCGACCTCAGCCGCAAGCGGACGTATCTCGTCGATTCCGCGTCCGTCCACGCGCTTACCGTCATCGAGAAGCCAACGGCGAACAACGAACTTCTGAAGCTTGTACATACACTCGTCAAGCTTCGCAGTCTCGTCGGGATACTTCTCGTCGAGGGTGGAGTGAACCTCGTCATATATCGGAACAAGCGCCGCGTCGCGGACAGTCTTGTCATCGGTATCCATTGCAATGCGCACCTTGTCGATTACGAGGTTCTTAACGTCCTCGTACATATCGTGGGGCACTTCCTGGCTTTCAAATGCTATCTTTGCCTTGCCGACTTCCTTTTGCATCATAAGGATAAAGTCGATAATCTTCTTTATCTCATCGTGCGCTTTTTTGATAGCCTCAAGCATTGTGTCGTTATCGACCTCGTTAGCGCCTGCTTCTATCATTACAATCTTTTCCTTAGAAGCGGCGACCGTCAGCTGAAGGTCGCTTTTTTCACGCTGTGCCTCGGTGGGGTTGATGACTATTTCTCCGTCAACAAGACCAACGAACACACCCGCGATAGGTCCGTTCCACGGAATATCCGAGATTGACAGCGCGATTGACGTGCCTAACATGCCGGCGATTTCGGGCGAGCAGTCGGGGTCAACCGACATAACCGTCATAACAACGGACACGTCGTTTCTCATATCCTTCGGGAAAAGCGGACGGATAGGTCTGTCTACCACGCGCGAGGTAAGTATTGCCTTTTCTGTCGGGCGACCTTCGCGGCGAAGGAAGCTTCCGGGTATACGTCCGACGGAATATAGCTTTTCTTCAAAATCAACGGAAAGAGGGAAAAAGTCGATTCCGTCACGGGGCTTTTGGCTCATGGTCACGTTGCAAAGCACATAGGTTTCGCCATACTCAACCATACAAGAGCCATTGGAAAGACCGCACATCTTGCCGGTCTCTACCTTGAGCTTGCGTCCCGCAAGCTCGGTTTCAAAAACACGATAGTTTTCAAACATTAATAATTTGCCTCCCAAAATATTTTGTGCCTATCCTTTGGGTTTAGCAATAAATTCGGCGCTTTGAAGCAAAGCGTCCAATTCATCGCTAAAAACCAAAATTCAAGGCTGTTTCCTTTCGGCTTGAAAATAGGCAACGGAAGGCAGACGACAAAACCGCCTGCCTTCCGAATGTTTACTATTTACGTAAGCCGAGCTTTGCGATAAGCGCGCGGTAACGCTCGATATCCTTCTTCTGAAGGTATGCGAGAAGGTTACGGCGCTGACCAATCATCTTGAGCATTCCGCGGCGGGAATGGTGGTCCTGCTTGTGCTCCTTGAGATGCTCGTTAAGATGGTTGATTCTGTTGGTAAGAATAGCGACTTGCACCTCGGGGGAACCTGTGTCGGTCTCGTGTACGCGTACGCTTTCGATTACCTCTTTTTTGTCCTTAAGCATATTTCTTTCACCTTTCTTTATTATTAACCGTCGTCACAGAATTAAGGTGCCAGGTGATTCCCGAAAAGTTCGGGCACATGCCTTAGCTCCGTGGCGTGGTCGCGCAACATATATTTTAGCACAAACCTCAGTAAAAATGCAACTTTTTTCGTGCGCACAATTGTTAATATTTTTCCGCGGCTGTCCCTTTTGCAGCGGACTCTTTCCTTACCGTTTCAATATCCTTCAAAACAGCGGAACGAAGCTCGTCTTCATCCTTAAACCGCTTCTCCTTGCGAAGAAAACTATGCAGCTCCACCGTGATATCGCTGTTATATAAGTCTCCCATATATCCGATTAAATAGGTCTCAATAAAAACGCTCCCCGTATCGTCCACCGTCGGGCGCACGCCGATATTTGAAACCGCCTCGAAAATCTCGCCGTCAGCGTAAGCGCGGGAGCGGTAAACACCGAAACGCAACGGCGCAACACCTTCAGGAAAGCGTTGGTTTGCCGTGGGAAAACCAAGCCGCCGCCCAAGCTTCCGCCCTTCTATAACCCGCCCAGAATAGCTAAGCGGGTGTCCGAGAAGCCTTGCCGCCTCAGCAACCGCGCCGTCCTTAACAAGCGCTTTTATCCTGGTTGTGGAAACTAAGCCGCCGTCTACCACCTCGTCCACCGCCGTTACGGCAATTCCCCGTTCACGGCATAGGTCGCTTAGTTCCTTTACACCGCAACCCTTGTCTTTAGAAAAACGAAACCCGTCACCGCAGAACACCGCCGAGGCATGAAGCCGATTTACGAGAATTTCGTTTGCAAACTGCTTTCCGTCAAGGTCGCATATCTCTGAAAAATCCAACACACAAAGGGAGTCTATGCCAAGCTCGGCGATATAGCGTTCCCTCTCGGAAAACTGCATAAGGTCAAGACTGCCCTTTCCGCTTGCTCGCTTCTTCGTCATGTCGAAGGTTAACGCGACGCTTTGAAGCCCGCTTCTTTTCGCGCACTCCACCGCCGCGGAGATTACCGCCGAGTGTCCGCGGTGAACGCCGTCAAAGTAGCCTATCGCGACGCAGGTGGCGCCGCTATATTCAGTTTTTTCTCGCCGCGTCTCCATACCTTCCACCTATTCAGACAAAAAATGTGCTGTTTTTACAAGCGTACCCTCAACGCATTTCCCAAGCCCGAGGAAACGCCCGCCCTCGTCTTTAATTCTCACCGTGCCGTCAGCTTCACTTATGCAAGCTCTCTCGCTTTCAAAGCGAAAGCCGTTAAGAAACAGCCGTGCGAGCTTCGCGTCTAATACTCTTTCGCCATAGCTAAGAAACGCTGTTTCTGTTTCACGAAGCAGACCGTTAAGCTTGCCCTCTTGCGCCGCCGCTTCCACCTCGTCAAGGCATACCGCCTCGTTGAGAGTAAAGTCCGCGCTCCTTGTTCGCCTTAGCGACGCGAGTGCGCCGATAAGTCCCATACGCGCAAGAATATCCTCCGCGAGCGTTCTTATATATGTGCCCTTTGAGCAATCCGCGTCAAGAGAAAACTCGCCCGTCGCCTCGTTATAATCGTAAAGATTTAATGAAAAAACCTCGACAGAACGCGGTTCCCGCTCAATTTCAATTCCCTTTCTCGCAAGTTCGTAAAGCTTCTTACCGCCCACCTTTACGGCGGAATACATCGGCGGCGTTTGCTGTATCTCGCCTACAAACCCGCCCGCCGCGGCTTTCAAAGCAGAAAAATCAACGGGCGCGCTACTTCTTTGAGTTACGCCGCCCGTTATGTCGCCCGTTTCAGTTTTTATTCCGAGCCTGACACGTGCAGTATAGCTCTTTTTTGTATCGGGAAGTATATCGACCGCCTTCGTCGCCGTGCCGACAAAGACGGGGAGAACGCCCGTCGCCATCGGGTCCAGCGTACCGCCGTGACCTATGCGCCGCTCGCGCAGTATGCCACGAAGCTTTGCTACAACGTCGAAAGAGGTGAAGTCCGCGGGCTTGTCGATAACGATAATTCCGTTCACGTTAAAACACCTTTTCTATCTCCGCGATAAGCGCGACCTTGATATCAAACTGGGTTCCGGAACACTCAAAGCCCGCCGCACGCTTATGCCCGCCGCCGCCGAATTTCTCGCATATTTCAGCCGCGTCCACCGTCTTCGTTCTAAGTGAAACCTTAATTAGTCCCTCTTTAACCTCGCGAAGCGTTACACCCACCTCTACGCCCTCTATCGTGCGCGGAATTGGGGTTATTCCCTCTACGTCGTTCGCCGAACAGCCCGAACGCTCAAGCATATCGAGCGTCACCGTCATTATTGCGACTTTTCCGCCGAGAGTTATCTCAAGCCCCGCGAGCGCAAGCTGCTCCAGCGCTATACGGGCTCTTGATTTCTCCTCGAAAAAGCGAAAGTTTATATCTGTTATATCCACACCGAGCTCTATAGCACGCGCCGCGAGCATATGAGTTTTGGCTGTGGTATTCGAATACTTAAAACAACCTGTATCCGTCGCCGCGCCGATATATAGACAGCTTGCGATATATCGGTCAAGCCTGACACCCATAGCCTCAATCACATCTGCAATAATCTCACAGCAGGAAGCGCTTTTGCTGTCGCAAAGAAGATTTTTCGCGTAATCGCTGTTTGTTCCGTGATGGTCTATGCAAAGGTCGGTTTCTGAAGCGTACTTTCTCAGGCTTTCGCCCATCATACCCTCAGCCGCTGTGTCCACGGCAAGAATAAAGGCTGGCTCAAAGTCATCGTTTTTTTCCTCGGCGTATCTCGCTGTAATTACGTCGTAGCGGCGGTGAAACTCACCGTCGTTTACAATCCTCGCACGCTTTTCCAGCACGCGAAACGCCGCCCACATAGCGAGTGCCGAGCCTATCGTGTCGCCGTCGGGATTTTTGTGGGTGATAATTAATATGTCATTCGCACCCGCAAGCAGAGCGGCGGCCTCTTTAATGTCTACCGTTTTACTCATGCTTGAAGCCCTCGATAATCGAATTGATTTTGTTGTAATAATCGACCGAATCGTCGGGAATGAAGGTAAGCTCGGGCACCTTTCTTATGCGAAGGCGCTTGGCAAGCTCGGTTCTGATATGACCGCCCGCCTTCTTAAGAACCTCGCACGCCTCCTTTGCCTCCTCGCCGCCCTTTAATGAGCCGATAAAAACCTTGGCGTAGGACAAATCACTCGTGACCTCGACGCGCATTACGGACAAAAACTCATTCAATCGTGCGTCCTTCATGGCTGAAAGAATTGAGCTGATTTCTTTTCTTAAATCTTTATTCAAGCGGTCTGTGCGGTGTTGGGGCATAATCTCTCCTTTTACTAATCCTCGCGGTATTCTTCCATAATATAAGCCTCGAAAATATCGCCCTGTTTAATGTCGTTGTATTTTTCAAGGGTTATACCGCATTCATAGCCCTGCGCAACCTCCTTCACGTCGTCCTTAAAGCGGCGAAGTGAGGAGAGCTTGTCGTCGTTAATAATAATTCCGTCGCGAACTACGCGAATAAGGCTGGTTCTCGTAATGGAGCCGTTCAGGACATAGCAGCCCGCAACCGTGCCGATAGAGGAAATCTTGTAAACCTCGCGAACCTCGGCGCGGCCTTGCTCGACCTCGCGAATCTTCGGCGCAAGCATACCCTTCATAGCCGATTTCACGTCGTCAATCGCGTCGTAAATTACGCGATACATATGCATATCAACGCCTGAAAGCTCGGCACGCTCGGTTGCCGTCGCGTCGGGACGTACGTTAAAGCCTATTACTATCGCTCCCGAAGCCTCGGCGAGCATTATGTCGGACGAGGTGATTCCGCCGACAGCGGCGTGTATGACCGATACCCTTACCTCGTCGTTCGTGAGCTTGAGAAGACTTTGCTTGATAGCCTCGGCTGAGCCCTGAACGTCGGCTTTGATAATTATCGGAAGCTCTTTCACGTCGCCGCTTTCTATCTGAGCAAACAGGTTATCAAGCGTGACCTTTGTATAGCTTGAGAACTGCTCCTGCTTTTCAGCGTGACGGCGCTGGTCAACAAGCTCGCGCGCAAGCTTCTCGTCTTCAACCGCGTTGAAAATGTCGCCCGCGCTCGGCACTTCGACCAAACCCGTTATCTCAACGGGGACGCTCGGACCCGCGGCGTCTATCTTCTTTCCACGGTCATCGAACATCATACGAACGCGGCCCACCGAGGTGCCCGCTATAACGATATCGCTTGTGTGAAGGGTTCCGTTTTGTATAAGAATTGTTGCGACAGGTCCGCGGCCTTTGTCGAGCTTCGCCTCAATCACCGTGCCCTTCGCAAGTCTGTCCGGGTTCGCTTTAAGCTCCTTGACCTCGCTTACAACGGTAAGCATTTCAAGAAGGGTGTCTACGCCCTCTCCCGTCTTAGCCGAAATAGGCACGCAGATAACGTCGCCGCCCCATTCCTCGGGGACGAGGTCATATTCGGTCAGCTCCTGCTTTACCTTTTCGGCGTTCGCCGTGGGCTTATCCATCTTGTTAATTGCGACAATTATAGAAATTCCCGCCGCCTTAGCGTGGTTAATTGCCTCCACCGTCTGGGGCATAATTCCGTCGTCCGCCGCAACAACTATTACCGCTATATCCGTAATAGACGCGCCGCGAGCGCGCATTGAGGTAAACGCCTCGTGTCCGGGGGTGTCGAGGAAGGTGACGAATTTATCCCTAACCTTAACGCGGTAGGCACCGATATGCTGGGTTATTCCACCCGCCTCACCCGCGATTACATTGCTTTTTCTGATATAGTCGAGTAACGATGTTTTACCGTGGTCAACGTGACCCATAACCACCACAACCGCGCTTCTCTCGCGAAGGCTATCGGGCGCGTCCTGCTCGTCGTCGGTCATGTTAAGACGTTCCTCTATAGAAACGTGAACTTCGTGTTCAACCTTGGCGCCGAGCTCCTCTGCAACAAGGCTCGCCGTGTCGAAGTCAACCGTGTCGGAGATAGCCGCCATTACACCAAGACCTACGAGCTTCTTGATTACGGCGGGCGCCGTCACCTTCAAGCGGCTGGCAAGCTCGCCGACCGAAATCTCATCGGGAATTGACACGCGAAGTTGTGCCTTGCGCGCCTTTTCAAGCTGAATACGCTGAAGCTTTTCCGCTTCGGTCTCGCGCTTCGCAAACGGAGGCTTGTTGCGCTGCTGAGAACGCTGGTTAAACTTCTGCTTCTTCACCTGATTGGTGTTTCGCCTGTCGTTCATATTTCTTGAAGTCTGGGCGATATTTTCATACTTTTCGTTATACTTGTCTATCTCGACGTTTGACGCGCGCGTGTCTATAACACGGCTTACGCGCTCTTTTACAACAACAGGCGCGTTTTCGTCCTTCTTTTTTTCCTTCTTCTGCGCGTTAGCTTCAACGGCGCGGTTAAAGGCGTCATCATCTGCCTGCGACTTTTTCGGTGCCTGCGCGGCGGGCTTGCTTTCCACGAAATACTCGTCGAAGCTTTTAGCCATATGCTCGCGAGTAAGGGTGTTGAAGATTAAATCCAGCTCCCCTTCCGTAAGCGCCGTCGTGTGCTTCTTGTCTGCTCCGAGATTCCCCAGCGCCGAAATAATATCCTTATTCGGCAGGTTTAAATCCTTCGCCAAATCTCCTACTTTGTACTTAATTATCATCAAAATGCCTCCATTACTTCGCTTGATAACCTATTTTCCCAACTGCTTTTCGATAAGCGCCGCGAAATTCCCGTCGCTTACGGCGGCAACGGCAAACCTCCGTCCCACCGTGTTTTCTATTTCTTCCTGCGTTCTCGGAAGATAAACAATCTTCGTCATATCCTCGCAAAAACGCTCAGTCGCTGTCTTCGTTCGGTCTGAGGCGTCGCTCGCTAACAGCACAAGCGGCGCTCCCTTTAAAACGGCGTCCGCCGCCGCGTCGTAACCTATTTTAAGCTTACCCGCACCACGTGCCATTGACACAGCCGAAAGCAGCTTGTCGCTATTCATCGGCTTCCTCCGCGTCCTTTGCCTCGGCGATTTCCGCCGAGAGCCGTTCGTAGATTGCCTCGTCTATCGCGCATTCCAATGCTCGTTCAAGGCTTCTCGCCTTCTTCGCCGCGGCAAGGCAAGCCTCATTCCTGCATATATACGCTCCGCGCCCTGACTTCTTGCCTGTGAGGTCAACCGCTATTTCACCTTCGGGGCTTTTTACCACACGCACAAGCTCCTTCTTCGGCTTACTCTCGCGGCAGCCCGTACAGCGTCTTATCGGCGTTTTCTTTTTCTGCATCTGCCTTCACCTCGCTTTTTGGCGCTAAACCTATGCTTCTTCCTCGGCTTCTGCTTCCTTCTTCTCGGGCTCCTCCTCGCCGTAGTAGCCGCTTTCGGGACGAATGTCTATTTTATATCCCGTAAGCCTTGCGGCAAGACGCGCGTTTTGTCCCTTGTTGCCGATAGCGAGTGAAAGCTGGCTGTCGGGCACCGTCACGCGGCAGGCTCTTGTCTCGGGGTCGAGTATCTCGACGTCCACTACGCTCGCGGGTGAAAGCGCCTCCGCGATAAAATATTCAGGCTCCGGATGCCAAAGGATTATATCTATCTTCTCGCCGCCAAGCTCGTCTACTATGCGAGCGACGCGCGCGCCCTTGGTGCCTATGCAAGCGCCGCGCGGGTCAACGTTCTCGTCCTTGCTGTATACCGCTATTTTTGTTCTTGCTCCCGCTTCGCGTGATATTCCCTTTATCTCCACCGTGCCGTCGTAAATCTCGGGCACCTCGGTTTCAAAAAGCCTTTTTACAAGCCCCGGGTGGGTTCTCGAAATCATTATCTTTGGTCCGCGCTCGGTAACAGTAACGTCGGAAACGTAAACCCTGATTCTGTCACCCTCGCCAAGGACCTCGCCCGGCACCTGCTCGGATTTGGGAAGCAGTGCCTCGCTCCCGCTGATTTCAAGCACCGCCGCGCCGCGTTTCATATCCATACGCATAACGGTCGCGGGGATAATCTCGCCCTGCTTGCTTTGAAGCTCCTCGCAAAGCTGGCTTCTTTCAGCCTCGCGTATTCCCTGACGGATAACATGCTTTGCCGTCTGCGCGGCAATTCGCCCGAAGTCCTTAGTCTTTAGCTGAATATCAACCTTTGAGCCGAGCTTTGCGCTCTTGCGTACAGCCTGAGCCTCGTCAAGAGTCATCTCCGTTTCGGGGTCTTCAACCTCCTCGACAACCGTTTTCCTTATAGCCACCTTGAAGTTCTGCTTCTCGGGGTCTATGTCGACAATAATGTTATCCTGCCCGCCGTAATCGCGTTTAACGGCGATTACAATAGCGTTCTTGATTTTTTCAATAAGGTAATCCGCAGACACCTTACGTTCCTTCTCAAGAAGGGCAAGTGCTTCAAAAAAATCGGCGTTCATTTCTTAATTCCTCCTATTTGAATGTCATCGTCCGCTTTTACGCTCGCGATGTCATTTCGCATCAGTGTTTTTTCGCCGCTCTCGGCGCTAATTGTAAGCTTCTCTGCGTCGAAAGACGAAAGAACCCCGAAAAGCTCCTTGTTTCCGTCCGCGTCCGGCTTATAAAATTTAACCGCAATCTTTTTATCCGTATACGCCGCAAGGTGCGCGTCAGTTCTAAGCTCCCGCATAAGTCCGGGAGAGCTCACCTCAAAGCTGTATTCGCATTCTATTAGGTTCGCGTCGTCTATAAGCGGGTCAACCGCGCGGGAAAGCGACTCGCAGTCGTCAATAAAAACCCCGCCGGGCTTGTCGATTATCAGACGCAGAATCATTGACGGGCCTTCCTTTTGAAAGGAAACGTCCCAAAGAGTGAGTCCCTTTTCTTCCGCGATAGGCTCGGCTATTTTTCGAACAGCCTCAGCCACGCCCTTGGTTTTGACGTCCATGGTGTCCCTCCGTAAAGTACAAATTAAATTAGGACAAGAATAAACGAAAGAGTGGGGAACCCACTCTTTCAACTAAGCATTATCTAAATCTTAAATAAATATAACACTATTTATTTATAAATGCAAGCCTTTTATCCCCGCTGTGGTACTCCTTCGCCGCCGCGCGGTGCGCTCTGGCTTTACTGTGTTATTGCGCCGGCGATAAGTGCGCCGATAAGCGACGCCGTATCCGTCGCTGAGCACAGCTGTTCGGCTGACGCGAAGCTGTTACCGTTAGCGTCGCCTTCAACCACTAAAATCGCCGCCGCCCTCGCGCCGTTTCTGAGCGCCGAGGTGAAGAAGCCCGCCGTGCCGAGGTCAGCGGCAAGAACTCCGTACTCCGCCCAGCGTTCACTTGGTGGGTTGCTATTGTCCAACACGTCGCAGGTAAGGATATTTCCAACCTGAGGATTTACGCCCAACCCTTTCATAACCCGCGCAATGTCACGTAGCAAGCGAAAATCCGCGACGGGACAAAAGGTGCCCGGGAAGACAAGCTTGTTAATATTACTTGTTGTCGAAGCGCCCGAGGCAAGAATAATCTCGCCCGGCTTCACCCTCTCTGAAAGCGACCGACAGGTGTTTATCCTTATCGCCGCTGTTACGCCGTATACGGAAAACAGCTCGTGAGAATATATCGAAACCGAGGGTATTCCTAACCCCGTGCCCATAACGGAAACCGCCTTCCCTTTAACCGTTCCCGTATAACCGAGCATATTTCTGACACCGTTAATCTTTCGTGCGCCCTCAAGTCTCGTTCGGGCAATTTTGTCCGCAAGCACCGGGTCGCTCGTCATAATTACCGTTTTAGCTATATCTCCGATGTTACATTCAATATGAGGCGTAGGCATAGTTACATTACCTCCCCTTCACCCTCGCACGCAGTTTCAAGCGCAAGGGTTATCATATTGTCAAGCGAGGTCTCACGCTCTTTGCTGGAAAGCTCGTCCTTCAAAAACGTGCTGTCGCTGACCGAGCATATCGTAAGCGCACGCGCGCCGTGCTTCGCAGCGGCGGCATACAGCCCCGCACCCTCCATTTCTACGCCGAGAACACCGTAAGCCGACCATTTATTAAGCTCGTCTTCCGTGTCAGGATAGAACATGTCCGAGGATTTGAGAAGCCCCACGTAGGTCTTAATTCCGCGTTCAATCGCTTTTTCGTAAGCGCGGTTCAACAAAGAAAAATCGGCAAGCGGAGCAAAATCCCCCTGCAGCTCACCGCTCAAAAAAGCGCTGTCGGTGCAGCAGCCGCTTGCGAGTATGATATCCAAAAGCTTTATATCTTTACAATAGGAGCCGCAGGTGCCTACGCGGATAAGCGTCTTTGCTCCGAAATCCTCAATTAGCTCCTTCGTGTAAGCCGTTACCGACGGAATGCCCATACCCGTTCCCATTACAGAAATGCGTTCGCTTTTATAATTACCCGTATAGCCGTACATTCCTCGTGCGTCATTAAAAAGCACCGGCTCGCTCAGATAGTTTTCTGCAATATATTTCGCCCGTCTCGGGTCACCCGGCAGAAGTACGGCCTGAGCTATACTGCCCGCCTTCGCCCTGATATACATAGCTGGCATCTGTTTCCCCCGAATATAATATTTTGCGTATGTCTGTAAATACTAAGATTATCGGTTATAATTATACAATAACTTTACGATGTTTTCAAATCTTCAGTGTTAAGAAAGGATATCTGATATGAAAAAGCTATTATCGCTATTTTTAGTCGTTTCGCTCTGCTTTATGCTTGTATCCTGCGCGAAGAACACCGCCTTTAATACCGACCAGGCGAAGTCCTCCATCGAGGAATTGGGTATATATCCCGAAAATATGACCTATGTGACAAGCGAGGAGCTGACCTCTATGGGGTTGGATAAGGACAAGCTCGAAAAATTCCTTATAGCGCGGCCGCTTATGAACGTACAGTCAAGTCTTTATATCGCCGTGCTGCCAAAGAAGGGCAGTGAAGCCGAGGTGAAAAGCGCGATTGACGAGTTTATGAAGTCCTACGAAAATATGTGGTCTCAGTATCTGCCCGAGCAGTACGCACTCGTGGAAGAAAGGCTTGAAACCGAAATAAAGACCGGCGAGGGCACCTATTACGTCTATATTATCTCTGAAGACAATGAAAAGGTGCTTGAGGCGATGAAATCGGCTACCACATAAACAAAGGCTGTTTGGTTAACCAAACAGCCTTTGTTATTGGAAATATCCGCTTCGCGTATATTTCTCCTTTATCTAAACTCTCAGATAAACCAAACAGCCTTTGTTTATGGAAATATCCGCAAAAAATCCTTCACCTTTTCGGTGGAGGATTTTTGTTACTCATTAAATAAGCTCACGCTATATTTTGCTATTAATTCCTCGACCGTAAGTCCGCTTTCGTGTATCTTCTGGGCGAGTTCAACCCCTACATAGCGAATATGCCACGGTTCATACGCATAGCCCGTCCAGTCGGTTTTTCCCTCGGGATAGCGAAGAATAAAGCCGTAGTCCGCCATATGCTCGTCAAGCCAGCGAAACTCCTCTGTTTCACCGAAGCGTGTGGCAAGCACAGTCGAGCTGTCAGAGCCGTTAACATCGAAGGCAAGTCCCGTTTGGTGCTCGGAATGTCCCGGACGGGCGGAAACAAGGTCGGCACCCTCTTGACCCCTTCTTTCCACATGGCCCGCGTAAACAGATTCCTGTGTCGCGTAGCTGCGATAGCCCGAAACGGTATACATCGGCAATCCGTCCGCCTCAGACGCGGCGTACAGCGCGTTAAGCGCCGTTATAGCTTCCTCGTTTTCTCCGCCGAAATCGGACGGCACGGCATACTCTTTATTTACTAAAATCATCTCATGCCCGAAAAGCTTTAGGTAGCTTACGCCGTCCCTTTCGGTTATAAGCGTCAGCTCTTTCACAATCTTTTCTTTAATATCGGGCAAGCTTGCGCTTACGACGTTCTGAAGTCCGTTTTCATTGATATAAACGGGCGGACCTTCAGGCTCGCTTTCCTTCTTGCTAAACAAGCTAAATAAAAAAAACGTGCCGACTCCTACAATAAGCAGGAAAAGAAAAATGTTCCCCCACTTAAGCCTCTTTTTCCTTTTTCGTTTCATTTTTTCCTCTTTTGGCGAAGTATTTTAAGACTATTATACCGTTGCTTTATCTTTTAATGCGTCGCTTTTAGCCGAACTTTTGAACCTGCGCCATTCCTTTTTTTCGCCGTACTCCCTCGCCTCATAATATGGGCAGGGAAGCTCGGTCGCTTTGGATATTCTAAGCGCGTCGCAAAGCGCGGCGGCGGCGCTCTTTTTGCTTGTGTCCTTATATGCGCCGCTGGTTGGTATAATTATATCAGACGGGTGGCTTACGCCGAAGATAGCGCGTCTTCTGTACTTCAATAGAAAATAGTCGTCAAAAACGTAAAGCTCGCGTGCGTCGCCCTCGTTCGCCCTAAAGCGAATAACCTCGCCGCAAACAAGTATGCCGTCCTCCGAAACCGTGCAGTATTCTTTCTTTTCGTAAAGCCGCGCGGAAAGATAAAGGTTGGCAAGCACAGCTATTCCGAAACAAGCAAGGGTGAATATCGCCATAAACAGAAGAAATACTCGGCTTTCAAAAAGCATATACATTATAACGAGAATTATTGATTCCACCGTTATTACCGCAAGGAAAGCCGTCATATTGAACTGTCTTCCTACACGTATCTGCTGACGGGCAATATCGTCGTGCTCTTTTTTTGATAGCTTGCACGCGTAGATACCCTTCCTCGCAATCTCCGTCGCCGAGCGCATTTCACGCGCGTTCTTGTAAAGAAGCGCACCTAAGAAAACAGCGAAGGTCACGGAAAGACAGAGCGCTGTGAACTTATATACGGTTCCGTAGGTGAAAAAGTTTACCGCCGCGGAAAGCGCAATGCCGACGCCGCAGAAAACGACGTTTACAATCCTCGCCGCACGCACCTTTAAAACCGCTTTTGTATAATCCGATTTAGTGTTTTTTGAGCGCATATCCAATTCCCTTGAAAACCTTTCCGTTTGCGATAGCCGCTATCGCCTTGGCGAGCGGCTTTTTAAGCGAGCCCTTTGACATTGCCGAAACCTGACGCAGCGGGGTGTCGTTCAGACCGTTAAGGGTCATGGCAAGCGCCGTTTCGTCCGACTCGTCCATCTTAAACACGTGTATCATCTGGTTGTAGAAAATCTTGCCTATTCCCGTGGCACGAAGCTCGCCTATGGTGCTGTTGAGGTTGTAAGGCTTAATCGGCAGCTCCTCCGGAACGTAGCCCAAAATGCTGAAAAACTCCGCGTCGGTCATCTTCGCCGCCCTTGACGGCTCAATATAAGCGGGTTCCATCTTCGTGTCGCCCTCTACCATGATATACTTTTCGGCTTTGATATCTCGGCTGCTAAGTGCCGCGTAAACGGTGTATTCGCCAGCAAGCACGTTCCTCGCCGAAAGCTCGGTATCGTAGTAGGAAAAGCTCTCGTAGGGAATCTCTATGCTTATCTTTTTGCTTTCGCCCGCGAAAAGCTCGACCTTCTCAAAGCCCTTAAGCTCCTTAAACGCCTCGCCCTTTTTGCCGACATATATCTGCACGGTTTCTGAGCCGGGACGCTTGCCCTTGTTTTTAACAGTAAGCGACACGCTCACGCTCTCGTCCTTTTTAAGCTTTTTTGCCGAGAGACTTACACCTTCAAGGTCGCATTTCGTATAGGAGAGCCCGAAGCCGAAGGGATACTTCGGCGCTACGCCCGCCGCATCATAATAGCGGTAGCCGACATACTTTCCCTCAGCGTAATACGCAAGCTTCTTGTTCTTGCGGTAGTATTTATAACACGGCGTGCTTTCAAGCGACACGGGCCAGCTCTCGGCAAGTCTTCCGCCGGGGTACGCCTTGCCTGTGACAAGGTCGGACACGACCTCGCCCGCCGCCTCGCCGCCGAGATATACGCATAGCACGGCTTTTACCCGCTCCTCAAAGGGAAGCACAACGGGTGCGCCGAGCATAAGCACCACCGCCACCTTGTCGCACTCAGCCGAAACCGCGTCGATAAGCTTAAGCATGCCGTCCGGCAGATTCATATGGTCGCGGTCGAAGCCCTCGCTTTCATAAAGGTCGGGCAGACCCGCGACAATAACCGCACGCCCAGCCTTTTTAGCCGCCGCCTTAGCCTCGGCGACAAGCTCGTCGTTAGTGGAGCCGTCGCGAAGATAACCCGCCGCGAACTCATAAGGAAGCTCTCTTTTATTAAGCTCGTCAAGCATTGACGGCATTGTTACCGGTATAATACGCGAGCTTCCCGCGCCTTGATACCGCGCGTTTCTCGCAAATTCGCCTATAACAGCGAACGGCTTTTTATCGTCAAAGGGAAGCAACCCGCTGTCGTTTTTCAGAAGCACCGCCGACTGCGCCGCCGCCTTACGTGCAAGCGCGTGGGCTTTTTCATACAGGTCTTTTGGCGGAGCGGGTTTTTTCGCGCCGCGACATTTCGCCACAAGGGTGAGTATGCGCTCAACAAGCAGGTCGATTTCCTCCTCCTTAAGCTCGCCGTTATCCAGCGCAAGCTTTAGGTCGTGCGCGTTATCGGAAACCTTACCCGGCATCTCAAGGTCCATGCCCGCCTTCACGCCGGCCGTGCGGTTACACGCCGCGCCCCAATCGCTCATTACAAGGCCCTCAAAGCCGAACCTCTTTCTGAGAACGGTGTCTATCAAATACTCGCTCTCGCCGGAATATTCGCCGTTCACCTTGTTGTAGGAGCTCATTACCGCCCACGGCTGAGCCTTCTTTATCGCTATTCTGAACGCCTCAAGATAAATCTCGTAAAGTGCGCGTTTATCTATACAGCTGTCGACAACAAGCCGTCTTTCCTCCTGGCTGTTCGCCGCGTAGTGCTTTATGCACGCGCCGACGCCGCGGCTTTGAATGCCGTTAATAATTGACGCGGCAAGCTCGCCCGCAAGGAACGGGTCTTCGGAAAAGTATTCAAAGTTTCTTCCGCAAAGCGGGCTTCTCTTAATGTTTACGCCGGGTCCGAGTATCACGTCTACGCCTATGTCGTTCGCCTCATCAGCGAGCATCGCACCGACGCCCTTTACAAGCTCACGGTCAAAGCTGCACGCGAGTGACGCCGCCGTAGGAAAGCAGGTGGCGGGAACACTCTTGCTTTGAATATCCTTACTGTCAAAGTTAATCTCTCGGCGAAGTCCGTGGGGGCCGTCGGTCATGACTATTTCGTCGATACCGAGCCTTTTAATCTCGTCGGTTCTCCAATAACCGTTGCCCGACAAATACAGAAGCTTTTCCTGCAGAGTCATCTTGGATATAAGCTCCCTTATTCCCTTTGCGTCGATTTTCATAGCCTTTCTTCCTTTTTTAATTAATATTTTGTTAGCGAACCTTGTGTTTTGAGCGAAAAAAATGAATTTTGCCGCAGTGCCTCGTAGGCGGCGACGGCGACCGTGTTTGAAAGGTTTAGACTTCTTGCGTCGTCTATCATCGGAAGCCTTACGCAGCGGTCGTAGTTGTTGTAAAGAATAGCCTCGTCAATCCCCTTATCCTCACGTCCGAAGACGAGGTAACAGCCGTCTGAATAGACAGCCTCGCTGTAAAGCTTTTTTCCCTTCGTGGTGAAGTAGTGAAACTCCCCTTTGTTCTTTTCAAAAAACTCTGCTGTGTTTTTGTAGTATGTAATGTCGAGCAGATGCCAATAGTCAAGCCCCGCTCGTTTAAGCTTCGCATCGTCCACGCGAAAGCCCATAGGCTCAATAAGATGAAGCCGCGAGCCTGTTGCCGCGCAGGTTCTCGCTACATTTCCCGTGTTTTGGGGTATCTGCGGTTCAATTAAAACAATATTCAGCGCCAACTGTTACATAACCCCCAGCTTTCCCGCAAGCTCGGATTTTTTGAGCGCAGGCCGAATAGCGGAGAGCAGAAGCAGCGACGCTACCGCCGCAATCGTCGCGTTTACAAGCGAAACCGTTCCCTTCGTTATCATTGTTGCGTAGACAACCTCAAGCTCAAAGCCTTTTACAAGCCGTTCTACGATATAGGTTTTCGTCATATAAAGTACGACGTAGGAAAGCGCGCCGCACACCGCGCCGAGCGCAATGCGAAAGCCCGCCGCCTTCTTTGTTGAGCCGCTATCGGCGGATTTTGAAAAGCCGTAAGCGATAAAGCCAGCAATGAACGCCATGGAAAACTTCATAATGAACGTAATCCAGCATTCCGGAAGATAAAGCGGGTCAAAAAGGTCAAAGAACATTGAGCCAAAGCCCGCGGCAAGCCCGCCTTTCCATTTTCCGAACAAAAGCGCCGACAGAATGCACATAACGTTTCCGAGATGAAGCATGGTCTTGCCACCCGTTATGGAAACGGGTATTTCTATACGTATGTAGGTGAAGATGAAAACCAGCGCCGCCATAAGCCCCACGGTGACCATCGTTCTTACAGATTTTGAATTGTCTTTCATTTCTCTTTTCCCCTTTCCTCACGGAATATTTATGTTTACCCCTTGCGGGTAATCGGTGAAATAAGGAGCCGCCTATGAATCGCGAAACTCTTTTAAACAGCAGCGTTTTCCGCACGCTGAGCGCCGAAGATGTAATGCTGCTTCTATGCTGCGTCGCGGCGCGGTACGAGGAGCTGGAGAATAACCGACGCTTTCTTCTTACCCGCGACGACCTTGCCGTGGCTTTGTTCGGCGAGCTTTCGTTCGGCAGCCGTCCGCTCTTTGCGGGCGAGACCGTCTCGGGTGAGGGCATGCTTCACGCGTTTACGCAATCTGGCTTTCTGGTTATAAGCCGCTCTCGGATTGCTACGCTTTGCAAGAACGCCTGTCCGTGTCACAGAAGGGCGATTGTCGCCTTCGCCGCCTTTATCCCTGATACTATATTATAGCACAGTTTTTTCGTAAATAATAATAATTAACGAAGTATTTACCTTTTGAATTGACAACTACGCCTTCTTAGGCTAAAATTCTTTTGTATGATTAATGAAATGGAGTTGTCTATATGAAAAGAATTGTTACTGCGGCGGTTATATTTGTTTTTGTACTTACCCTTGCCGCTTGCGGCTCGCAATATTCCTCGCTTGACGCCGAGGGGCTTGCTTCCTCTCTTGCCGCGTCGGAAATCTTTGAGGACGAGCTTGTCGAGCTTTCGGACGCAAATACCGAGAACAACACCGGCGTGGACGTTACCCTTTGCTCTGACATAACCTTCTTTATGGGCGCGGGCGCGACGGGCGAGGAGTACGGAATCTTTACCTGCAACTCGGAGGCGGACGCAAAAAAGGTTTATTCCGCGCTTGAGGAGCATAAAACGTGGCTTTACGAGACCTACTCGACCTACAAGACCGAAGCGCTTCCCCGAATTGAAAACGCGACGCTTGTAAGAGCTGGTAAATACGTTGTTTTTGTATCCGCTAAGGACTATAACCAAGCCGAGAATCTTGTAACCGCGGCGCTCGTAAAATAGTTTGTATTCAAAACCGCCCGCAGGTAACGCGGGCTGTTTTTACGTTATTGCAAAGGAGGTTATGCGTTTGCCGAAGGTATCAGTGCTGCTCGCCGCCTATAACAGCGAGCCGTATATAGCCGAGCTTATCGAGTCAATACTCGCACAGACCCATTCGGACCTTGAGCTTGTTATACGCGACGATAAGAGCGACGACGCCACCGTCACGGTTGCCTCCTCTTTCCTTTCAGACGGAAGGGTTCGCTTTATCGACGGCAAAGAAAGAAGCGGAAGCGCGCAGAATAACTTCTTTCGTCTGCTCCTTTCATGCGAGGGCGATTATATAATGTTCGCCGACGCGGACGACGTTTGGCTTCCGAACAAAATTGAAAAGACCCTTGAGCGCATGCGCGAGCAGGAGACGCTTTTCGGCTCCAACACGCCCATACTCGTTCACGGCGACCTTTCGGTAGTTAACGAGGACCTTTCCCTAATCGCAGGCTCGCTTTTTGAGTATGAAAAGCTCTCGCCTGAACGAAATTCACTTCGCGAGCTGCTTGCGCAGAATAACGTAACGGGCTGTACCGTTATGATAAACAAAGCGCTTCGCTCGCTTGTAGACGAACAGCCGAACAGCTCGGTAATGCACGACTGGTGGCTTGCTCTTGCCGCCTCGGCATTCGGGAAGATATCGGTGATATACGAGCCGCTTATTCTGTATCGTCAGCATGGCGGAAACTCCGTCGGTGCCTACGACGCGCACGACCTTCGCGCCTCGGCGCAGAAGCTCTCCAAACGAAAGAAACTGAAGGCGGTTTACGCTTCAATGGAAGCTCAGGCGGCGTGCTTCGCCGAAACCTTCAGCAGTCGCCTTACGAGCGAACAGCGGAAGCTCTGCCTCGCTTACGCGAGTCTTGCGAGAAAGCGCAAGCTTTCAAGAATAGCGATAATTATTAAATACAGGTTTTTCAAAAACACATTTTTAAGAAATATAGGGCAGTTTTTTGTTATATAAGCTGCCGAAAGGAGACAACAGCAAGGTGGCAAAGGATATTTTTCTTAAAGCGCCGAGAATACGCGGCGTTAAGGTTCCCCACCGTAAGCTTACAGAGAACGAGGCGACGCGCGAGCTTTTAAAGCCCGCGAAGGTTACCCTTCTAATGTCGCAGCATATCGGCGCGCCCGCAAATGTCTGCGTAAGTAAGGGCGACGAGGTCTTCGTCGGTACGAAGGTCGGCGAGGCAAACGGCTTTATCAGCGCCGACATACATTCCTCGGTAAGCGGAAAGGTTACCGACATAATCACTGTGCTTACCCCCTCGGGTCAGCATGTTGACGCGGTGGTAGTGGAAAGCGACGGAAAATTCCGTCCCGATTCCTCCATAGCGCCTCCCGAAGTGACCGACGCACAAAGTCTCGTTGAGGCGATGGCGCATTCCGGTCTTGTCGGACTTGGCGGCGCGGGTTTTCCGACTAACGTGAAGCTTGCCGTGCCGAAAGGGGCGACGGTTGATACCCTTGTAATTAACGGCGCGGAATGTGAGCCATACATAACAAGCGACTACCGCGAGATGATTGAAAACCCCGACGATATTGTCGAGGGCGTGTTGAGAGTAAAGGCGCTTTTAGGACTAAAACGCGCAATAATCGGAATTGAAAACAACAAGCCCGAGGCAATTCGCATACTCTCTGAAAAGGCAAAGGGTGAGTTTGAGATAAAGGCGCTGAAAAGCAGTTACCCTCAAGGCGCGGAAAAAACGCTCATTGCCAACACCACAGGCCGCGCTGTTCGCGCCGGAAAGCTTCCGAGCGACGCAGGGGTTGTAATACTCAACATCGGTACTGTCGCTTACATTGCGCGTTACTTAAAAACGGGTATGCCGCTTGTCTCAAGGCGGGTAACAGTAAGCGGCGACGGAATCAATAACGGCGGAAACCTGCTTGTTCCAATAGGCACAAGCATAGCGGATATAGTCGAGGCGTGCGGCGGTTATACTGGCGAGATAGAGAAGCTCCTTCTCGGCGGCCCGATGATGGGAACGGCGCTGTACACTGACGACTACCCGATAGTAAAGAACACCAACGCTATTCTTGCGCTCACGGAAAAAAGCGCTCCGCTCACAGAGGATAATCCCTGCATTCACTGCGGACGCTGTGTAAACACCTGTCCTATGCTTCTCTCTCCCGCGGAGATTCAGATAGCCTATGAGAGCGACGACATTCCGCTTCTAAACAAGCTCGGCACCAGCAACTGTATGGAATGCGGCTGCTGCACCTTTATGTGTCCCGCGCGCAGACCTATAACACAAATAATGCGTCTCGCAAAGCTAAAGATTAGAAAGGCGGCGGTAAAAAAATGAACAATCTGACTGTTACCTCGTCGCCCCATTTTGTGAGCGGCAGAACTACCCGCTCGATAATGCTCGACGTTGTCATCGCGCTTATTCCCGCCTCGGCGGCGGCTGTATACTTCTTCGGTCTGCGAAGCTTGCTTCTTATTGCCGTCTGCGTGGTTTCCTGTGTCGGCTTTGAGGCGCTTTACAGTCTGCTTCTTAAAAAGAAACAGCCGATAGGCGACCTTTCCGCGGTTGTCACGGGAATGCTGCTCGCTATGAACCTTCCCTCCACTCTGCCCGTTTGGATGGCTGTTGTCGGAAGCTTTGTAGCAATAGTTATTGTAAAACAGCTTTTCGGCGGCATAGGCTGCAATTTTATGAACCCCGCGCTCGCCGGACGAGTGGTGCTCGCCATTTCATTTGCGGGCGCAATGACAAGCTACGGCTTTCCGAAGGGCGCGGTTGACGTGCTCTCCTCGGCGACACCGCTTCGGCTTGTAAAATTCGGCGGTGCTGAAAGTCTTGACGCTCTTACACTCTTTCTTGGCAACCACGGCGGCGTGCTTGGCGAAACCAGCTGTGCGGCGCTTCTGCTCGGCGGAATTTATCTTTGCTTCCGCCGTGTTATTTACCCCACCATACCGCTCGCCTACATCGGCTCAACCCTTTTATTCTCGTGGGCGTTCGGCTGCTCGGCGCCACTGCTTTCAATCCTTTCAGGCGGCCTTTTTATCGGCGCGATATTTATGGCGACAGACTATGTTACCTCACCCTATACACCGCTCGGAAAGCTCGTGTTCGGTTTCGGCTGCGGTCTTCTCACGGCGCTTATACGTACCTTCGCGAATTCCACCGAGGGCGTTTCCTATGCAATACTTCTTATGAATCTCTTAGTTCCTTACATAAATGACCTTTGCCGCCCCCGTCCGTTCGGAACGGAGAAGACAAAGAAAGAGAAAGCGACGGAGGCGACAAAAAATGAAAAGTAACCTCTGGAGCGAAACCCTGAAACCCATAGTGGTGCTAACTATTATATGCGTAATCGCCTCGCTCGCGCTCGGCTTTACGAACGAGCTTACCGCCCCGCTGATAGAGCAGGCGAATCTCGCCGCAGCGGAGGCGACTCGAAAGGAGATGCTCCCGAACGCTACCGACTTTACCGAGATTTCTTGCGACGTAAAAAACGTTGAAAGCGTTTATAAAGATGACGGCGGCAGCGGCTATGTAATTACCGCCTCTGCTAACGGCTACGGCGGTGCCGTGGGCGTAACGGTCGGTTTTGACAGCGCGGGAAAGGTCATAGCCGTCAAGGTGGACGCCTCGGGCGAGACCGCCACTGTCGGCGGAAAAACCGCACTTCCCGCCTTTACCGATAAATTTGTCGGGCTTACGGACGGCGCGGATTCTATCGACACAATAAGCGGCGCGACAATCTCAAGCAAGGCTGTAATAAAAGCGGTTAACGCCGCGTTTGACGCCTACAACGCGGTAAAGGAGGGTTAACAATGAAAGAGAAGCTTAAGATACTTACAAACGGTTTCCTTAATGAGAACCCTGTTTTACGGCTTGTTTTGGGCACCTGCCCGACCCTTGCGATATCGGTTTCCGCTAAGGCGGGCGTAGGTATGGGGCTTGCCGCTACCTTCGTGCTTATCTGTTCTAACATGGTAATCTCGGCGCTTCGTAAGGTAATCCCCGATAAGGTTAGAATTCCAGCCTTCATAACCGTCATAGCAAGCTTCGTTACGGTGGTTCAGATGGTGGTTCAGGCGTTTTTACCCTCGCTTAACGCCTCGCTCGGTATCTACCTTCCGTTAATAGTCGTCAACTGCATTATACTCGGTCGCGCGGAGATGTTTGCCTCGAAAAACCCCGTGTTTGATTCAATGCTGGACGGACTCGGAATGGGGCTTGGCTTTACCCTCGCGCTTCTCGTAATGGGAACAATACGCGAGATACTCGGTTCGGGTACCTTCTTCGGAATCCGTCTTTTCCCCGAAAGCTACGCGCTCGGTATTATGACGAGCGCACCGGGCGGCTTCTTCACCTTCGGCTGTTTAATTGCGCTTCTAACCGCTATACTCGCGGCGAAGGGCAAAAAGCTTATTAAATCGGAAAACAAATGCCTTAACTGTCAGGACGGCTGCGAAGGCTGCGGGGAGGTTAGTAAATAATGAATGACGCGTTAAAAGGACTTCTCGCAATAATGCTCACCATGATACTTACCGAAAACTATGTGCTCGTTAAGTTTCTCGGCATCTGCCCCTTCCTCGGCGTTTCAAAAAAGCTTAACTCCGCCGTAGGAATGAGCCTTGCGGTCATCTTCGTTATGGTGCTTGCTTCCGCGGCGACCTACGGAATAAACTACGGGCTTCTAATTCCGCTCGGGCTTGAATACCTTCAAACCATAGTTTTCATTCTCGTTATCGCCGCGCTTGTTCAGCTTGTCGAATTTGCGCTAAAGCGCTTTGTTCCCGCCCTGCATAAAACGCTTGGCATCTACCTTCCCCTAATCACAACCAACTGCGCCGTGCTCGGCGTAACGCTTCTTAACATCTCCAACACAAACCCCTTGACCAACCAGTCCTACACCTTCCTCGATTCTATCGTAAGCGGACTCGGTTCAGGGCTCGGCTTCCTGCTCGCCATGGTGCTTTTCGCGGGTGTGAGACGCACGCTTGAGCGCGCAAAGCCCCCCCAATGCTTCGAGGGCCTTCCGATAACGCTTGTTGCCGCCTCGCTCACCTCGCTCACCTTTATGGGCTTTACGGGCGTTGTCAACAATCTGTTCGGCATAGTGTAAGGGGGTGGCTTGAATGAATCCGATTCTATTAGCAGTTCTTCTCCTTACAAGCACCGGGCTTCTTGCCTCGGTTATCCTCGTTATAGCTTCAAAGATAATGTATGTTCCGACGGACGAAACGGCTGACGAAATTGCAAATGCCCTGCCCGGCGCAAACTGCGGAGCTTGCGGCTACGCCGGCTGCTCGGATTACGCGTCGGCTGTCGCCTCGAAGAAGGCGGCACCGAATCTCTGCGTACCCGGCGGCTCCGACGCGGCAAAGAAGGTCTCCGCCATTATTGGCGAGGAAGCAGCCGAGGTAATTCCCATGGTCGCGGCAGTAGCCTGTCACGGCAACTATGACAACACCCGCGACAAGTACAACTATGCGGGAATTATGAGCTGTGCGGCGTCCAATATGCTCCACTCTGGAAGAAGCGAATGTGCCTATGGCTGTATCGGCTTCGGCGACTGCGTTTCCGCTTGCAAGTTCAATGCTATTTCTGTAGAAAACGGAGTTGCGATAATAAACTACGCTGTCTGCAAGGGCTGTGGCGCGTGCGTCGCAAAATGCCCCAAGGGTATTATTAAGCTTGTTCCCAGAAGCACCCGCTCGCTTGTGCTTTGCTCTAACCATGACAGAGGCGCAAAAACGCGTAAAACCTGCGTCAGCGGCTGCTTGGGCTGTATGAAATGTGAAAAGGTCTGCCCCAACGGCGCGATAAAGGTTGATAACAACTGCGCTGTAATTGATTTTTCAAAATGCGGCGGCTGCGGCGAATGTATGCGCGCTTGCCCCGTACACGCACCTAAGATAGACGGCGAAAAATAATCAAACTCAATTAATACTTCAAAGGGCGGCGGATAAATATCCGCCGCCCTTTTGCTTTTAGCAAATCTTAGATTCTTTTAAGGTAATAGTCAACCTGAAAGGTTACGGAAAAGCCGAGCTTCTTGTATAGCTCGAAGGCGGCAGGATTGCTGCTGTCAACATCAAGTATCGCTCTGCCTGTCGGCTTGGTCGCAACGCTCAGCGCATGGGTCATTAGCTTTCTTCCGTAGCCTTTCCCGCGCAGCTTTTCCTCCACCACCACGCCGTAGATAAAGCCGTCGGGAAACTCGTCGAAGTTTACGCAGTACACGCCGACCGGGATTTCGCCCTCGTATGCGACAAACCCTGTGCGTTTAGGGTTGGTAAGAAGGGAATCTATGTAGCTGTCGCTTCTTTCCTCGTCGCCAAACTCCTCACATTCAAGCGAGAGAAAATCCGCGCTGTTTTGTTCGCTGACCTCCTCAAAGCGCAGAGTTTCTGCCGCCGCGCGCGCCGAAGGCGCGCCCGCGAATACCATTCGGTATTCGCTCCTTAAAAGCTCGGTTTCACCGAAGCTTTTAAGCGCGGCGGTGCCGCTGACGCTTTTCGGTTCAAGCGCAAAAACCAAACGTCTAATGCCTCTTGACCTCAGCTCGCCGCACGCAAAATCATAAAGTCCGCGGAAAAAACCGCGACATCTCATATCCGGGCGGGTAAACGCCACCGCCTCCGCCTCTGTGCTTTCGGGAATGAAGGTGGTGAGAAAGGAAACCAGCTCGCCTTTCTCATAGCCCATATAGAAGCAGGGTATTGTCCTGTCCACATTTATCTCGTTCGACAAAAACGCTCGGTTTGACAAGCCTTCGCCCTCGTAGCATATATCTTCCAGCGCGTTAATCTCGTCCTTTTGTTTATCGGAAAGCTCGTTATATTGTTCTATTAACATTTTTCTACCTGTTTTCTTTAATAAATTCTGTGTAAAGCCATGCTGATACCGCCGCCCTAAACTGTTCGGGCTGTTCGATTTGAAGATTATGCCCCGCACGGCAAAAAGCCATATAGCTTGCTCGCGGGTAGATATCCAAAAGTCTAAGATGGTCCTTAAAGCCAACCTCGGTGTCGCCGCGCGCGGTAAGAATAAGACACGGACCGCCGTAGGAAAAGCCTGGCGCGTCTACATCATAGGAAAGCTCGCCCTTAAACCTGTGACCGAGAAAATCCGTGTCCTGCTCGGCAATCGCAGGAATAATGTCTCTTTTATATGCCTGCCAGACTTCACGCGTCAGTAAAACGTTCATATACTCAAACGAGGCCCGTTCACTGTCTGAGAGGGTAGAAAGAAGCTCGTCGTCTCTTTCAACAACCGTGAGCGGCTCAACCGAACCGCGACGAAAGCCGGGAACCATGGCGGCACATATTAAAAGCAAGCCGCATACTCTTTCGGGAATTGTGCGTACTATCGCACGGGAAAGATACCCTCCGAAGGATTCGCCCGCGAGAATAAACCGCTCGTTCGGAATAACCCTATCAATGAACTCCAACAGCACCTTTACAGCGTCGTCTGCCCGACGAACCTCACCCGCCTTTGATTCGCCCATTCCGGGAAGGTCAAGGTATATCCGCTTAAAGCCCGAAAGCTCGTCCTTAAAAACCGCCTCAAGACAGCCGGACATCAGCCGTCTGTCCATACCCCAGCCGTGGAGCATAACAATCGGTATACCATTACCCACCGTTTCGTAGCTTATCTCCGTTTTCCCTATCTTCTCAATCATTTTGCCGACCTTTATTTCAATAACTTAACGGTTATCGTGTTGACACCGTCTTTAATAAATAGTACTATTTTTACAGTTAATCTTCAAGGATTAGCTTATTACAACCTTAATTATTCCGCCGCATGCGGCAGAAAGGCAAACAATGAAATTCAACAGCGAAGATTATAAAAAGCTCGCGCCTGAAAAGAAGGTCGAGTATATCTGGGATTATTATAAGTTCCCAATCATTATTGCGCTTGTGGCTGTTATTGGGCTAATATCACTTACAGTAAGCCTGATAAACCATAAAAAGGTCACCCTTAACTGTTTGGTTCTTAATGATATGTATAACGATTCGCTTGCGGACGCTTTACACGACGAATTCGCGGTTTACACCGGTGACAAAAATACAAACGCTCAAATTGACCTTATGTTTCAGTTTTATATAGACCGTGACAACAAGGTTTACCCGGAGGACTCCACCTCAATGAAGATAATGGCTATGCTTAATTCCGAGCAAGCTGACGTTTTTATCGGCAACCTTGATTCGCTGTGGTATTTTGAAAACCTCGATATCTTTCTTCCGATAAGGGACGCCGTTTCAGCTGAGCTTTACGAAAAGCTTTCGCCCTATGTGGTTTCTATAGACGGAAACGCGGTAGCGCTGGACATATCAAAAACTGCGTTTTATAAGGCGCACACGGGAGCCTACACCGACGCACTGGTATGCGTACCCTCAACGGTGACTAATAAAGCAGAGCTTGAGCAGTTCATTCGCTTTATCTACGGTATGTAAGAACAGCCTCATAAGAATAATGCGGACGGTCAAACCGTCCGCATTTTTTATCTTTCAAAACAAACAAGCCCCACCTTGTATGGGTGGTCGAGATAGATGCATTCTCTGCCGCCTTCCTTTCGCGCCAACAGCTTGCAGACGATAGTTAAATCTCCGCCGCCCGCCATTGTCATAAGCGCGCCGACACCAAACAGGAAAAGCGAGCCGGTAAAAACAGCGATAATCAAGGGAATTATTCCGAGAAGAACCGTCGGCATAATCGCTCCGAGGGCATACTGCCATTTAAGAAGCGGCTCGTTGCAGCAGCAGTAGGGGGTCATATACTCCGCGATATATCCGAAGGAAATTGCCTTCCAGTGGCTTTTCGCAAAAATCGCAAAGGTTGCGCCGTGTATAAGCTCATGAACCACCACCAGCACAAGAACACAGACAATCGAAAGCACCGCGTCGATAATCGACCGCGTACCGAGATTCATCATTAACTCTATATTTCTTATTGTAAAAAGCACAAGGAAAATTATCACTATCGGAAGCGTAAGAACAAGCGCCATCACGTTGGCATAAACTACGCTGATTGTAAGGTCCTTCTCCTCATAGCCCTGTGACACAAGACTGCTTCGAAGCTCCTCAAGCTTAATCTTGCGTTCCTCCTCAGCTTTACTAAGCTTCCTCTTGCTCTCGGCTTTTGCCGCCTTTCCCATCTTTCTTCTCCTTTTGTTTATCTTTTGCGGTGAATTCTGTTCTTTCCGTCACCCTTGGCTATATACAGCATATCGTCAGCCGCCTTTAACCAATCCTCCGCCTGCATTCCCGGCTCAAGCTCCGACATTCCGCCGCTAAAGGTTATATCTCTCTTTAATTCGAAGGAATAGCGAATCTTTGAAAAGCTTTTTCTCAGCTCGTCGAATTTAGTATAAGCCTCGTCTTCATCGGTGCCAAAGCTTACAAGGACTATCTCCTCTCCGCCGTAGCGAAACGCCTCAAAGCGGTTCTCTTGTATGTGTTCTCTTATCATATCCGAAAGCTTCGTCAAAACCTCATCGCCGCTGAGATGTCCGTATATGTCGTTTATCCCCTTAAAGTCGTCCACGTCAAGCATCAAGAGCTGAGGCGCAGCGCCTCTTTTCGCCGCGCTGACTATAGTCTCAAGTCGTTCGTTCATAGCACGGCGGTTACCTATACCGAGCAAAGGGTCTATGTCCCTTTCCTCAATTAACGTCCTTTGCCGCTCGTTGCTCGCAAGTATGTAGTTAAGCTGTTCTTTAACATAGCGAGCAAGCAGACGCGCAGAAACATAAACGGTGAACATTACGACAAACGCCAAAACCAGGTCAATTGCTAAACGCGGGTCGTCCTTACGAAGCTCACGCGAGGCCTGAAAGCCCGCCAAGGCGAGCGACATTAAGGACGCAATGGTTATACCCGTCGTAAGCCATTTATTAGCGAAAAGAATAGTCACAAAGATAGCGACGCTCGGCAGCATAAGAAGCGGGCCGTAGACATAGTGTATCACCTGCGTATTGGCGCAGAGAAAATATATGAGTATGCACGCCCAGACGTTCTTCGCGCCGTTAGAAAGTCTCGGGGATTTAAGGCAGTAGGCCGTAACGAGAATAATAATTAGATTAAGCGACGACGGAATGTATATAAACCTCGCTCTATAAATATTCAAGGGCAAAAACAACACGCTGTTCGCTGAGTCGTAGAGGTAAATCGCTATCTCTGCTACCGTGCCGATAGCGGCAAGCAGTACGCAGATTTTAAAGAGCTCCCAGCGCCATTTTCTGTTGAGGTTCTCGCGAAAATCCATAAACAGCCCTCCCCTCGCGACGCGTCATAATACGCGTTTGCAGTTTAATAATAACATATCGGGAAAAACTTTTCCACAAGGAGCTATTCGCTGGAAAACCTATAAGCAATTAAATCGTATTACTCTGTCTCAAACGCCTACTATCTGCTGTTCGGCTGATTAACAAACCGAACAGCATAATTATTAATGTTGCGACGGTCTGAGTAATCAATACTTCCACCTGCCGCAACGCAACTTCAGACAAGCCGCTCAGTATACAGCCATACGCCATCGACAGAATAGCTACCGTCTCGCTTACAATAGCGAGGCTCGCCGCGTTCTTTGCTTCACTAATAAGCTTAAAAAAGGAAAACGCTGTCAAAAGAATATTAATTAGACATATGGTAATTAGCTGATATCTCAAAAAGGGTCCAACCACGCTTATACTCATTTTAAAAGGTGTTACTCCGTTTGTAGCCGAAGTTACCGTGAGAAGTACCAGCGTAACGCAATAGAGCCCCGTGATAATAGAAATACAGCTTAATACTTTTATCGGTTTACTCTTCTTGTTTCCGCGCAACTTTAAATTAAGCACCGTTGCGGTAGTTACGCACAGTCCAAGTAAAACCGCCCACGTCAGTAGCGGCCACGAACCCGCCTTTCCCGTGAAAGACAGATACGCTAACAAAACCAATACACCTGTGAACGCTGAACCTATGCCACAAAAGAGATACCGTCTTTTTCTTTGCGCACGCTGGAGCCTTATCTCCTTTATTATAGCGTCAAGCTCCTTTTCCCCTACCGTCTTTCTTCTTTCTCCAACAACAAGCTCCTCTATTTTTAAATCGAGCGCGCTTGACAATCTGTCAAGCAAATCAACGTCGGGAAAGCTTTCTCCGTTTTCCCAACGCGACACGGCTTTATTAGTAACGCCGATTATATCACCAAGCTTTTCTTGAGTAAGTTTCTTTTCAAGCCTTGCGTTCCTAATGAGCTCGCCTGTTTTTTCTTTATCCATCTCTTCACCTACCTTTCATATCTTGAGATTAACATTTTTTGTTGCCACAATGCAATCCACCGTAGCGAGAACAAGCGGACGAAAAAAGCCCGTCGGAATAACCGACGGGCTCTGTTGTTTTGTGAGTAACCGATATTTGATTATCTCTTGGAGAACTGAGGCGCACGACGGGCTGCCTTGAGTCCGTATTTCTTACGCTCTTTCATTCTCGGGTCGCGGGTAAGGAAGCCCGCCTTCTTGAGGTCGCCGCGAAGCTTCTCGTCAAACTGAAGAAGTGCGCGGGAGATACCGTGGCGAATAGCGCCCGCCTGACCGGAAACGCCGCCGCCATTAACGCTGATTTCAACGTCAAACTTACCTGTGGTGCTTGTAAGCTCAAGCGGCTGACGAACGATAAGCTTGAGGGTTTCAAGCCCAAAATAATCGTCGATGTCGCGCTTATTGATTGTTATGTTGCCCGTGCCGTTATAAAGGCGAACGCGAGCGACTGAGGATTTTCTTCTTCCTGTTCCGTAAAAGAACGGTCTTGTTTCGTACATTTATCTGTCGCTCCTTTCTTAACCTTCGTAGGGCTGCGGCTTCTGTGCAGCGTTGTCGTGCTTTTCGGTGCGGTATACGCGAAGACGTGTAAGCGCCTGACGTCCGATTACCGTGTCGGGAAGCATTCCCT
>CAZUOY010000014.1:0-34780 GCA_964622315.1 uncultured Oscillospiraceae bacterium | reverse complement strand
ATACAGGTTATCGGGACGGCGTAAACATATGCCATCCACCATCTCCCGTCAGCGTTAGGAATGATTTCAAAGATAACATAAAGCACCGTTGCGATTAGCCAAACAAGCGCCGCGGATAAAAGCGTGATTATAAGATGATTTTTATTCTTAAGCTTATCAGCACGGTTCTTCATAGCCGCCTTGTCGATATGCTCGTCGGACAAAAGATAATCCACCGTTACTCCAAAGATGTCCGCCACGTTTTTTAAAACCGCGACGTCAGGAATAGACTCTCCCCTCTCCCACTTGGAAACAGCCTTGTCCGTATAGTTGAGCTTTTCTGCCAACTCCGCTTGGGTTATACCTGACGAACGCCTAAGCTCAATAATATTTCCGGCAATGATGTTTTTTAATTCGTTCATTTTTCTCCCCATATTACGCCAAATACGAAGTTTTATAAAACATTAAGATTGTAACATATGGTTAATTAATTATCAACTGCTATTTTTTATTTAATTCTACCATTAGTAGAGTCGTTTTTTTAACTCTACCGCTAAGGTGCGTAACAGTAGAGTAGATTTATTTATCCGTAGGGTGACTGAATGGGCTTCCTTGTGTATCATAAGCGTAGCGTTAAATCGCAAATCTTATTTATGTTATGGGAGACAGAAAATGAGTGATTATGTACTTAGCTGTTGTTCAACAGTTGACTTAACTAAGGAGCATCTTGAAAGCAGGAATATCCCCTGCGTTTGTTTCCATTATAATTTGGACGGTGTGATGTATCCTGACGATTTCGGTCATACAATGCCGTATGAGGAATTCTATAAGAAAGTTGCTTCGGGCTCTGAGCCTTCCACAACTCAGGTCAATGTTGATGAGTTTAAACAGTTTTTTGAGCCTATTTTGAAATCAGGAAAAGACCTTTTACATATTAGCTTTTCATCAGGGCTTTCCGGTTCTTATAATTCGGCGCGTATAGCTTGCGAGGAGCTTTGCGAAAAGTATCCTGAGCGAAAGTTTTATGTTGTTGATTCGCTCGGTGCCTCCTCCGGCTACGGACTTTTGATGGAGTTAATCGCCGACAAACGCGACGAGGGCGTTTCTGTTGACGAGCTTCGCGAATTTGCTGAGAACACAAAGCTTCACCTTCACCATTGGTTCTTCTCAACCGACCTTACCTCATATATCCGCGGCGGGCGTGTTTCTAAAACAGCAGGTTTCTTCGGTTCCATTCTTGGCATATGCCCACTGCTTAACATGAACGACAAAGGTCAGCTAATTCCGAGGGAAAAGATTCGCACAAAGCGCAGAGTTGTTGAGCGAATAGTGGAAAAGATGAAGGTTCACGCCGAGAACGGTCTTGACTACAGCAAAAAATGCTTTATTAGCAATTCTGCTTGCTATGATGACGCTCGCGCTGTCGCCGACCTTGTTGAACAAAGCTTTCCTATGCTGGACGGACAGGTTAAGATATTCAGTATCGGTACCGTTATCGGCTCGCATACGGGTTGCGGAACGGTTGCGCTTTTCTTCTTAGGTGATGAAAGAGTAGACTAAGCTGCACAATATATTAAAAAGACAGGGCTTTCGCCCTGTCTTTCTTTTATTGCTTTTTTTTCGCCGTTATTCTCGGGTGAAAGGTTGTAAACACCTTGTAATCAATAAAGTCTGAGTCGAGCTTTGCAATTATCGGGTCAAGAAAACGAATATTCTTAAACTCTTTAACCGTACAGTCAAGCGCGACCGATAAATATCCTTCGTTTGGCTGCTCATAGAATTCGGCTTCGATTATATCACGCGAGGTGAAGCGAAGCTTAATGAAACGGGAATTAGCCGTCTCAACAAAGGACAGTCGCATTTTCAACACTAATATGTTATCTTCATTCTTGCACAGTCTTCCCGTTACGCCTACAGTGTAGGGCTCGCCGCCGTACTCCAAAACCGTGTAAGCCGGCTTTTGAAAACCGACCTCAAAGCGTTTTCTTTCACCGCTTTCTTCGGTAGTAACAAAAAGCCGCCCATTGTCAGGCTCTATACCAATTTCGGAAATCCCTTTAGTGTGATTATTCTGCGCAATTTGTAAGAACAGCGGCATGCTGCTTAAGCCTGCCGTTTCAGCAAGATTAAATTCATAACATACAACTTCAAGGTTTCTGCAAAGCCTGCGGCTCTCACGTGCTTCCTTTAAGTCCTGCAATCGCAGCGAGTTTTCCAGCTTTCTAAGCTTTTTAAACCATCCTCCGCCGAGTACATAGCTTGGCGCGTTTTTTTCGAAATACTTATGAAGTGTGTCAAAAAATCCGCTCACCTGAAAGAACTCGTTGTTTCCGGCGTTGCTCATAACGATAATTCCGCTGTCCTTGAAACCGATAAGGTTTTGACCGAACATTCCGTTAAAGAGAAAACTGTTATTCTGCTTATCTACCCAAATCTGATATCCGTAATCGTAGCCGCCGTATGCCTTTGGCGCTTCGTTTTGCGACCTTGTCGCAAGCTCAATATATTTCTTTGAAACAAGCTGTCTTCCCTTCCACGCGCCCTCATTCAATACCAAAGTTCCTATCTTAAGGACGTCCTCGGGTTTTATATATAGTCCCCAACCGCCCTTGTTAATGCCCTCAGGGCTTACCTCCCAGAAAAGGTCGAGAATATCAAGCGGTTTGAAAAGACGTTCGTCCAAGAATTTTTTAAGAGTCTTGCCCGTCTTTTCCTGAACTATCGCCGAAAGCATATAGGTGTTCATACTGTTATATGAAAAGCCTTTTCCAGATTCAAAGGTAGCGGCAGATTCCAAAAAGTTTTTAACCCATTCCGTTTCGGTTACTGAGCCTGCCTCATTAAACAGTACACCTGAGCTCATCTTTAGAAGGTTTTCCACCGTAAGCTTTTTTTGAAAGGCGGCTGTCATTAGGTTAGCCTTTTGCGGAAAGATAGACGCAACAGTATCGCTAAGTGACAGCACACCGTCATCAATAAGCATACCTATGGCAAGGCTGGTAACACTCTTACACAGCGAATATGTCACGTGCCAGAACCCGCGATTAAACGCGCCGAAATCTGCGGCGAGAAGTGTCTTGCCGTTCTTTATAACCGTTACGCTGTGCATATCAAGTTCTTTATTCTCGCTAAGCTCAAACAAAAAGTCGTGAAGAAGCTTAGAGGATACACCCTCACTCTCGGGCTTTACGCGCGGAAAAATACACCCTTCACTCTTTGTCTTTGCGGCGGGCTTTTGAGGCACAAAGGGTATTATTGGCGTTGTACTCTGCTGACGGTCAATTATTTGGCGTATCAGCTTGAGTGACTTCGTTTGAAAGGATATATCCATATAAATACCTCACAGCGTCGTTCTTCTTTTATTATACCAAAAAGCCGCACGAATGTGCGGCTATAGGTTTATTTCTTTATTGCTTCAAGCTTATCGTCCTTTTTTATGGCTGAAATCGGAGTAACGTCTGTTTGCGCCGCGCCCTTCATCTTACACTTACCGTCTATTGCGGCGCCTTGTTCAACAACAAGATTTGTGGTACAAAGGTCGCCTAAAAGATGACCGCTCGAAGAAAACTCAATCCTCTCATCGCCGCTAATATTGCCTTCAATATAGCCCGCAATATACAGCTGGCTTGCTTTTACGTTACCTTTAATTTTGCCTGAGGGCCCGACAATAACCGTTCCCTTCGACTTAATCTCTCCGTTTAACGTTCCGTCAATGCGCAGCGTAGCCGAGGAGGAAATACAGCCGTCAAATACTGTGGTTTCGCCGATAATAGTTTCCATTACGTCCGATTTTGACGAATTTTCCATAATTACGTTCCCCTTATCACGTTTCATTTTGTTTAATTCCTTTCGAAGATAAATATCGTTATTTTAAATCAATTATATCATCAGTATACGGCAGCATATCAAGCGGGTCAATAAATTCACCGTTGAACTCCACACTAAAATGAAGGTGGGTGCCTGTGCTTCTGCCCGAGCTTCCCGCGTAGCCTATCAGCGCACCCTTCTTTACCGTATCGCCAACGTTTGTATCAATTAAGCTTAGATGAGCATAAACCGTTCTGTATCCATAGCCGTGGTCAATCATTATAACATTGCCCCAGCTTTCCATGTAGGTGGCGGTAAAGACGGTGCCCTGCCCCGCGGCATAAACGGGCGTTCCGTATTCGCAGGAAAGGTCAATTCCGCTGTGTTGCTCGCTCTCGGAATCATCAAAGGGATTAATACGTGCTCCGAAAGCGGAGGTATATTTTGCGCCGTGAATGGGCCAACTGTCCGGCATGCTGTTAAGGAAAAGCAGCCTTGCGTCCACTTCCTCGGTCAGTACGCCTACATTCTGCTCCTCTATACCTAAAAGCTCGTTTACAACCTTCATTTTGTTATCCAGCGCTTTCAGCTGAACTTGAAGTGTAAGGTCGCCTGGCTCTCTGTAGTTAGCTGTGACAGGTCGTTCGTTAAAGCTCTCTGACGGAACACCGCCTACGCCCTCAAGCGACGGTGACAGCCCGACCTTCTCTCGCACAGCGTCCTCGGATTCACTGACAAGGTCAAGCCTCATAAGCATATTGCCCGCAAGCTCGTCCAAATCTTCAATCTGCTTTTCCTGCTGTACACTGATTTTCTTAAGCCCAGCGTTTTCCGCTTCAACAAGCTTTAAGCAATACGCCGAATATGCCCAATAGGTCGTAAGCCCCAAAAGGGTAAGGCAGGCGCATAAAAATAACATTATTACGCCCGCAGGCATTCTAAGCTGTTTCGGTTTCTTTTCTGAATGAGGAACCAACATAACGGTGTAGTTCGTGAAAATATTATTTTCCTTGAACTTTTTCCACCATGTGTGACGCTTCCGCCGTTTTTCGTCAAATATATCCTTGTCTTTAATCATTACTTCTCCGTTTTTGCTGAACAGTGTTTTATATTATACAGCAAATTCATTGACATTTCACCAACTTTTTAAGTTTTTACCTTTTATACAAAAATCGCGCGAAGATTTCTCCTCGCACGATTGTTGATTATTTTTCTATCTGAGCAATAAAGCCGTCCATCTTGTTTCCGCTAACACTAACTGTTGTTATTTCTCCGAATTTTGCGTCTATTGACCTAAGCTCAGAGGCGTATTCTTTAGTCTCGTCCGTATCAGTCATAACGTATATTCGGACGTAAAAGTCTGAAATGTCCTCACCGTTTTGCGGAAAATCCTTGCGAAGATAATTGAAGCTGAAGACTTCTCCCTTTTTTGCGTCACTTCCGTCGGCGTTGACGCAGCCTCCTTCACCGAGCGAGCTTTCACCCAAGCCATACTCTATATGAAAGCCCTTAATTTTCTCGTCACAATCATTTCTTACCTGAAGGATAAACTCATTATCCGTTAACTCAGGCTTTTCTTCCGTACAAGCGCAAAGACATAAGGCCAGCGCAAGTATAAGCATAATTCCGATTAATCTTTTCATTTTTTCTCCTTACTCATAGTGTTAGTTATTGTTTTTAATGTAAGACTTGAAATATTGTAGTAATTGAACTTATCCTCGCTATCAAGCTGCCTTACTTTGCTCAGCCGCTCAAGACGACTTATTTCGCTCGTACTATTACTTGAATAGTCATTGTAATACAAGTCGAGATTCTCCCTGCTCTCATCGGTTATCTCTGAATTTAAACCGTTAAAGCCTTCGCTCTTTAGCACTACCGCCCAGCCATCGTCTGAAAGGTCGTATAGCGCCATAAGGTCTACCTTCTCGCCATGCTCTGTATATCTGTAGATATTGAACCGCGCTATTTGTCCGTCGATATTTCCAAAGCAGAGAACCGCGAAAAGCAGTGTGAAAACCACGCTCATTATATTCGCTATGCAAAGCTTCTCCGCAAACTGCTTGATAACAATAACCGCAAAAAAAACCGCGATAAGAATCATAAACCAAGAAACATAAACCCTTTTTCCTGTTAGTCCGAAGTTGCTGATATAGAGCGACATCTTAGAAAAGGCGGTGATGAGAATCAAAAGAGTCAGCACGGAAAGAAGAACGGTGTAGACCTTGAGAGCAAATGGTTTTTTTCCATCTGTGCGGTTCTTTGAAAATAGGGTTAGCGCCGCTATTACCGCGAGGTTAATTATTGATATGGCGAAAAGCTCAAAGAAGCCTTGTCTTGCATATTCAGCGTAGCTGAAGGTGTTAGGTAACGTGCCGGAAAACGCCGAGAAAAGATAATCGGCTTGAACAAAAACGAAAGCAAGGTAAAGAATTATTATCGGTGTCACAGCGGCATAGGCTGTAGCCGCAGGAAGAAAGCGCATACTATTTCTACGCATATCGTACCATTCATTCGTTATATAATCCGCTTTCAGCTTTTTCACATTGGAAAAGACAAGCCCAAAGAGATAGAAGCCAACGGGTACTGCCAAAATTATCTGGATTACTATTGAAAAATCAAACGAAAAGTCATCGAAGATACCGCTCATTAACGTATAAAAACCTTCATCCGCCGAGGTCAGCAGCTGATATACAATAACCGTTAAGGGTATGGTAACTATCAACCCGACCAACACCATTAATAGCGTTCTTCCGATGGATTTCTTTCCTGTTTTCATAGCCTTTGGTGCATAACCGAAGCCCGCGAAGGGCACCGAGAAAAGAGATTTCAGCATATCAAAGGTGAAATGCTTGTTAGGACGTTCTCTTTCGTTTGTTATCGCAAAAACCGTATAAGCGCCTAACAGCATTAAAAAAAGCGTATCGAGTGACTTTATGTAGTCGTTGTCGGTTATGGAAAAAACAAGAGAAAACGCAAAATAAACGCCGCAAAGGGTTAGGTGATAGAATGAAAGCTTTTTCCCCTCACCTTTTAAATATATTACGCATACAGTCATCAGAATCGCGAAGAACGCGGTTGTAAAAAAGCCCGCTGTATTAAAGAACACGTATCGCATAAAGGCAAAGCCTAAAAGCAACATAACCGCGCCAAGAGCTCCGTCACGACCTGTGAAGCTGAACTGTGGCTTTATATTAAGCGAAGATGCATACATCGGCACGCTATCGTTAGCGGGTATTGAATTGATTTGGTTATTATCTTTAGTCATTGCTTTCGTCCTCCGAGAATTCCAAAATATCGCTTGGCTGACATTTAAGCTCCCTGCAAAGCTTTTCAAGGGTAGAAAAACGAATTGCCTTCGCCTTATTGGTTTTAAGTATTGACAAATTTGCCGGAGTTATATCAACCTTCGCCGCAAGCTCGCCGAGAGATATCTTTCTTTTTGCCATCATAACATCTAAATTTACTATAATGCTCATACCACGCCACCTATATTACGGCGTCGTTTTCTTCGCGAATTTCCACGGCCTTAACAAAGACGTTCTTTAACACCCGAAGGATAAGACCGAAGAAACCAGCCGCGAAGGCAATAAGAAATGCCAACGCGCGGAAGAAGCCGAAGCCGAAGAATATCGCCGCTATGGCAAAGCAACAGTAGGAAATCAGTCGTAAAATTGCGCAGTTCCTCGCTATAAATACCTGTCCCGCTTTTATGTTTTCCAAAAGAAAGTTTAGGTTAACAAGTAGGATAAAAGCGGGCACAAGCGCAAAGTAAAGCGTTATGCAAAGCGGCAGAAACACGGGCTCACGCGCCGAAACGCCGTCATAGAACCGAGAGACGGCAGGGATTAAAAAGATGGACGCGACACAACAGACAAACATAATTTTCACGAGTATGCTCGAAAGCTTAACGGAATTTGATTTTGACCACATAAGTATAATTCCTCTCTCTGTTTCTTTGACGATATAATAGCACCGTGAAAACCATTTGTCAATAATTTTTTATTGTTTTTCGATATATTTTTATTGTTATTTTGATTTGTACGTATAGTCATTGTTTGTGTTATAATGTAATTAAATAAATATACGGAGCCGTACATGCTAAAGAAAAATGAAATTGTTCAACTTAAAATAGAGGGTCTTTCCAGTGACGGAAACGGTGTTGGGCATATAGACAAATTTGCTGTTTTCGTTCCTTTCTCAGCGACGGGCGACCTGCTTCACGTAAGAATCGTAAAGCTACAGAAAAGCTATGCCTTTGGGATTATTGAAGATATAGTCATTCCGTCGAGCGAAAGAGTGCCTGTTGATTGCAGGTATTATAAACAGTGCGGCGGCTGTTCGCTTCGGCATATAAGCTATCCGTCTGAGCTTGAGGCTAAACGCGGCTTTGTGAAAGACGCACTTTCTCGGCTTGGCGGCTTGGATATCGAGGTGGCAAATACTGCGCCCAGCCCTTTGGAGGACGGATATCGAAACAAGGTGCAGTTTCCAGTCTCCTCAACGGAGAACAAACTGTTCACAGGTCTTTATTCTCCGCGAAGCCACCGAGTAATTCCTGTTAACGGCTGTCTTCTCCAGCCGACAATTTTAAACGACATTGCGGCGGAATGCTCCTCTGTTTTAACCTCATTGAATATTTCGGCTTACAGTGAGGAGACAGGAAAGGGTTTGGTTCGGCATATTCTTCTTCGGCAAAGCGAGAAGAACGGTGGAATTATGCTCTGTCTTGTTATTAACGCAGATACTCTGCCGCACACCGACGAGTTTCTTAAGATTTGCGATAAATATCCGCAGATTGAAACCGTCCTTTTGAATATTAATAAAAGCCGAACAAACGTAATCCTCGGACGCGAGTGTAAAACCTTGTATGGGAACGGACATATAACCGACGAGCTTGCCGGCGTTCCCGTAAGGCTGTCACCGCTCTCCTTCTTTCAGGTGAACGCCCGCGGAGCGGCTGTTCTTTATAACAAGATAAAGGAAGCGGCGGCGGTAACGGCGGAAGACACTGTGCTTGACCTATACTGCGGAACAGGCACTATCGGGCTTTCGCTTGCGAAAGACTGTAAAAAGCTTATCGGCGTAGAGTCGGTTAATCAAGCAGTAGCGGACGCCGAAATCAACGCTAAAGCCATGGGCTTTACGCATTGCGAGTTTATATGTGCCGACGCGAACGAGGCTACTCAAAAGCTGCTTGCAAGAGGTGAGAGGATAAGCCTTGCTATAACCGACCCTCCGAGAAAAGGCTGCGGCGACGAGACTCTCTCCTGCCTTATAAAGATGAACCCAGAAAGAATAGTAATGGTCTCGTGTAATCCCGCGACACTTGCGCGTGACTTGAAATATCTCACTGCTAACGGCTACAAAGCGGGCACCGCTTATCCCGTAGATATGTTTCCCCGTACTCCGCATGTGGAGACTGTGGTGTTATTGACAAAGGATATTATTTAATTATACGGTGACTCTATAGTGACCACAGAAGAAACAACTCAACAAGCTATGTAGGATTGAATAAAAGAGACACATGGTAGTTTCTGTTCGATAAAGCGGAGGAAGCAAGATGGAATTAAGTGAGCGAATACTACTAAGTGACGCGAAGTTAGGTGTTAAAGAAAGAATTGATTCTAATAATGAATCTATGGATTCGTTCAGTTTGTTAATGCATTCTTTTGCTATTGAGAATGGTTTGGAATATGAAAAAGGCATTTATGCTAAAACAATATATAGTGAGCTGGAATGGAATGAGAAGTATTTTGATGTTATCAATTCATTTTATGTTACTTATTGTTCGGGACTGGTTAACATCTGTAACAAGACATGCAACGACTATAAATTGAACGGAGAACTATGGAGGAGAAAACCGTTTACTATCGACAAAGAAGGTTTTAAGGTTCTTTATTCTAAAGACCAAAAAGTAGATTACTACTATATGAAAAAGGCAACGCTGGCTGATAAAATGTTGAAAGATACTATTTATAGTACAGTTAGTCGAGAAGTAATAAGCAAAGTAGGGCAATACAATGATTTTGCGGCGTTGTGTCATTGCGTTGCAAATTTTATGCCTTGTCCAGACGAAAGCTATAATTCTGTAAAAGGATTAGTAGAAGACGTTAAAGATTATTTTCCGTTAATGATTGATAAAATACAACAATGTATAGATAACAAAGAAAAGTTGATATACAAAAGCAATGGTAAGCTACAAAAGGTTGACGAGGACAGATTAATTGAATGGCACGATTGGTTTGTGAAAAATCGCGAAATATATTGTTTGGAACCCTATTACAATATTCAAAAGGTTGATGGAAGATTTAAGATAATGGGTATTCCGTTATTTCAAAATCAGTCGTTGGTTAATTCATGCCCCACAAACGAAGATGAGGTTAAGGAATGTTTAAATGAAATTATTAAAAGAATCCGGTATAGGGCAAAACTGATAGTACTGCTTCACAAATAAGGCTAAAAGAAGTATATTCGCAGTACGCGGGAAAGAAACCCTTGCAAACAGAAAATCAATTTATAAAAGTGACGGTCTATCAGGAAAGCTAATATGAAGATGTCGAACAGTTTAATCAAACAAAAGAATACATGGCTTTTTTTATTCTCGTTTTTAACTGCGGCGGCGTTTCTTGCCGTTTGTTCAAAAAGCTCTCCGCTATACCCTTTTAACGACTGGGTTGACGCGAACTGTTTTTTTACGGTGGGAAAATCAATGATGAGCGGAATAGTGCCTTACAAAGACCTTTATGAGCATAAAGGTCCGTTACTGTATTTGCTATTTGGGCTTGCCTCTCTATTATCGAAAAAGTCCTTCTTAGGCGTATTTGTTTTAGAGGTCTTTTCTCTCAGCGGTTTTCTCTATTTTTCGGTGAAAACAGTTCAGTTATATACAAATAACCATCTGCTTTCGCTTTTCTCACTGCCAGTAATTTGCTTTAGTGTAACTACTTCTGTAGCCTTCGCACACGGCGGTAGCGCGGAGGAGTTATCTCTTGTTTTCCTTAGCTATACAATTTATTCAGCCGTCGCTGCCATAAAAGAAGACCGACTTCCCTCGCGAGGTGAATTATTTATTAATGGTCTTCTCATAGGCTGTGTGTTCTTAATTAAATTCACTATGCTCGGCTTTTATATAGGCTATCTCGCTTTTCTCGTTGTTTACCTTCTTCTTCGTAAGCAGATAAAGAAGCTTTTTATTTGCGTAACTTACTTAGCGTCGGGAGCTTTGTCGGCGTGTGTCCCGTTTATTGTTTTTCTTGCGCTTAACGGCGCATTAGACGATTTCTTCTACGTTTATATTTACAACAATCTATTCCTATATAAACAGGACGAAGGACCAAGTGGCGTGTTTATTAGTTTGCTTTGCGCGCTTCGTGACAATCCCGTGTTCGGCTTTTTTATACTTTTCGGAGTGTTTCAAGGTATACTAAAAAGAAACCGTGAAACAGTGTTTCTTCTTCTGAGCTTCATTGGTCTGACTGTTTTCATCTATATTGGCGGGCGCTATTATCTTTACTATTCTTTGATACTATCCGTCTTTTCGGTTTTCGGCTTAGCGGCGCTTCTCAACATGATAGAAAGCAGAATAAAAGAACCGCCCAAAAGGACGGTTCAAATATCGTTGTCAATAATTCTTTCGGTTGTTCTTTTAGCCGCAAGCTATTTTGTCAGTAGTAATACCTATCTTATGAAATATAAAAGCAAGGATATGCCACAGTATAAATTTGCCGAAATAATCAACAGCCTCGATAACCCGACGCTTTTAAACTACGGCGTGCTTGATTTGGGGGTTTATACAGCAAGCGGAGTTGTACCGAACTGTAGGTATTTCTGCGCTCCCAATATTCCACTCGAAGAAATAGACGAAACGCAAAGAAGTTATATCGCTAACGGTGCGGGAGATTTTATCGTTACAATTATCCCTCTTGAGGATTACGGAATAGAAAGCGACATATATCGCTTAGCCGCGACTGAACAGATGCCCTTTGAGGGGAATATTATCACATACTATTTATATCAAAAAAGCTAATTCCCCTTTTCAGCAGCCTCTGCTTTTTCCGCCGAAACCTTTTCCGTTAAAGCCTTGCTTTTTAAAAGCGGCTTTTTTATTACACCGCAAAGCAGGTGCATAAGCCACGCGGCGAGAACACTGCACACCGCAACAGCGAGTGTGCAAAGCAGGTCGTTTTTGATAACGCCCGCGTCATTAAACAGTGAAATGAAATGTCGTTGGATAAGGTATATTTCAAGTGTTAGTGTCCCAAGGAAGGCGAGCGCTTTATTTCCTACCTTAAGCTTCATTCCAATTAGAAGTATCGCTATTATGAATAAGGGAGCCGCTATGGCCTGTATGCCTAAACAGGCAAACTTCTCGGCATATCCGGGATAGCCGCTATACTCATTCCAATATGAAATATTATTGAGAGCATAAATGTTTAAGAACCAGCCGCCAACTGCAAGCGCAACCGTAATCGGCATAAGCCACACATAGTTCTTTTTAGCAAAGCTCGTTATCTTTCCTTCAAAGCGCGCCCAAAACAGACCAAGCACGAAGGCGGGTGTGGAATTGCACCACCACTCACCCTGGAATAGTGTTGAGCCGTCGCCGTGCCTCATTAATATGACAAACACGCAATAGCCAAGCACAAACACACTGAGTGCCGCATAGCTGACCCACTCTCTTTTTACGAATTTATACAGAAGGAAGAACGCCAAGAATAATATTGAGGCGATGAGCGGGTACAAAAGAGAAGCCGTAACTATGAACGCATAGTAAGAAAACACGAACACAACAAGAGCGGTAAAGCACGACCAAAAGCTCTTCACCGTTTTAAACAGGAGATAAAACTCAATATAAAGAATCACCGCGGTTACGGGATACCAACCGTCACCGGTAACAAGACTGAAGCCGACAAGGTCTGAAATAAATCTGCCGAGCCCATAATGCTGATGTCCGATAAGGATATTTGAGAGAATATAGGTTAGGTTAATAAGGTAATATGGCACGAGAATGACGACGAGGCGCTTCCACAAAAAGCCGTCTAAGTATCTTTCATTTGAGCGAAGGCTCTTTATAAGTCCCAAACCGGAGAAGAAAAAGAAGATAGAGACAAAATAAAAGCCTAAGTCGTTAAACATTTTTAACGGTACGTCAAGCGCCGCATAATTTGAAAAACGCTGTGCCAAATGGTGAACAATAACCCCGACGGCGGCAAAGCCCTGTATGCATTTCGCTGTTTTCAGCGAGGTGTAATCCTCAAAGAATTCGCCGCGTTTCGCAAGCTTTGCTCCCCACAGAAGAAGAAGGGCAAGTAATGGGTAAACCAGTATAGTTAAATCCATATGAACACTCCGAGATGAATTTTTTAATATTATATCACGCGCATTTACTCATTACAATTATTTCTGTTGTTAACATAAGAATTATAGATTTTTTCTAATATTCGTTTGACAGCACTACACCTGCTGCTATACAATATATAAAATTTACTGAATGTGAAATAACCGATATGACCTATTCTCAATATATTTTTAATACACTTCCGATTATCGTTCTGTTTATTCCGTTTTACGGTTTGATTAGATATATCTTTATCAGAACAAAACGGCTACCCATCAATCTTTGGCGTGAGGCGGGCTTGTTTATCTTTACGCTTTATCTGGTTTGGCTTTCAACCCAAACGATAGTGCCGAACATCTCAATAATCGACGAGGTTTGGTCTCTCGGTCAACCAGGCTTTGGCGAAATTAATCTCAACATCTTCAAGGTGTTTAAGCAGACCTATCATGAGGTTTTCATAAACAAAAACGCCAGCTATTTCTTTATTAACTTTATCGGAAACATTCTTGTATTTATACCTATAAGCTTCTTTTCCCTTCTTCTTTTCAGCGAAAGAAAGAGACCCCTTCTCACATGTCTGCTTATCGGCATCTTCGTTTCATTATTTATTGAGTTTGTTCAGTTTTTTATCGAACGCGGATGCGATATAGATGACCTTTGGCTTAATGCACTCGGTGCGCTTTTAGGTTACTTTGTTTTTCAAGCGCTTAACAAGCGTTTTTTCCGCTTTTTTCAAAAGTTTAAGCCAAATAACAAAACGGCTAACACAAGCGATATAAAAAGTTGATTATTTCTTTGTTTTTTATTATGATATAAATAATAAATCATCGGTCGATAACTAAGGAAGGTTGCGTCAATGACTATTAATTCTATAGCCCGCGAATTAGGCTTAAAGAACCGCTACGGCATTTACTATGGCAACGTTAACGACTACGTTGTTTCTCTTTCGCGCCACGAACGGGAAACCGAGCTTTTCATCGGCGCACATACATCAGAGCTTCCTCAAAAGTTAATGAGCGAGCTTGAAAGTTTTCTCGGACTAAACGCGCTCGCTTATAACGCAGACAGCTATACTCTTACAAAAACCGGCATATCCTTTAAACTTCCTAACAAACAATCCACCCTTTCTACCACAGCTGAGTTTATTAGACTTGTTGTTGGTCAACTAAAAACCATGCGTATCCCCGGGGCGGAGCTCTGCGGTAACTGTGGCAAGGCGCTTGAAACAGGTGTTTACGTCAAGGTCGGTGAGCATGTCCACATCTGCGACGAGGACTGTGCGAACAAGCTCGCGGCATCAAAGCGCAAATTTACCAAGAAAACACCGAGACACTTTTTTGCAGGTTTTATTGGCGCTGTTATGGGCTCTGTCATTGCTCTCGCAGGCTGGCTTTATCTTTCTTACTTTGGCTTTTATTCCGCTCCGGCGGCTGTTCTTATCCCTTTGCTCGCTCTATTGGGATACAAGCTTTTCGGCGGGAACAACTGCATTGGCAAGGCCGTGATGATTCCGATAATCTCGATAATCAACTATGCTTTGGGAACGTTCGGGCTTATCTATTATATTGTTTTCAAGGAGTGGCGTGACGGCGGCTACATCTTCACACGCTCCGAGCTTTTTAACACCCTAATTTCCGCTTTCACCGAGCGCAGCGAACTAATTGACTCGTTTATTTATAATCAGCTTCTCGCGGGTGCGGCTTTTATTCTGATAGGAATTATTATTGTAATACCCTATTCACTTCGTCGCCGTGAAAAGTTCACGGCAATACTGTAGGAGGCATAATATTGGCAAAATCACAATGGAAACCCAGCGCTCTTTTGGCACCTCTCCCCCCTGCTCTTGTAACCTGTAAAAACGGTGAAGACGCTAATATTCTTACTGTCGGATGGACTGGTATTTTAAATTCAAATCCTCCGAAGACCTATATTTCGGTTCGCCCCGAGCGCTTTTCTCATAACCTGATAAAAGACACCGGTTGCTTCGTAATTAATCTTCCCACACGCCCGCTTGTTAAGGCGACCGACTACTGTGGCGTTCGTTCGGGAAGGGAAACGGATAAACTACGTGATATGAAGCTTACCGTTTCGCCTACAATGAACACAGGCTGTCCTATGCTCAACGAAAGTCCCGTTTCACTTGAGTGTAAGGTATACGACATTGTTTCACTGGGCTCTCATGATATGTTTCTTGCTGATATTGTCGCCGTGTATATTGACGACGAATTAGTTGATGAGAACGGAAAGATTCGCTTTGATAAAGCGAAGTTAATCGCCTACGCCCATGGGGATTATTTTGCTTTGGGCGAAAAGCTGGGTCGCTTTGGCTTCTCAGTAATGAAGAAGAAAACCGCCGCAAAAAGGAAGACCGAAAAGAAATGAGGATTAGAAGAAAACCGTGGGCGCGTCCTGAGCTTGACGCCTGCGGCTTTTACGTTAAGGACGCCCCGAGCCTTTTGGGTCACTGGCACGAAAGCTTTGTAAGACAGCAGCCCATTCAGCTTGAGCTCGGCTGCGGTAAGGGTGGTTTTATCGCCGCTACTGCCGCTAAAAATAAGAATACGAATTACATAGCCGTTGACATTAAAAGCGAGGTGCTGGCGCTTACAAAGCGACACATTGAGCAGGAGTATGCGAAGCTCAATGAGACGGTAGACAATATAAAACTGTTCAGCTTTGATATAGCGCGTATTGAATTGGTTTTTAACGAGGCAGACACGGTCGAAAGCATTTACATTAACTTCCCAAACCCGTGGCCGAAGGAATGTCACAAGAAGCGTCGGCTCACCCATACACGTCAGCTTGAAAACTATCGTATTTTTCTTCGCGATGGCGGTCACGTATATTTCAAAACAGACGATGACGAATTGTTTAACGATTCGCTCGAATACTTTGAAACGTCAGGCTTTTGTATTGTTTCCTGTATCGACGACCTTTATGAGAACGGTCTTCCGAGTGACGCAATTATCACAGAACACGAAAGAATGTTTTACGACGCGGGACTCAAAATACACTATATTGAGGCTCTTAAGGAAAAACACATTAATCTCTGAGCTAATTAATCATTGAAATAATTAAGGACTTCGGAATACCGAAGTCCTTAGCTCTATCCGACTTTATATTCAGTTTCAATAAACGCGCCGAGCGTACTTGCAATAAGCCTGTGCCCGTCGGAATTCGGATGAATACCGTCATCGCTTATATATGGAAAAAAGTTTCGCTTCTTCAAAAATTCCGAACGGACATCCACATATTTTGTCTCGCGCTTTAAGGCGGTTCTAATTACCGCCAAGGAATACTGCTCCTGAAAGCTGTAGATTACTTCTTTTCGTCCAAGCCAATGAAGTATAGCGTCGCCGTCGCGCTCCTTTGAAATGAAGTCAAAGTAACGGTAGGCGTCAATAGGCGGAAGGGTCATTAAGACAGGCTCTATCTCCTTTTCCTTAAGAAGGCTTATCATTTCGTTAAGCGTGTTCTCAAATCGTTCCACCGTAACCTTCGGCAGATGCTCAGAATCGGGCGCATCTGCTACGGCGTCCCAGTCGAAATCGGAATCATTACCGCCGTATTCAAGCAGCGTTACACTTCCGCTCTCCAGTTTCGGCAGGTCCTGCTTCAGCATTTCAAAACCCTTGTCTGAGGTACAGCCAAGCTTGCTGAAATTGTGAAACACCGTGTTTTGCGGCGTAAACCTTTCCTTAGAAAGTATGTATTTGTTGTTAATATATTCGACGCCCTTCATTATAGAGTCACCGAAAACTGACATGCTTTTCATTATAATCTCTCCCACTAATTTTGCTCTTGTATATTATAATATAAGCAAAAAGTCATAGAGTCACCCTACACCTTAGTTTGCTAATTCTACTGTTATTTTTTATTGAGTAGAGAAATTCAGCTTACTCTACCAACAGTAGAGCTCGCGGTAAACCCATAGTAGAAATAACCGAAAAGGTCCGCATTTCTTAACACAATCGAATGTGATATAATAAATAAAACAGATGGAATCGGGGTATAAGTATGCAATTCGGTTGGATTAATGTGTTTTGCGCAATAATAATGGTTCTTATTATGGTTCCTAATTTTATATACGCGGCAAGGTTTAAAAACGCTGAGAATAGGTGCAAAAACAAGGCGATAAATATCATTGAACAGATAGGTCGTTACGGGTGTTTTGCGCTTATGATTGTAAATCTCGGAATAAAAGAGTTTGCTTTTCGTTCAAGCAAGGAGTTTGTGATTTGGCTTACTCTTACCGTTGCGTTTCTTCTCGCATACTACGTCTTTTGGGCTTTATTCTTTAAAAAGCAAACTAAGCTCACTTCGATAATGCTTGCTGTTTTGCCCTGCCTTGTCTTTCTTACGAGCGGCATAATCTTTAGGCATTGGCTTCTGTTGATTTTTACGGCTGTTTTCGCTTTCGGACATATATATGTGACGCTTCAAAACGCGCCGAAGGATTAACAAATAATAAGAGCGTGCGATAAACGCACGCTCTTTTGTTATGCCTTATGGATATACACTCGGGAAGGTTTTTTCTCCCCGTCTCCTAACGCCGAACAGAAGTATTCCCAGCCGTATCTCTCATAGAATGAGCTGTGGTCGGTAAGTAGATATAATGTATTTATGCCGCGTTCCTTCATATCTCTTGAAATGAAACGAAGAAGCTCGCCAGCTATACCGCGTTTGCGATAATCACTTTCTACATAAACCGCACAGACGTTGGGCGACAGGTCCTTTCGGTTATGAAAGTCGTTGTCTATAACTCCCGCGCCCGCGATTATTTTATCCTCGTCTGTCACTACGTACCATTCGGGAACGCTCTCGGCGTTCAGCGCTTCTTTCATACTTTCTTCGTATGCATTCAGTGATATCCCCCATTTTGAATGAAACCACGCCGAGGCGGCTTTGATTAAATCAGCGTTTAAGGATACCTTATTGTACTTTAGCGTTTCGCTTCCTCCCCTCGAAGATAATCCTCTTTAAGTATCCCGTAGATGTAATAATCGCACCAGGAGGAAACCATCTTGCCTTCGCGAATAAGACCCTCTCGGACGAAACCGCACCTTTCCAGCATTCTGCAGGAAGCGGCGTTTCTCACGTCCACGTCTGTCCAAAGGCGTCTAAGCTCGGTTTTAGTAAAGCAGAAATCAACCATTCTGCTTAATGCCTCGCTTGCATATCCTTTTCCATGATAGTCCTTCGACAGACGTATCGCAACCTTTGCCATACGGTCATTTTCAATCAGGTATACCCAAAGCTCACCGATTACTTTATCCTCCGGCTTTATTGCTATTCCCATATGAAAGCTCTTTGTGGGCTTTTCGGGGGAAAGAAAGAGAAGTGACGGGTCCTTTTCCGCCTTGCCCGGTGATTTCCCCCAAAAAGCATAAAGACTTTTATTCGGCATCCACTCGCGAAGGTCATCGACATCTGTTGGTCTCATAGTTCGCAAGCGCAGACGCTCGGTTTCCAGGGTCGGTTTGTTTTCAATATATTCACTAAGGCTCATTTCAGCCTCCTAAAAATTGAACTCGTTTTCCCAATCGAAATCTCCGCTGGTTTCCGTGTTTTTGGGCCAGTGCGAACACCATGAGGGGACGCTTGGACTCTCAACGCGGTCTACGCTCGGTGTATAGGGCTTAATATCAAGTACAGGAGTGCCGTCGTTCGCGTCTATCCACGCGAGACCAATTATTCCGTTTTCCTTGTCGATATACGTAACATACGATGGCGAAACGGCAATAGGGTTAGGGCGCATAGGCGAGCGAGTTGCGAAAACTCCGAGCTTTTCCGGACCGTTTTTATAAGGCTTATTTAGTGTCAATAGCGAACGGCATTTCTCGTTGTCACAGCCGTCGAACCACCAAATCACCTGAACGTAGCCGAAACCGTCAAGGCCTTCAAGTGCAGGAATAAATTCTGGTGAGAGCTTAACGAAAAAGCCGTTCTCACCGCTGTGTACCGTGCCGATTTTGTTAACAGTGTAGCTCATCTTATATCCTCCGAAAATAGAAATTTACGACGTCGTAATTCCATTTTAGCGGAAGTATTTTATACTTCAAGCCTTTTCGGAAAATTAGCATTAAAGATATTTCGAAGCTTCCTTTTTACTCAAAGACGAAAGTCCGCTTTCATTTTTACTAAGGAAAGCACGAACCCAATCAGCGTCGGTTTTGCTGTACTCGCGCAGGCTCCAGCCTATTGCTTTGTTTATAAAGAATTCCTTGCTGTTAAGGTTGTTCTCAATAATCTCTGCCAACAGCTTTGTGTCGGTGGTTTCCTTAAAGCGTTGCTGAAAGTCTATCGCTGTGCGGCGAAGCCATAAATTGTCCGAACACGACCACTGTCTCATTGTTTCCTTAAGCTCGGGATATTTTTCAACAAGTGTACCACAGACGGCGTCAAGGCTATCCACTGTCTCCCACCACGATTTTTCAGTAATTAAGCGTTTAATCTTGTCTATATCTTCTTTTACAAGCTTGTCTTCGTTATCCATAACATAACCCACCGCCACGTACTGAGCCTCGCGATAAGGCTTGTCCCAGCAGGTAAAGACAAAATTCCAGTCGAAATCGGGCTGCTTCTTTCCAGCCTTCATATACGGCTTGGTAATGGCTGACAAAATCGGCTTCGGAAGTCCCAAAAAAGAAAACATATTCTTCATATATGCGGACATCTTCTTGCTTTGTTCCGCGTCGCCCTTTGCTTCCATCTCCTCAAACAAACCTTCGTACCACATGGCTTTCTCCTACTTCTTCTCTTTTATTGGGTGACGTATTACCGTGCGATACCTTGACGGCTCAACCTTTCGCGCGTCGGAAAGGTATATCTCGTGGTGAAGGCGTGTGTCTGTGATATCGTTTTCATAGCCGTTACGTTCAATGTATTCATTCATCAAAGCAACCGTGGCGGGTTCGTCATCGAACGCTCCGAGATGAAGAACCTGCACGCACAGCCCTTCGTCAATCTCTAAATACTCTGCGGTTGAACAGTCGAGCTTCTTTTTTCTTTCCGCCTCAGCGACAGCCCAATCAAAATCCTCTTTCGTAACAAAATCCGGCAGACGAATTACAGAAATCCAGTTGAAGGTCGATTTGTCGGAATAGTCTATCCCGCAAACGCCCTCCTGCCACCAGAAGCCCTCAAGCGGCGGTACTACATAATCATAATAACCGTCTATTCTATGGTCGCCGAGCTTGCTCATTTTTATTGTAAACGCCACGGCATAAAGTACGCCTACGGCTGTTTTGTAGGCGCCACCCTCCTCGTTGGGGTTACCAATACCTCTCACCGCAATATACTTTGCCTTCGGAACGGTGACAATTTCAGGGGTTTGTTTCGGCATGTAAAATTCCTTATATTCCTTTTTAAAATCAAAAGCCATAGTATACACCTCAAAGTTATATTTTTAAAAATGATATCATTACTGCACCGACGAGTCAATCATAAAGCCGCATCCTTTTCGGACGCGGCTTTTCGTTAAATTTTAAAGAATTCTTCAAACGCTCTGTGGGTGGAATAGATATCAAGCGTGCTTGCTATTTCGTAAGGAGCGTGCATGGATAAAAGCGCAACTCCGATATCCACAACCTCTACGCCGAGCTTGGAGATATACTTTGCAACGGTGCCGCCGCCGCCCTCGTCAACCTTACCGAGCTCGCCCGTCTGCCACGGCACATTTGCACCGTCGAGGAAAGCGCGAACCTCACCCATAAACTCAGCCGAGGCGTCGTTTGTGGAATATTTACCGCCGCTTCCCGTATATTTTGTAATTACGGGTCCATAGTTTATGCGGGCGGTATTACGCTTTTCAAACACTTCTTTAAAGGTTGGGTCAAACGCGGCGTTAACGTCGGCACTAAGACACTTTGAATTGTTTATTACGTTCTCGACCTGTACGCTCGCGGCGGCGCTGAGAAGCGAAAGAAAATTACGCAACATATCCGAGGACATACCTGTATTGCCGTCGCTGCCCGTTTCCTCTTTGTCGGCAAGAACGCAGACCGCTGTACGCTTAGGCGCGCCCTTTATTTTGAGAAGCGCCGTAAGCGAGGTATATGCACAGACGCGGTCGTCGTGAGCGTAAGCGCCGACCATACTTTTATCGAAGCCCACATATTTTGCTTTAAGTGCGGGAACAATCTCAATTTCCGCTGAAATGAAATCGTCTTCTGTAATTCCGTATTTCTCGTTTAGAAGCTTCATTATGTTGAGCTTTACTGGCTCCTTAACTTCTTCATCGTCGAACGGTTCGCTTCCGACAAGAAGATTAAGCTCCTCGCCCTTAATCACGGTTCTCGCAGTGCGGTCGTCTTGAACCTTATATGAAAGGTGCGGCAGGATATCGGTTATATAGAACACCGGCTCGTCGTCCTTTTCGCCGATATTTATTTCAAGTACGCTCGCGTCCTTCTTTACAATAACGCCGTGTATGGCAAGCGGCAACGCTACCCACTGATATTTTTTCAAGCCACCGTAATAATGTGTTTTAAAATAACAAAGCTCGCCGTCCTCAAAAAGAGGGTTCGGCTTAAGGTCAAGCCGCGGACTGTCTATATGCGCGGCGGTTATGTTTACGCCCTTTTCAAGAGGCTCGCTGCCTATCACGGCGGCGATAAGACTCTTTTTGTGGTTGTTATAATAGATTTTATCGCCACACTTATAGTTCTTACCCGATACAAATTCAGTAAAACCGTTCTCTTTTAGCGTATCGACGCTTTTGATTACAAATTCACGCTCGGTTTTTGCGTTGTTTAAAAAATTGATATATCCGCCGATATAACCGTTTAGCTCCTTTTCGGCTTCCTTTTTAAAGCTTTTGTAGCAGCTCTCCTGCTTTGATAAAATTTCGTCTGAAAGCTTTTGCCCTTTTGTTTTTTCCTTAGACATTTTAATTCCTTCTTTTCTATTCATTAAACCAGATATCCAGCTGGTTTTTAACCTGTTTAAGCTTAGCGCAAAATTCTTCCTTTGACGCGTTGTTTGTAATGATAATTTCACTTACCTGCTTTACCGCGTCCTCGTTCATCTGACCGTCTATGCGGTTCTTTGCCTGCTGCATGGTAAGACCGTCTCGCTTCATTATACGCTTAATTATCTTATCCTCATCGGCTGTGACCATAATAGTCTTATCGCACACTGCGTAAAGCCCGCTTTCAATAAGCGCCGCCGCTTCAACAACGCAGTATCTTTCACCGTTCTCGTGAAGCACGTCGAAATATTCAACCATTCTTTTAATTATGTATGGGTGTGTTATGTCGTCGAGCCGACGCTTTTTCTTCGGGTCTGGAAAACAGATATCCGCAAGCTTTCTTCGGTTGAGCGTTTCGTCCTCGTTTAGTATATCTTTAGAAAACTCTTTTACAAGCGCATTAAGGCAGGGCATGCCCTTTTCAACAACCTCACGCGCAACGTCGTCGCCGTCTATTATTGGCACACCGAGTTTTGCAAGATACTCGGACGCAAAGCTCTTTCCCGTTCCGGAGCGCCCCGTGAGCGCCACAACATAAAACTTGCTCATAGCTCTACCACCTTAAAGCCGGCGGCTCTTATCAGACGGTTAAGAACCGCGAGTGAAACGCCATCCTTTTTGGGACAGCGGGCGAACACCGTTGTGGCTCCAGCCTTGTCAAGCAGCCGAAGCACAGTAAACAGCTTCTTTGCCTGTTCCTCGGGATTGTCTATATGTCCATAGGAGACCGAAGGAATTGCTATCTTTTCGTTTTCGCCGTCAAAGCACATAGCGTAGGTATTTCCGCTTGCGTTCTTCTCCGCGTATTCGGCGAATTTTTTTAGACTTCCCTTTACTATTGTTACGTCCGCCGCGGGTGAATAATGCTTATATTTCATTCCTGGCGACACGACCTTCTCGTCCTTGCCGACCTCCTCAAGCACAGCCTTCGCAAGCACTGCGTTGGGCACTACTTCTTTTATCTGCTCAAGGGTTATAACGCCGGGTCGAAAGATTGTCGGCACGCTTTCACAAAGCGAAATAACGGTGCTTTCAACTCCGAACTCGCAGCTGCCCGCATCAAGTATCAAAGGTATCTTCCCGTGCAGGTCATCAAGCACGTGGCGCGCGGTGGTCGGGCTAGGCTTTGAGGAAAGATTCGCAGACGGCGCCGCTACTGGCAAAGCGCATTTCTCTATAACCTTTCGCGCTACAGGGTGCGATGGCATACGAACCGCAACCGTGTCCATTTTGCAGGTCACAGTGTCGTTAATTTGTTCGCTCTTTTTAAAAATCATTGTAAGCGGGCCGGGCCAAAACGCCTTGGAAAGCGCAACCGCCTCCTTCGGAATCTCCTTTACGACCGAGCGAAGCATAAGCATATCGCTCACGTGAACGATAATTGGGTTGTCCTGAGGTCTGCCCTTTACCCTAAATATTTCTTTAACGGCGTTCTCGTTATAAGCGGAAGCCGCAAGCCCGTAAACGGTTTCGGTAGGAAGTCCGATAACCTTACCCTGCTTTAAAAGCTTCGCGGCAAGGTCAGTCGCCTCCTCGAAATTTTCGTCGGTTACTTCAAAATACTGTGTATCCAAGCTTTCACTCCCTATTGCTGCGCCTTAAGCTTTTCCGCTTGGTCCGCGGTAATAAGCGCGTCTATTAGCTCATCAAGGTCACCGTTAAGCACCGCTTCAAGCTTATAAAGCGTAAGCCCAATTCTATGGTCGGTAATTCGTCCTTGCGGATAGTTATAGGTTCTTATTCTTTCGCTCCTGTCGCCCGTTCCAACCTGTCCCTTGCGCTCGGCGGCTATCGTCGCGTTTTGTTCTTGAAGCATAGCGTCGTAAAGTCGCGAACGAAGTATCTTCATAGCACGGTCTTTGTTTTTATACTGACTGCGTTCGTCTTGACATTCAACGACAATGCCGGTGGGCAGATGGGTAATTCGTATAGCCGATTCGGTCTTATTAACGTGCTGACCTCCAGCACCGCCAGAACGGTAAGTGTCAATTTGAAGGTCCTTCTCGTTGATGTCAACCTCTACGTCCTCTACCTCGGGCAGAACCGCGACGGTGACGGTAGAGGTGTGTATTCTTCCTTGCGTTTCAGTTTCCGGAACGCGCTGAACCCTGTGAACTCCGCTTTCAAATTTGAAACGGCTGTAAGCGCCGTCGCCTGAAATAGAGAAACTTATCTCTTTGTAGCCGCCAAGCTCAGTTTCATTAGCGTTGAGTATTTCGGTTTTAAACCGCTTTACCTCGGCATACATCGAGTACATTCTAAAAAGCGAGCCCGCAAAAAGCGCCGCTTCCTCGCCGCCCGCTCCGCCGCGTATTTCAACTATTACGTTCTTATCGTCATTCTCGTCGCGCGGAAGCAAAAGAACCTTTAGCTCCTCGTTCATTCGCTCCATATTATCTTTAGAGGAGTCGTACTCCTCTTGGACCATCTCCTTGAAATCCTTATCAAGCCCGCCCTCGTCAAGCATTGCTTTGGCTTCTTCAAAGGCTTCCTTAGCCTTGCAGTATTCTCTAAACTTTTCGACTATCGGCGTTAGCTGCTTTAGCTCTTTCATCAGAGATTTGTACCGCTCGTTATCAGACACTACGGACGGGTCGGACAACAGCTCGTTAATCTCCTCGTAGCGCGCTTCGACCAGCTTTAGTTTTTCAAACATCTTTTATATCCTCACCGGGTATGATTTTCTTTATGTTCTTCTCGATTTTTATTCGAGGCAGCATTATTTCGTGTCCGCAGCCCTTGCATTTAATCCTGAAATCAATGCCGACGCGAAGCACTGCGAATTCCTTGCTTCCGCACGGGTGCGGTTTTTTAACAAGTATTGTATCCCCAACGTTAACTTTCATAATTCACCCGCATTATTTGCTGTACCGTATATAATACCACATAAAGCCTTCAAAAGCAAAGCTATAGATAAAAGATGGGCTGTTTTTTCGTTCCTTTGCATATAGTTATCTGTAAACGAAAGTAATCTACGCAAAGAAGCGAAAGGAACCGTCACGTTAATGAAAGAATGCGTTTATGAGGGAAGTATACTTGAGGAAGAAAGACGAAAGGGTCTTGTTCGAGATAGGCGGGCGCTTCTTGCCGCCGCTGAGAATAAAACGGTGCTTGAAAGCTATGCCTTCGCCTTTGACGGTGAAAGAAATTTAGTAGTTCCCTTCTGCGGACTTCGCGGAATTATCCCGTTCTCGGAATGTATCTACGCTCTTGATGGCAAGGAGCCGCGCGAGGTGGCGGCAATTTCCCGCGTCGGAAAGCCTGTTTGTTTCACTATTACAAGATTTTTCCGTGACAAGGACGGAACCGACGCCGCGCTTTTATCGAGACGCGACGCGCAAAAGCGTTACTTCAATGAAACAGTTTCAAAGCTTTGTCCGGGCGACGTTATCTCCTGCCGCATAACCCATATAGAACGCTTTGGCTGTTTCGCGGATATCGGCAGAGGTATAACTGCGCTTCTGCCTATCGACTTCATCTCGGTTTCGCGCATTTCTCACCCGTCGGAAAGGCTCTTTGCGGGCGATGTCGTTCGCTGTATAGTAAAGACGATAGACCATGACGGCAGAATAGTTTTAAGCTTAAAGGAGTTGCTCGGAACCTTCCTTGAAAACGCCGCGCTCTTTCACGCGGGAGAGACGGTGACGGGCGTGGTTCGCTCGGTGGAAAGCTACGGCGCTTTTATTGAGCTTGCGCCTAACCTTTCCGGTCTTGCAGAACCATATGACGGAATATGCGAGGGTGATTCGGTCAGCGTCTATATAAAAAGTATTATCCCAAAAAAGCTGAAGGTAAAGCTCGCCGTCACAGGCTTATCCGACGAAAGCTATAAAAAGAAGCCCCTTCGCTTTTTCGGTGACTTTGAGCATATCGACCGTTTCGTTTATTCGCCGCTTGAATGTGAGCGAACGGTGGAAACCGTGTTCTGCGGCGGCTCCTACATATAGCACAAGCCTCACTTTTTTTCCTCAACATTTTGTGATATAATAAAGACGTAGAAAGAGGTGACGGTATGATAAACGATACATTTACGGCGGGCGTTGTTCCCGGCGGTCTTACCGACCACAAGGAGATAAAAATACTTATCTGCGTCGTGCTTAATTCTATAGCCGAGCCCGTTTCAAACAGCAACCTTTTGGAAGCGTTTACTGACGAGGGCTATGCGAACTATTTTGAATGCGCCGACGCGATATCAGACCTTATAGACGCCCGACACATTATTCAAAACGACGCAAACGAGTATTCACTCAGCGAAACGGGCAGGACTATAGCCGCCGAGCTTTATTCCGACCTTCCCGCCACCGTGCGCGAACGGGTAACAGACAAGGCTTTCTCTTTGCATATCCGCTCAAAAAAAGAAAAGCACCACCGCGTTGACATAGTCAAGCGCGACGACGCTTATTTTGCGGTGTGCAAGCTTTGCGAAAGCAACGGCACCGAGGTTTTCTCGGTATCAATAACCGTTCCCACTATGGCGATGGCAAAGACGGTCAGAGAGCGCTTCGTAGATAACGCCGAGGAGATTGTAAGACTTAATATGCGCCTGCTTACCGGTGAAAGCTTGTAGGCTATTCCTCAGCGTACTTTTCAAGCCATTCATCCGAAAGGTCGTTCAGCTCGCATTTTACCTCTAAAAGCAAATCACAAAGCTCACTCAGCCTCGTATGGTCGCACGCGACCTCGGGGCTGTTAATCTGTTGTTCAAGGTCGAAAGCCTGAACCTCAAGCTCCTCAATACGCTTATCGACAAAGGCTTTGCGCTCACGCTCCTTCGCGCGTTGAGCGCGAAGCTCTTTTTGATTGACGGGCGCGTCCTCCGCTTTTTTCTGCTCTGTCTTCTTTTCGGGCGCGGCTATCTTTCCGGTTTCGCGGTAATCTCTGTATGCGCGATAGCTTTCAAACAGCTTCCACGAGTCTTCCTCAAGAAGCAGAATTTTACTGTCGATACACTCCATTAAGTAGCGGTCATGGGTAACTACAACCATTGTGCCGCTAAAGCTTTGAAGCGCATTATAAAGGATATTCTTCGTGTATATGTCGAGGTGGTTGGTCGGCTCGTCAAGTATCAAAAGATTAGGGTGCTCCAGCGAGATACGCGCAAGATTTAATCGTGCAAGCTCGCCGCCCGAAAGACCGCGTGCGTCTATGAAGACGTCCTCGCCGCGAAACCCGACGGCGGCAAGTAAGCTTCTTATTTCAAGCTGATTCATCGCAGGGTATAAATCCCAGATATACTCCAGCGGGTTTTTTGACCGCGTGGCACTCATGGTCTGCTCAAGATAGCTGGTTTTTACTCCGCCACCCATACGTACACGTCCGTCTGCGGGCAGGTTTTTGCCGAGAAGCGTTTTCAAAAGTGTTGTCTTCCCGGTTCCGTTGGCTCCGACAATTGAAAGACGTTCTCCCCTTAATAATTCAAAATTGAGACCGTTAATAAGGGTCTTGCCGCCCGCCTTTACTGTAAGGTCTTTAACTGTCATGACCTCTTTATAAGGCTCATTATCGGGAATAATATCAAGCTTCACCTGAACATGCGAAGCGACGTCGGGCGTTGATAGGTCAAGCTTCTCAAGCTGCTTCCTTCGGCTTTTAGCCATATTTGAGGTGGAAGCACGTACAAGGTTTCTGTCAACATAGTCGGAAAGCTTTTCCGCAAGCTCCGTCTTGCGCTCATACTCCTTTTCCTCACGAGCTTCATATTCTTCTTTTAACCGCAGATATGCCGAAAAGTTTCCTGCATAGCTTTTTGCCCTGCCGTTTTGAATTTCTACCGTTTTAGAAAAGATAGCGTCAAGAAAATGACGGTCGTGCGACACGGCAAGAATAGCACCCTCATAATCCAGCAAAAACGCCTCCAACCATTCCAACGTATCAATATCAAGGTGGTTCGTCGGCTCGTCGAGAATGAGAAGGTCAGGCTTCATAATAAGTAACTTTGCAAGCGCAAGACGGGTTTTCTCTCCGCCGCTTAGAACCCCGACCTTTTTTTCATGGGTTTGCTTTGGAAAGCCCATGCCGTTTAGTATCTTTTTTATGTTGAAGTCGAGGTTGTAGCCGTCTATTGCGTCATACCGAGCCGAAACCTCCTCATACTCCTTAATTAAGCCAGTGTCGGCACCCATAGTCCGCTCAAGCTCCTTCATCCGTAAAAGCAGCCTGTCCGCGTCATTAACCGATTTCATCTCACTGTATATTGTTTTGTCGGGTGATAGTCCGGACATCTGCTTTTGGTAGCCAATAGTTGCCCCATTTTTCAGCACAACAAAACCACCGGTGGCAGTAAGCTCGCCGGTGATTATACTTAGAAGCGTGGTCTTGCCGCAGCCGTTGTAGCCTACGAGCGAAACTCGCTCCCGTTCGTTTACTTGAAAGGAAACATCGCGCAGTACCTCGTTCGCACCGAACGACATCGCGACGTTAGAAACATCGAGTATCATTTTTTCTCCGGTTATTTAAGCCCCGCGGTTTTCTTGCACCAGTCGAGAAGGTAGGCGTACGTTTCAGCCTTGTTGTCCTCGTTAAGTATCTCGTGGCGTTTTCCCTCTACAAGCTTTAGTTCCACGTTCTCCTTGCCCGACTCTTTCAGCTTATCGAAAACCTCCTTCGGTCCTTTGGAAAAGTCGCCGACAGGGTCCTCGCTACCCGAAATCACCAGCATAGGTAAATCGTTTCTTATCTTTTCCGCCCAACTTTTCTTCGAAACCGCGCCGAGCACCTTCATAAGGTCGCGATAGCCCGAAAGGGTAAAGAGATAGCCGCATTTGGGGTCGTTAATGTATTTCGTTACGTTTGAGCGTTCGGTAGAAAGCCAATCGAACGGCGTTTTTACGTCGTCATATTTCTTATTATAGCTTCCGAACGCAAGATTATCTATGAACGGGCTCTTATGTCGTTCGCCTTTAAAAAGCGAAATTACGTTTACAAGGAATATGCCTATTCCACCGACCGGATTCGCGCCGCTTGTGCCCATAAAAATCGCGCCGTTTATGTCACGGGAAAAGCGAGAGGCATAAAGCCGCGCCACGAAGGAACCCATGCTGTGCCCGAGAAGGATTATGGGAAGCGTTGGATACTGCTTCTTTGCTATGCCTGTTAATGTATGCACGTCCTCGGCAAGAATGGAGTAACCATTCTTTTCGGCGAAGAAGCCCATCTGCTCATCGGTCTTCGCTGTGTCACCGTGACCTAAATGGTCATTTCCGAAAACAACAAAGCCGTTCTTTACCATATATCTTGCAAAATCATCGTAGCGCATGATATACTCTGCCATTCCGTGGGTTATCTGGAGAATTGCGAGCGGAGCCTTTTCGGAATTCCGCCACGCCTTGTAGCTGACATCGGTTTTTCCGTCAGCCGATAAAAACTTGCCGCTCTTTACATCAATAGGCATCTTTCTTCTCCTTAAATATCTTTGTCAATAATTATACCTTTTTCGCTACGACTTCTTCAATCGTTATAAAACATAAAAAGTTTGCTGTAATTTCGTCAAAAAGCAAGTCCTGTTAGTTTTTCACCGTAATTGAGCCGAGAACCTCCCCCACTTTTCCGCGAATAACTAAATTCGCCTCGTCATCGTAAGGGGTTCTGTCTTTGTTAATAAGCACAAGGCTTTTACCTTTGAAATAACGAAGCAGTCCCGCCGCGGGATAAACGGTTAGGCTTGTGCCCGCAACAATCATTACCTCAGCTTTGCTAATCGCCTCCACGGCGCCCGAAAGAGTGTCGCCGTTTAGCCCCTCCTCGTAAAGTACAACGTCAGGCTTAACCGTACCGCCGCAGGAGCATTTCGGCACCCCCTTAGCGGCTTGTATAAATTCCGCGTCGTATGACTTGCCGCAGTTCATACAAAAGTTTCTGTGAACGCTTCCGTGTAGCTCAAACACCCTTTTGCTTCCAGCCATAGAATGAAAGCCGTCAACATTCTGGGTAATAACTGCTTTCAGCTTTCCCGCCTTCTCCAGCTCAGCGAGTTTATAATGTGCGGCGTTCGGCTTCTTATCAAGATAGATAAATGCTTTTTTATAATACTCGAAGAATTCCTCCGTGTGAGTTTCAAAAAAGCTGTGAGACACAATCACCTCTGGCGGATAGGCATACTTCTGCTGATAAAGTCCGTCGCCGCTTCTGAAATCAGGAATTCCGCTTTCGGTTGAGACTCCCGCTCCGCCGAAGAAAACGATATTACCACTGCTGTCGATAATGCTTTGTAGTTCTTTCGTTCCTGCCATATATTTCACCATGCCTCGCCTTTTGCCTATTATAACATAATTTTTCTTTGAAACAAACCTCACGGCGCTTTTACAAGTTGAAAAACTGCCGTATTAATAATATAATGTATTTATAATAAAATTTACATGAGGTATCTATGCCCTCAATTATTGATTACGTAAAAAACTTCACGAAAAGCTTTGACGAGGCGCCGTTTTCGGCAGTGGACAGCCTTGTGCTCTCAGAGCTGACCTATTCTCATTTTGACGGCTTCGTTTCTCCCTATCAAAGCGTTTTCTCCCCCGCAAGAAGGCTAAGGCAGATAATGACCGTTGACAACGCCGAGCTTATACTTTCCTGCGTACACGACGCCGAAAGCGAGCGCAAGCTTATAGCCGCCGTGCTTCAAAATCCGCGCTATAAAAACCTTCGTGTAAGCCGCTATGTTTCGGAGTTTGACAGCGAGCGAGAGATTCAGTTTTGCGGCATAACCTATCTTATTGATAACATTGTTTACGTTGCCTTTCGCGGTACGGATTCCACAGTTGTGGGCTGGAAGGAAGACTTTAACATGTCCTTCATGGATTACGTTCCCGCTCAAAAGCTGGCGGTGGAGTATCTCAACGAGTCGGCGCGGCGCTTCTTTGGAAAGCTTTATGTCGGCGGTCACTCAAAAGGAGGAAATCTTGCGGTGTACGCCGCCGTTATGTGCGACAAGCGGGTTCAAAAGCGTATAGTTAACGCTTTTAGCCACGACGGTCCGGGCTTTAAGGAAGGCGTTCTTGACAAGGACAGGTTTTCTTTCGTCAAGGAAAGAATAAAGAAAACCGTTCCCCAGTCGTCGCTTATCGGTATGGTATTGGAAACAATGGAGGACTACACAACAATAAGAAGCAGCGCGAGCGGGCTTACACAGCATTCGCCCTATTCGTGGGAGGTTGAAGACGGAAGCTTTATTGAGCTTGAGGGAATAACCAAGGGAGCGCGTTATATCGACGGCGTTCTGTCTAAATGGCTTTCCTCGCTTACCGACGATAAACGCGAGGTATTCGTAGACGCGCTTTTTCGCGTAATAGACGCTACTGGAGCAAAAAGCACGAAGGATTTAGGCAACATAAACGCTACAAAAATTAAGGACGCGCTTTCCGAGATTAAAAGTCTCGACTCGGAAACAAAGAGTTTCGTTTTAGAAACAATTCTCCACCTTGCCTCAACCGCAATAAAGGACACTGTAAAGTTAGTTGAGCGTTCATAAGCTTAAATACAAACAAGGACAGACGGCTTCGTCTGTCCTTGTTAATTTTGTTGATATTACTCACTTAAGAAGCTGAGAACGCGTTAATGAACGCGTCTATCGCCTTTTGCGCCGTGTGCATTTTAATTAGCCCCTCTTTTGCAAAACCCGTGACTGTAATCTCAGTCGTTTTTTCGTCCTTTTCGTTAAGCTCGGCACAAACCACCGTGGGAGACGAGGAAAAGCCGCCCACATTAGTGATAAACGAGACACACGGTTTTTCGGAAAAGTCTGTTAATACAACCTCAAAGCCGCAACCGGAAATTATCTCTTTGCATCTGTCGGTACACTCCTTCACAGATAAATGTGCACTGATTGTTTTTGATTCGCTGTCCAGCTTACAGCCACGAAGCCCAAGCTTAGTTCCCTTCGCCGCACCGTAAGCACCCGCCGCCGCGCCTAAAACGCCGCCTGTGCCGATTGCGCCGCCTACCGCGCCAGCCATTAGCGCCACGCCTTCAAAGCCCGCTTCAATAAGCTGTTCAATTTCTCTTTTATACAGCGGTGTCGTTTCACTGTTCTTCATCAGATTTCTTCTTTCTTTGCTCATTTATTGTCTTAATCAGCTGTTTCTTTATAACAATGTTGTCGCTGTAAGGATTAATAACAAAACCGCTCGACCTTCCGCGCGGGTCGAGAACAAGTGTTGAAAGGTCCTCGTAAGTAACGATAATTGTCTGCTCGTCTTCTTTTTCTCGCCACCTTTTTAACTGCTTCCAGTCGGTAAAAGCGATGAAGTACTCCTCGTTCACCTCGTCCTCAAGGGTAATAAAGCCAATTACCGTTTCCTTCGGAAGAACTGTTTTTCCGTCCTTGTCGGGTGCGGGTGGTTCAGGGGTAATCTTCGCGGGTGTAATAAAGTTTGCGTTCAGCACTTCGTTAATCATCTTCGCTTGGTTGTTTTCATCATTGTCTTTCAGCATTTCTTTTATCGCCGCCGAAAGCGCGGGATTCTCCACGGGTTTGTTTATATCCATAGCTTCTTCCCCCTAAGCTGCTTGTTCCTTCGTTCAGAAAAGGGCGGTCATTGCCGCCCTTACACTATTGCATATCAATATAGCTGCAAGCCGCAATTGCCGCGACCGAGCCGTCCGCCGCCGCCGTTGTAAGCTGTCGCACCGTTTTCGTCCGACAGTCGCCAGCCGCGAAAACGCCCTCACAGGTAGTTTTGCAATCCTCGCTGGCTTTAATGTAGCCGTTCTCGTCAAGCTCGACAATCTTTGAAAAAGCCTCGCTTTGCGGCGTTTGTCCTACGGCTAAGAATAAACCGGAAACCATTAGTTGACTTTCTCTGTCATTCAAAACACTTTTTAGCGTAACGCCTGTTAACACGTCTTTACCGAGATAACCGCTGATTACCGTCTCAAGCTCAAAGCGAACATTCTTCTTTTCTCGAAGCCGTTCAACGAGCTTGGTTTCACCGCGAAATTCGGTTCTTCTGTGAATAAGCGTGACTTGGTTGCAGATATCCGAGAGGTAAATAGCGTCGGAAAGCGCAGTGCTTCCACCGCCGCAGACCGCCACGTCCTTGCCTTTATAGAATACACCGTCGCAAACGGCACAGAAGGATATTCCGTTACCGATAAGCTCCGTCTCTCGCGGAAGTGCCAGCCCTTTATGCTTCAAGCCCGTAGCGATGATTACCGCCTTCGCGCTGTATTGCGCGTACTCGGTAGTGACGACCTTCGTTGTTCCCTCGTCGGTTATCTTCACCACCCTGTCAAGCTCAGCCTTCGCGCCAAGCTCGGTGGCTTGTGTAAAAAGGTCGTCTGATAACTCCGCGCCGCTTACGCTTTTGCGTGAAGGGAAATTTTCGACGCTCGGCGACAGAGCAATCTGCCCGCCGAAACCCTCGCCCTCAAGCATAAGCACGCTTTTACCCGCGCGCCGAGCGTAGACCGCCGCAGTCATTCCGGCGACGCCCGCTCCGATAATAATTATATCATAATTACTCTGCACAGCCTGTTTCCTTATTGAGCCATAGTAAATTTTTTGATATCCGGCGCTGAGACAAGTTTTTTCACCGTGTTTCCGTCTGTTACTATAAGCGTAGGTGCCTGCTTTATCTCATACTTCTTCGCAAGGTCAATGTTGGATTCAACATCCATAATCTTAAACACTACGCCCGCGTCTTCAAGAATCGACTTCGCCACCTTACAGTTGGGGCAGGTCTTTGTTGTAAAGAGTAAAAGCTCCTTACCCTTCGCGTCTGTTACGGCAGCTTCCTTTGGCGCGACTTGTTCCTTGTTCGCTTCTCTCGGCGCACTTGCGTTAACAATCGTCACACTTGACTTTTCGACCTTATATAGCTTTCTGTCTTTAAATTCCTGGCTTTTTCCCTCATTCCAGTTCTGAACGGGACGGTAGTAGCCCGTTATACGGCTGTAAACCTCGGTGGTCTCTCCGCAGTCGGGGCATTCGTATTTTTCGCCCGTGATGTAGCCGTGGTTTTTACAGACGGAATATGTCGGTGAAATTGTGTAATATGGCAGCTTGTGGTTCTCCGCGATAGTTCTGACAAGGTTCGCCGCCGCCTTCCAGTCGGGCAGTTTTTCACCTAAAAACGCATGGAAAACTGTGCCCGAGGTATAAAGAGTCTGAAGCTCGTCTTGTATGGCAAGCGCAGAAAACATATCGTCACTGTAGCCCACGGGCAGATGCGAGCTGTTGGTATAGTAAGGCGTGCCGTTCTGGTTCGCGGTTTTGATGAACGGATAGCGCTTCTTGTCGTGCTTCGCGAGACGGTAGGTGGTGGACTCTGCGGGAGTAGCCTCAAGGTTATATAGGTCACCGTACTTCTCTTGATAGTCGGAAAGTCTGTCGCGCATATGGTTTAACACATCTTTGGCGAACGCTTGTGTCTTCTCGTCTGTCAGGTCCTTGCCGAGCCACTTTGCGTTAAGCCCGACCTCGTTCATACCGATAAGCCCGATAGTTGAGAAATGGTTGTCAAAGGTGCCGAGATAGCGCCTTGTGTACGGGTAAAGGCCCTCTTTTAAAAGCCTTGTAATTATCGTTCTTTTCACCTTAAGCGAACGCGCGGAAATGTCCATCATCTTATCAAGACGGGTGTAAAAATCGTTCTCGTCAGACGCGACATAGGCTATGCGAGGCAGGTTAATAGTAACCACGCCGATAGAGCCGGTGCTCTCACCGCTTCCGAAGAAGCCGCCGGACTTTTTGC
>CAZUOY010000013.1:0-34863 GCA_964622315.1 uncultured Oscillospiraceae bacterium | reverse complement strand
GGCGCTCTACCAGATGAGCTAAACCCGCGACGTGATATATATTATATATAAAGAATAAAGTATTTTCAATACTTTTTTTGATTTTTGTCTTATCCTTTTTATATTTCTTAAATATATATCAACAAGCCGCTTGCCATTATATAAATTGTGATTTGCTTTTGCCTTGGTTTGTAATAAATAATATTTAATACATATTAGAAAAGCACACGTCATATTAACTTATGAGGTGATAATTATTAAGGCGAAAACAACGATTATTGAAATAATTCTTGCGGTGTTAACTCTTGTTTTGTTATTTAATGTGTCTTCTTCATTTGCTGTTAAGGTTAACAGCTCAACACCTCATTACGCTGAGCAGGTGATTGTAATTGACGCCGGTCACGGCGATTTTGACCCTGGTAAGGTCGCAGGCGACGGAACGGTGGAGAAGGACATAAACCTTTCAATTTCGCTAAAGCTATATGACCTTTTTCGCTCGAACGGCTACGCGGCGGTTCTAACAAGAAACAGCGATTTAACGCTCGCAGACGAAGACGCAAGCAGTATATCACAAAAGAAAAAAACTGACACAAGAAACAGAACAAAACTTGCAGATTCATTCAATAATTCAGTTTTAATAAGTATACATCAAAACAGCTTTTCTGACAGTTCTCAGCACGGAACACAGGCATTCTTCGGCACTCTAAATCCCGAAAGCGAGAGGCTCGCGGAAAACATAATCTGCAGCGTTGTAAACAACGTCCAGCCTGATAACACACGTCCGCTCAAAAAAGGAACGAGCAGTATTTATATTCTCGTCAACACAAAAGCTCCCACGGTGCTTGTGGAATGTGGCTTTATGACTAACAGCGCGGAGCTAAACAAGCTGAAGGACGAAGAGTATCAAAAGAAGCTTGCGTATGCTATTTACCTGGGTTATCTTGATTATCTTGAATATCCCCAAACTGAGAATACAAATCAGCAGACTTAAAGAATAATGTAAGCTTGTTTTGTTGCACGAACGTATGTATAATATTTGTATTAAATATATGTTCGTAAGCAAGGAGAAGGGAATGGCGGCTTTAAAAAGCGTTTTTGTCTGCACAAACTGCGGGGCGAGTTTTCCGCGTTGGTTCGGGCGTTGTAGTGAATGCGGCGAATGGAACACCGTTGTAGAGGATATTGTTGAAAAGAAAAGCTCGGGTGTTGAAAGAACGCTTAACTCTGCGAAGAAGAAAGCGAGCGAGCTTGTTTCGCTTTCTGACGTTACATTTGACAGCGAGATACGCTATACCACCGAAATAGCCGAGCTTGACCGTGTTTTGGGCGGCGGAGTTGTAAAAGGCTCGGTCACGTTAATTGGGGGCGAGCCGGGCGCAGGTAAATCAACGTTACTGCTTCAAATGTGCGGAAAACTTGCGAAGACGGCAAAAATTCTGTATGTATCGGGCGAAGAATCGGTATACCAAATTAAACTTCGTGGCGACCGATTAAAGGTTTCCTCCGATAACATAGTGATTGCGAACGAAACCTGCGCTGAAACGGTAATAGGAATAGTTAAAGAATTAAAGCCCGATTTGTTTGTTATTGATTCTATTCAGACCATGACAAGCGAAGAAATAACCTCCTCAGCGGGAAGCGTGACGCAGGTTAGAGAATGTGCGTCATTACTTATGAAATGTGCAAAGAACGAAGGCATACCCCTTTTTATCGTCGGTCACGTTAATAAGGACGGAGCTATTGCCGGTCCGAAGGTTATGGAGCATATTGTTGATACCGTGCTCTATTTTGAGGGGGACAAATATCTTTCCTATCGAATACTCCGTGCGGCGAAAAACCGTTACGGCTCAACAAACGAGATAGGCATTTTCGATATGACAAGTGAAGGGCTTCAAGGCATAGACAACCCGAGTATGCTAATGCTTGAAGGACGTGACGAGAACGCCTCGGGAAGCTGTGTAGCCTGCGTTATGGAGGGCTCGCGTCCTATACTCGCCGAAATACAGTCGCTTGCCGCGAAAACAGGCTTCGGAACACCAAGACGCACCTCCTCTGGTATAGATTACAACAGAACTAACCTTCTTTTAGCCGTGCTTGAAAAACGCGCAGGTTATTTTCTTTCAAATCTTGATGTTTACATCAACGTCGTCGGCGGCTTAAACCTTGATGAACCGTCGAGTGACCTTGCGACAGTAATTAGTCTTATTTCAGCCGTTATTGATAAGCCTGTACCGGACGGAACCGTAGCGTTCGGCGAGATTGGTCTTAGCGGAGAGGTGCGCGCCGTACAAAGCGCCTCACTTCGGATTGCGGAGGCGCAAAGGCTTGGCTTCAAGCGTTGTGTTCTTCCGAGGGCGGCGTTGTCAAAGCTAAAGGCGACGGACTATTCAATTGAACTCGTCGGTATATCGAATATTCGCGAGATTAAGAAGCTTTTCGGTGTGTAATTTTCTTTTAGTTATTAATAATGAAAAAAGAAAGTGTATTCTAATTTGAATACGCTTTCTTTTTGCTTAAAAATCATTATTTGAACAGTGTAACATGTACCATACAAGTGCAGGAATAGGGAATAAGCAGACAAGTAATAAATATCTTAACTTAAAACGTAATTTATCAAACAAAGTTGTATTAATTGCGAAAAATAACGCTTTTTGGGTTGCTCACAAAGTAAAACAATAAACATTTGCGATAGAATATTCTGTTTACTTGTGCGTACAATTTCAATATTATGATAGTGCAAGGTGAAATACACCTTACTGACAAAATTTATTGGAGGTAAAAAATGAAGAAGGTATTAGCATTAGTATTAGCTCTTGTTCTTTGCATCGGCATGGTAGCTTGCGCTCAGACGCAGCCCGCTCCTGTCGAAGGCGGCGATGAAGGCGGACTCATTAAGGTTGGTATAATCAACAACCCGCCCTCCGAGTCTGGTTACCGTGAAGCCAACGTTAAGGATATGGAAGCTGTTTTCTGCGAAGCAAACGGTTATTCCGCACAGACTTATTACAGCATTAACGTTGACGAGCAGCTCAATGCTGCACAGCAGTTCATCACTGACGGCGTAGATTATCTACTTATTTCCGCCGCGGCGACCGACGGCTGGGACGATGTTCTTAGCTCTGCTAAAGAAGCCGGCATTAAGGTTTTCCTTTTTGACCGTATGATTAACACAGACAAGAGCAACTACGAAGCTGCTGTTGTTTCCGACATGGCTAACCAGGGTGACACCGCTGTTGCTTGGCTCAAGGCTCAGAATCTTTCCGAGTACAACGTTATCCACATTCAGGGACACATGGGCTCTGACGCTCAGATAGGCAGAACCAACGCTCTTGACGCTGAGTTTGCAGCCGGCACAATGAACAAGGTTGTTCAGCAGACCGCTGACTGGGATGAAGCTCAGGCTAAGGCTATCGTTGAGTCTGTTATCAACTCCGGCGATTCCTTCAATGTTATCTATGCTGAGAACGACGGTATGGCTAAGGGCGCTGTTGCTGCTCTTGACGAAGCCGGTATCACTCACGGCGTAGACGGCGATGTTATCATCATGGGCTTTGACTGCAATAAGTGGGCGCTTCAGGAGCTCCTAGCAGGCACATGGAACTATGACGGTCAGTGCAGCCCCTTCCAGGCGACTGTTATTGACGGCATAATCAAGGCTGGCGATTACTCCGGAGATAAGACAATAATCTCTGACGAAAAGGGCTTTGACGCTAAGACTATCACTCAGTCCGACATCGACACATACGGACTTGGTTAAGCTATTCGAGAAGTAAGGTACTTTTTGCACTGAGAAATACGGTGCGGAGTTTTGTGGATTAACCGCATATCCGCACCGTTTTCTTCGTAATGATTAATGAAAGCAAATACTTCTTGCGATTATATATTCGTTGGAATTATAATGGCATTGAATTATTATCTGAAGTTTTTTTGAAGAGGGAAAGAAAATGCAGGATAACGTTTTATTATCAATGAAAAATATTGATAAATCATTTCCCGGCGTACGTGCTTTGAAGGATGTGCAGTTTACTCTTAGGAAGGGTGAAATTCATGCACTTCTTGGCGAGAACGGAGCAGGGAAGTCAACCTTGATTAAAGTTTTGACCGGGGTTTATCACAAGGACGGCGGTCAAATTTACATAGCGGGCGAGAGTAAGGCAATTTCACTTAAATCTCCGCAGGAGGCACAAAAAATCGGTATAGGCACTGTGTATCAGGAGATAACGCTGTGTCCGAACCTTACTGTTGCCGAGAATATGTTTATAGGAATAGGGAAGTACTCGTTTATTAAATGGCGCGAAATGGAAGAAAAGGCGCAAACGATACTTGATGACCTTAAAATTCCCGCAAGAGCAGGACAACAGCTGGGAAGCTGTTCTATAGCTGTTCAGCAGATGGTGGCGATAGCGCGCACCGTCGGTATGAACTGCAGAATACTAATACTTGACGAGCCGACCTCCTCGCTTGACGAGCAAGAGGTTGAAAAGCTCTTTACTCTTATGCGTGACCTAAAATCTCGCGGAGTCGGAATTATCTTCGTCACACACTTTCTCGAACAGGTATATGAGGTCTGTGATAAAATTACCGTTCTTCGCAACGGCGAGTTTGTCGGTGAATATGACGTTGAAAAGCTTCCGATGGTAGAGCTTGTAACAAAGATGGTTGGCCGTGCGCTTGATGATTTATCTGAAATACAAAAGAAGAAAATCACGAAAACAACACAAAGCGATGAAGAAGCTGTTTATGAAGTTGAGGGTCTATCAAGTACCAACGGCGTTAAGCCCTTTAATTTCAGCGTGAAAAAGGGCGAGGTTAACGGCTTTACAGGTCTTTTGGGGTCCGGAAGAAGCGAATGTGTTCGTGCTATATTCGGCGCGGACCGCATTCTCGGCGGAAAGGTTAAAATAAAGGGCGAAGACGTAAAGATAACCAAACCGATAGAAGCGATGAAAAACGGTATTGGCTACCTTCCCGAGGACAGAAAGGTTGACGGAATTGTTGCCGATTTGTCAGTTAAAGAAAACATTATTCTTGCCTTGCAGGTAATTAAGGGCTTCTTCAAACCCTTCTCGAAAGCGGAAGCGGAAAAGTTTGCTGAAGACTACATTAAGCTATTCGGAATTAAGACCGCTTCTATGGACACGCCTATTAAGTCTCTTTCGGGCGGAAATCAGCAGAAGGTTATACTTGCGCGTTGGCTGCTTACAAACCCGAAATACTTAATATTAGACGAGCCTACGCGCGGAATTGATATCGGAACAAAGGTTGAGATTCAAAAGCTTGTTCTTAAGCTTGCAGACGAGGGAATGGGAATTACCTTCATCTCCTCGGAAATTGAGGAGATGGTTCGTACCTGCTCTGACCTCATCGTACTTAGAGACAGAAACATTGTCGGTAAGCTTGAAGGCGACGAGATTACTCAGGACAATATTATGAGAACAATTGCTGGAGAGGTGATTTGACATGAGTAAATTTAATACACTTATACAAAAAACCACGAAATCAAAGCTTCTCATACCGCTTCTTTCACTTGTGGCTTTGGTTATATTTAATTTAATCCGCGACCCGTCGTTCTTTTCTATCAATCTTGCCGTAAACTCATACGGAAACACGGTACTTTCGGGAAATCTCATAGCTATCTTGAACGGCGCGAGTGAACTTGCAATTCTGTCAATGGGTATGACTCTTGTTACGGCTGCTTCACGCGGACAGGACATCAGCGTCGGCGCCGCGGCGGCTATTGCGGGAAGCGTATTCGTGAAGATACTTCTTTCAAACAATATTACATGGGGAACAATTCTTTTGGCTTTCCTTGCAAGCTGTGTTGTTTCGGCGTTCTTCGGGGCGTTCAACGGTGTGCTTGTGGCTATATTCAAAATTCAGCCTATGATTGCAACGCTGATTCTTTACACAATCGGTCGAGCCATTGCGTATTGGATAAACGGTGGCGCAACGCCCACGGTGTCTGATGAGCGCATTAAATACATTGGCGGAACGATACCCGGCATTCCGATTCCTACACCAATTCTTATTGTTGTTATCTGTGCTATAGCTTTTGCGGTTATATTGAAACGCACAAATCTCGGACTTTACGCGCAAACGGTTGGAATAAATGAAAAAGCAGCACGCCTAAACGGTATAAACTCGGTAATAATTAAGATGCTCGTCTTCATTATTATCGGCGTATGCGCGGCGTTTTCCGGAGCGATAAGCGTTGGTCGTCTTGGACTTATTAACCACGAAACGTTGCTTCTCGGAATAGAGATGGACGCAATTCTTGCCGTTGCTATCGGCGGAAACTCTCTTGGCGGCGGAAAATTTAATATGATAGGCTCTGTAATAGGTGCTTACGTTATACAAGGGCTTACGACGACGCTTTACGCAATGAAGGTTTCCTCTACAGACGTCAAAGCATACAAGGCGATAGTAATTATTATTATCGTTGTTATCGGCTCGTCCGTTGTTAAGAAGGCGGCAAGCAATCTGTGGAGTAAGCTATTCGGTAAAAAGAAAAACCGCTCGGTATCTACCGAGGTTGCGGGTTAGGAAGGAAATGATGATGGTGAATAAAAGTTTAGCTTTAAAAAAGCAAAGAGAGCCGCTTACCGATACAAACCTTCTTTTAACGATAACTATCTGCACCTTCGTGGGAATGTACGCGTTGGCTATGCTGATTTGGGGCGGAGGTTTCTTAAATCCGCAACAGTTTCTAAACACCTTTAACAATAACGGTTCGTTAATCATTCTTTCCTGTGGCTTAACAATAGTAATGATAGCGGGTGGAATTGATATCTCCGTTGGCGGCGTTACCTCTCTAATCACTATGAGCTGCGCTGTTTACCTTAACGGAACAAACGCGAACCCGTTCGGCGCATTACTAATTTCTCTCGGTATAGGTATTGCGTTTGGCTTGGTACAGGGATATTTAATCGCATATCTCGAAATACAGCCCTTTATTATTACACTTGCGGGAATGTTCTTCGCAAGGGGAATGACAACAATAGTAAGCGTTAACCCCGTTACGGCAGAGAATGAAGCTTTTTTGGCTTTAAAAAAGACGCAGTTAAGGATACCCTTTATCGGTTCATACGGGAAAACCGGAAACTTTATTCCGGCGTACATTGAGCTTGGTGTTGTAATTGCTTTGGTAGTGGTGCTGCTTGTGTTTGTTATGCTAAAATGGACGAGATTAGGCAGAAACCTTTATGCTATCGGCGGAAACCAACAAAGCGCGTTAATGCTTGGAATAAACGTAAAAAGAACACAGTTTTATTCATACTTAATCTGCGGCTTGCTTTCAGGAATTGCGGGTTTTGTGTATCTGCTTCATACCGGAGCCGGCAACTCCGCAAACGCCAACACCTTTGAAATGCGGGCCATTGCTTCTTCGATAATTGGCGGTACGCTCCTAACGGGTGGTGTCGGAAACATAATTGGAACCCTTTTCGGAACGCTTTCGCTTGTTACAATAAACTCAATAGTCGTAACCTCAGGACTCACAAAGCCTTGGTGGCAGAGTATAACAACAGGCGGTATGCTTTGTTGCTTCATACTTATTCAAAGCGTTGTCATCTCACAGCGCAGTAAGAATAAGGGTGTAAAGCGTATGCTTCCGAAATGGCTTACATTTAAAAAGGACAGCGAATTAAAACAGGAATAGCAAGTCGCATTTTAACAGGAGCGTTATTCGCTCCTGTTTTTTGTTCCATTCAATTATTCGCTTGTATTGAACAAGGAACAAAGGTATAATAAATTGTAGCATTCTGATGCCGCCGAAAACATTAACAACAACTGCTTTTAAGTGATGTAATGAATAGAAATAACTCATCGGTTCCATATTCTAATGCTAAAACAATTATACTGTCATGCGAAGCAGTGAAGGCGGCCGCAGAGATTGTTCGTCGTGGCATTAATGTGCTTTATACAACTAATAATCCTTCGCTTCCCATAACTATTTCAAGTCATGCGGATTTAAACTGTCTATATTTAGGTAATGGAACAATAGCTGTACTTGAGGAACAACAAGAGCTGATTTCAATTCTTCGGGCACGAGGCTTTACCGTATTCACCGTCGGCGGGGCAGGAATGGTATATCCTTTTGACTGCAAGCTTAATTGCTTGTTTATGAGGGATTTTTGTCTGTCTCACGAAACGGCGTTAAACGGCGAAATAAGAAGATTTCTTTTTAATAGGGAAGTTCATCAAATAAATTCAAAACAAGGCTATTCGCGCTGTTCAGTTGCTGTCGTAAGCAACAATGCGGTTATAACAGCCGATATGGGCTTGGCAAGGCTACTTGAGGGGCAGGGGATTGAGGTTCTTTTGGTTCCTTTCGGTGAAATTCGGTTAAAAGGCTACGATTCAGGTTTTATTGGTGGGAGCTGTTTCTTAATTGAAAATAATGAGCTTAGCTTTTTCGGTAAGGTAAGCGAAACAAGCTTCTATAAAGATATTAAAGATTTTTGTAACAAAAATGACGTAGAAATAACAGAACTAACCGACGAGCCGCTTACCGACTGCGGCGGCGCGGTAATAATTGATTAAAGAGGTTTTAATGGAAAAAGAAAGAAGATTCGCGGTATTAATTGACGCAGACAACGTATCGGAGAAATATATTAAGTTTATTTTAGACGAGCTTTCTAACGACGGTGTGGCAACGTATAAGAGGATATACGGCGATTGGACAAGCACTCGGCTCGCCTCGTGGAAAGGGGTTCTGCTCGATAACAGCGTAACACCTATGCAGCAGTACGCCTACACAAGTGGCAAGAATGCCACAGACTCCGCAATGATAATAGACGCTATGGATATTCTCTACACAAGCAGTGTGGACGGTTTCTGTATTGTTTCGAGCGACAGCGACTTTACACGGCTTGCCGTTCGGCTTCGTGAGGCGGGAATGTACGTTATAGGTATGGGCGAAAAGAAAACGCCCAAGCCCTTTATTGCCGCTTGCGACAAGTTCACATATCTTGAAATCATTGCTGACGAGCCAGCCGTTGAGACTGTAACAAACGGCGCGGCTAAACAGAAGAAGCAGCCTGCAAAAGCAGACCTTACGATGATTAACAGGGAAATAAAGCAGATAGTCACAGATAATTCCGACGACGACGGCTGGGCTCAGCTTGGTATGGTCGGAACTATCCTTACAAAGCGCTCGCCTGATTTTGATGTGAGAAACTACGGTTATAAAAAGCTGACTCTACTCATAAAAGCTTTAAAAGACTATGAGATGGAGGACGTAAGAAACGCCGACAATAGCGCCAAGGTTGTTCTTGTGAGAGTAAAAGGATAGGTGACCGAACATAATGAGCAATAATCTTGAATTATCAATAGCTAATCGAGCTGACATAAACGAGCTTGTAAGGATTTCAAAGGCGGCGTTTGACAGCGACGTTAACGTAGGCGGTACAAGCGTCGGAGGGCCTCCTGAGTACGATTCATATAATTGGCATATTGAAATACAGAAGAACGGGTATCTTTATTCGGCAAAAATTGATGGCAGAATAATCGGTGGTGCTATTCTTTTTGCCGATGCCTTAGATTCAAGTATACTTAATATTGGAAGAATATTTATTGACCCTAATGAATTCCATAAGGGATACGGTCTTGATTTAATGCTAAGTATTGAAGAAATAATGGCGCGGTATAATCTGTTTCGCTTAGAAACACCTATTTGGAATATCCGTACAAACTGCTTTTATAAAAAGTTGGGTTATATCGAAGTAAGGCGCGATAAAGAATTTGTTTATTATGAAAAGAAGATAAAAAGAAGTTAATAGTATTACTTGATTGAAATTTAATAAATCTATTCATATACATGATTTCGTCGGACACTTGACAGGGAAGACGTTTTCGTGTATATTTGTTTTAGAAAGCCAATTGCGCTAAATGAAAATTTAGCGCAATTGAGGGGAAAAATAAAATGCGGGCATTATATTAATGATTTAACTATACTTGAACTTATCGCTCTGCTTAGTTGATTATAACAATAGTTTTTATTACGTTACTATTTAGGAGTATATTATGAACGCTGGTAAATTTGAAGACTGCCCCGAAATCTTGTCAGAATATCTTTTCTATCTTGAGACAATAAGAAACGTCTCTTTGCGTACGGTTGAGGGATACTATATTGACCTTAGAACCTTCTTTCGATATATGAAATATAGGCGAAAGCTGGTTCCGTCTGATATAGAGTTCGAAACCATAGATATTAGCGACGTAGACTTAGAGCTTGTTAAAAGCATAAAAACTATGGATATATATGAATTTTTACATTTTGCAATGAAGGACAGAGATAACAACGCAAATACCCGAGCGCGCAAGGTGTCTTGTTTGAGGTCATATTTTAAATACCTTACAATAAAGAGCCATAAGCTTGAAGATAACCCCGTAAAAGAAATCGAAGTGCCTTCTATTAGAAAAAGCGTGCCGAAATATCTTACGCTTGAAGAAAGCATAAAGCTGCTTGACAGCACAGAGGGCGAATTTATATATCGTGATTACTGCATTCTAACGCTGTTTTTGAACTGTGGTATGCGTCTTTCCGAGCTCGTAGGAATAAGCGATAAGGATATTGACCTTTCTGACGGCACATTAAGAATTATTGGTAAAGGCAATAAGGAGCGTTTAGTTTATTTAAACGGTGCATGCATTGACGCAATAAGAAACTGTATAAAAGAGCGAGACAGTAAAAATTTCAAAAGGAAAGATGAGAACGCGCTGTTTCTATCAAGGACAGGCTCAAGAATAAGCAATCGCCGCGTTGAGCAGATAGTAGACGAGTGTCTTACTCGCGCGGGTCTTGCTGATAAGGGCTATTCCGCTCATAAGCTTCGCCACACAGCCGCAACGCTGATGTACCGTCACGGTAATGTTGATATGCTCGCGCTTAAAGAAATACTCGGACACGCAAATGTCTCAACTACACAGATATATACCCATATTAGCGACGAAAAGCTTAGAGAAGCCGCCACGGCTTCCCCACTTTCAAAAATAAAGAAACGCAATAAGCAAGTTTTATCCGCTGATAAATCATCTGAAGACCCCGCCGAAGACGGTGAAACCGACGCCTTCAAGAAAAGATGAAATAATAGTAATAACCAAGCAGCGAAGTAATGCCTTAACTACAGCCTCGTTAATTTTTGAAAACGCAGCCGAACGTCCTGAATAGGCTATTCTGAACAGCTCTACAGATGCTACGACCGCTGTAAATGAAAATGAAAAAAGTGAAAGAGAAAACACTATAGCTGGAAGCGCAAGCGAAGTTAGAATAAATACAATTCCCTTAAAGCCAAGGCTTTGATATGCCGCACCACATACACAGCCAAAGCCCGCGCCGAAAAGAGCAGAAATCGAAAAAATAAGAGGTGTTCCAAGCGCACATGAGGAAAGAATAAATACAATTGCCACAATACAGAGCTTTGGCGCTGCGGTTAGCAAGAAAACCCTCCAAAAGCCGCTTAGCGAGTAGGATAAAAGCTCCTCTTTGATAGCGAGCCGCAGAAATTCAGCGGCGATATCGCCGTTTCTTGAGATAAAAACAGCGCCAGCGGCTGTACCGAGGATAAACAGGGAACAGAAGAATAGAAAACAGTACTCTCCCCTGTTCCCCGCCAACCTTTCGATTCTGCCGGGCGCTTTAATTATTGTAGAAATTGTTATATTGCTGGCTTTCATATATCCTTGTCCTTTGTGTATATATAAAAATATACGCGGACAAGGTTCTTTTTATGCTTATTTCCCCAGCTCGTATGCACGCTTTAAACAGGAATCAAGACCGCTATTTACTGCCGAGTCGAAACCGTTAGCTTTAAAGGCGTCAAGCATAGCAAGTGTCGTCCCCCCCTTGGAGCAGACCATATTAATGAGCTCGTCTACGCTTTTGTCAGTTCTAAGCATCATTTCGGCACTGCCTATAAGCGTGTGACAGAAAGCCTTCAAAGCTGTATCAAAGGGTATTCCGTTATTCTCGGCGTTCTCGGCAACGGTTTTGGCGAAATAGTATACGGCGGCGGGACTTGAACTGTTAACCGGAATTATCTCGTTAATTTTGCTTTCGGGAAGTTCAAACGCGTAGCCGATACAGTTAAAAACAGAAAAAACAAAATCAAAATCTCTATCGGTTATTCCATCGGGCCGCGCTACCGCCGTGCAGCCCTTCCCTATCATAAGCGGAGTGTTTGGCATAACCCGAACAATAGGTCTTTCGGTATTTAGCAGAGTCTTCAGCCGCGAGGAGGTTACTCCGGCCATGATGGATATAATAACAGTTTCACTTTTTATCTTGCCGTAAAGACTGCTTGCCGCCTCCTCAAGTGTCTGTGGCTTAACGCAGAAAAACAAATAATCAGACCCGGCCGCCGTCTGTAAAGCAGTATCACTTAACAGCACTTTATGCTTATAGTTTGTTATCTGTTCCGAAGAAACGTCGAAAGCGGTTATGTCGTTTTCGGATACAAGATTTTGCTCAATTATTCCCGTAGCTATTGCGTGAGCCATATTCCCGAAGCCGATAAAACCTATCTTCATTTTACTTCCCTCTTTACTAAATCTTTAGCTTTGCCTTCTGTTTTCTGTTCATGCCGGCAAGCGAGCCTATACCGCCCGCGCTTAAGAAGGCAATGAGCTTAATAATTGTTTGGCTTGTTATTTCACCGTCGCCGAAAATAAGCGAAAGAATAAACACCACAGCAAAGGTTGCAGCGCCGGTTGAAATGCCCATACCTATAGTTTGCGTTCTGTTTTGAGATAATGAACCGATATAAACCGAAATAAGCGTTGCCACAGCGCTTAAAACCGTAGTTAGCGGCTCAAGCAGACTGTGCGGAATGTCTGCCTTTGTAAGCAAAACGGCACAAATACTGATAAGCGCCGCACTAATGACGAGCGCAATTATACAGCTAACGGAACAATTCACGGCGAACTGTTTAACAGGAGAAGCCGCCGACATGCTTTTCGGTAATGACAATGTATCGTTTTTCAATAAAAAACCTCCCTCGGCTATTTACTAAAAAATATTCACGAGGAAGGAATTCTATTCATTTGTTTGTTAGAAAGAACTATTCTTCAAGTTTAAGCTTTTCTACGTGAGAAATAGCTTCTTTTAAGAAGCGTATTTTTGTGCGGTCAGAACCGGTTTCGATAACAATGGTGTTGTCTTTAATCTGCACAGCACGTCCGATTATACCGCCGATTGTGGTTATTTCGTCGCCTACTTCTATGTTGTTACGTTCTTCCTGAAGTTTCTTTTCCTTCTTCTTTTGAGGAACGATAAGAATAAAATACATGGCTACGAGCATAACGACCATTAAAATGAGCGTGAAGGAGGAGGAACCGAATAGACCGCCTGAAGCGGCAGAATCTGTAGCAGCTGCGGCGTCAGCCGAAAGGAATAAATTCATTTTAAATTACCTCATAAAAGATTTTATATAATTATACAACAAATATAGCGTGTTTAGCAAGGCTTATATTCTTTTATCGAGAACGTGCACATATTTATTTCTGAATTCATCAAATTGGTTTTGGTCTATCGCATCGCGTATTTTTAACAAAAGCGAGTTGTAAAAGTAAAGGTTATGCATAACTGAGAGACGAAGCGCAAGGATTTCGCCCGCTTTAAACAGATGACGAATATATGCCTTAGAGTATCTTCGACAAACAGGACAGTCACATTCGTCATCAATTGGTGTAACGTCACGCTCATACTTCTGATTGTTTAGATTGATAATTCCTTTCCATGTAAAGAGATGACCGTGTCTTCCGTTTCTTGCAGGCATTACGCAGTCAAAAAGGTCAACGCCGCGCGCGACGGATTCAATTATATTCACAGGTGTGCCGACACCCATAAGATAGCGAATCTTCTCCTGCGGCATAAATGCCTCAACCTTTTCGATTATTCGGTACATCTCCTGCGCCGTTTCACCCACTGCAAGCCCGCCTATCGCGTAACCGTCAAGGTCCATTGCGGCGATTTCCTTCATATTATCTATTCTGATATCATCGAATATGCCGCCTTGATTTATTCCAAAAAGCAGCTGCTTCTTATTTATCGTTTCGGTTAGCGAATTTAAGCGGGATAGCTCAACCTTACAACGAGCAAGCCAGCGAACCGTCCTTGCGGCGGACGCCTCGACATATTCACGAGTTGAGGGGTTTTCAACACATTCATCAAAAGCCATAGCTATGGTACTCGCGAGGTTGGATTGTATTCTCATGCTTTCCTCAGGACCCATAAATATCTTTCGCCCGTCAATATGTGAGGAGAAATAAGCGCCCTCCTCTTTTATCTTTCTCAATTTTGCGAGAGAAAACACCTGAAATCCGCCACTGTCTGTTAATATCGGCTTTTTCCACGTTGTAAAAGAATGAAGCCCGCCCATATCACGAACAAGCTCATCGCCGGGTCTGAGATGAAGATGATATGTATTTGAAAGCATAACCTGACAACCTATGTTATCAAGGTCTGCCGCGGATAAGCCGCCTTTTATGGCGGCGGCCGTCGCTACATTCATAAAAGCGGGCGTTTCAAAGTCTCCGTGAACAGTGTGAAAGCGTCCGCGGCGAGCTTTACCGTCAGTTTTAATAAGCTTGTACATTTAAACCTCTAATATATAAACATTGCGTCGCCAAAGCTGAAAAAACGATATTTGTTTTCTACGGCGAATTTATAAGTATTCATTGTGTTGTCATATCCCGCGAAGGCAGAAACCAGCATTATAAGCGTGCTTTCAGGCAGATGAAAGTTAGTGATAAGAGCGTCGATAGCCTTAAACTCATAACCGGGGTAGATGAAAATGCTTGTGTCCTCCTCACAAGGAACAATATTTCCGTGTTTCTGCGCTACCGATTCGAGCGTTCGGCAGGAGGTTGTGCCGACGGCAATAACACGCTTTTTTCTTGCTTTAGCTTCATTTATAATGTCTGCCGCTTCTTTACTTACGGAATAGTGCTCACTGTGCATATGGTGCTTTGTAATGTCGTTCTCTTTAACAGGGCGAAACGTACCTAAGCCCACATGAAGGGTTACGCGCGCTATTTTAACGCCGCGGGCTTCTATACGTTTTAGTAGAGAAGGCGTAAAATGAAGACCCGCCGTCGGAGCCGCCGCTGAGCCCTCGGCGTCAGCGTAAACTGTCTGATAATCGTCGTTATTTTCAAGCGGCTTTGTAATATAATGTGGCAAAGGCATCTTTCCGACAACATCGAGTATTTCAAAAAATGTCTTGCCTTTGTCATACTCAAAATGTGCTATTCGGTTGCCGTCCTCAATTTCGTCAATTATCTCTGCTACAAGGGCTCCATCGCCGAATACAACACGAGCATTGCGCTTAAGACGTTTACCCGGTTTAGCAAGACATTCCCAGTTATCGTTTCCGCGGTCGTTTAGTAAAAGAAGTTCGATTTTTGCACCCGTACCCTCTTTTTCACCTAAAAGACGAGCGGGAATGACCTTGCTGTCGTTAATCACCAGCACATCGCCTTCATTTAACAAAAATTCTATATCTTTGAAGGTTTTTTCAACGATACCGCCGCTTGTTTTGTCTAAACATAACAATTTTGAGCTGTCGCGGGGCGAAGCAGGCTCCTGCGCGATTAATTCTTGAGGTAAAAAGTAGTTAAATTGCGAACGTTCCATAGCATCTCCGACTCTTTATGTAAAAAAGTTAATTGACATTTTATTTAAATCAATGCTACTATTTATTAGATTTAATGTATTAATTATTTAATATATTAAAGCTTTTCTATTATATTGTATATGACTTGTCTTTTCAAGCCGAAAAATCAACAAACAAAAGAGGTGCTTTGAAATGAAAAAATTCAAAATTGCTGTAGTTGGCGCAACCGGTATGGTGGGAAGAACATTCCTGAAGGTTTTGGAGGAATATAATATTCCCGAATGTGAATATAAACTTTTTGCGTCGAAACGAAGCGCGGGCAGCACCCTTAAGTTTTTCGGTAAAGAATACGATGTTTTTGAGCTTAACGAAAACAGCTTTGATGAGGGGTTTGATATAGCGCTCTTTTCGGCGGGCGGCGGTACAAGTAAAGAGTTCGCTCCGATAGCCGCGTCACACGGCTGCACCGTTATTGACAATAGCTCTTGCTGGAGAATGGACAAGGACGTACCGCTTGTAGTTCCCGAGGTAAATGGCGATATGGCCTTTAAGAATAACGGAATTATTGCCAACCCCAACTGTTCAACAATCCAAGCTATGGTGGCTCTTAAGCCTATCTATGACAAATATGGCATTAAGCGCATAGTATATTCTACCTACCAAGCGGTTTCCGGAGCGGGTGTAAAGGGATATGACGACCTTCAAAACGGAGCTAAGGACTTCGTTAACTGCGATGGTGGTCGCGCATACGAGCTCGAAAAGTTCCCCTACCCTATCTTTGACAACTGCATACCACATATTGATGTTTTCCTTGAAAACGGATATACGAAGGAAGAACAGAAGATGATAGAAGAAACCCACAAAATAATGGGTGACGATACTATCAAAATCACAGCGACCTGTGTGCGCGTACCCGTTTTCTACAGTCACAGTGAGTCGATTAACCTTGAACTTAAAAAGCCGTATGAGGTTGAGGACATCAAAAGGCTTCTTTCGAATGCCCCGGGTACAGTAGTTGTTGACGACCCGGCAAATAATCAGTATCCCCTCGCTTCTTTAGCGGCAGGTACCGACGAGGTTTATGTCGGAAGAATTCGACGCGACGACAGCGTTGAAAACGGACTTAATATTTGGGTGGTTGCCGATAATATCAGGAAGGGCGCGGCATCCAACGCCGTTCAGATAGCTAAGCTTTTAATTGACAAAAAGCGCTCATAATTGACGGAGGTGTACATTGAAAAAGAGTATTGTTTTTGAAGGAGTGGGCACGGCGATAATCACACCGTTTAAGGATAATTACACGGTTGATTTCGATGAGCTCGGAAGAATAGTTGAATTTCAAATAGAAAACGGCGTTGATTCTATCGTCGTTTGCGGCACTACAGGCGAAGCGTCAACAATGCCAGATGCTGAGCACCTAAGCGTTATTAAATATGTTGTAGATAAGGTTGCAAAGAGAATACCTGTAATAGCGGGCGTTGGAAGCAACCACACCTCACACGCAATAGAGCTTTCAAAAAAGGCGGAGGAATTTGGCGCAGACGCGCTTTTGCATGTAACACCTTACTATAACAAAACCTCGCAAAAGGGGCTTATCGCTCATTTTACCGCGATAGCAAGCGCGGTTAAACTGCCGATTATTCTTTATAACGTACCCTCTCGCACAGGAATGACTATTGCTCCCGAAACCTATAAAGAGCTTTCAAAAATAGAAAACATTGTCGCTACAAAGGAAGCAAGCGGAAATATGACCGCGATAGCCACAGCTATGAATCTTTGCGGTGGTGACCTTGAGTTCTATTCTGGAAACGATGACCAGATAGTGCCTATTATGGCTCTTGGCGCTCGCGGAGTAATCAGCGTGCTTTCTAACGTTAAGCCTAAAGAAACGGCACAGATGGCGCACAGCGCGCTTGAGGGTGACTATAAAACAGCGGCGAGCCTTCAAGTAGAGATGATGCCGCTTATCAACGCTCTTTTCTGCGACGTTAATCCGATACCTGTCAAAGAGGCAATGAATTTAATAGGCTTTAACGCAGGAAGCTGCAGACTTCCCCTTTGTGAGCTCGACGCTGCTAAAAAGGAAACACTTAAGAAGCTTTTATAAAAGAATAAGGCGGAAGTTAAATGACAAAGATAATTATCTGTGGAATACTCGGAAAAATGGGCGGGATTGTAATGGAAGAATGCTTTAATACCGACGGCGTTCAGGTAGTAGCCGGCGTTGATATTAAAAGCGGCATTCTTTCCGGAATACCCTTATACGATAGCTTTGACGCCTGCGACGTAGAAGCTGACGTAATTATTGACTTCTCCTCCCCTGTTATGTGCGAAAGCATTATTAAGTATTGTAAAAAGACCAAAACGGCGCTTGTTCTTTGCACGACAGGCTATTCCGATGAAAAGCTATATGAAATCGAGAAGCTTTCTAAAACAGTTCCGGTCTTTAGAAGCGCAAACCTTTCCTTTGGAATAGCTGTAATCAAAGCCTTGACGGCTAAAATTGCTCCTGTTCTAAAAGATGATTATGACATCGAAATAATCGAAAAGCACCATAATAAAAAGCTTGACGCACCAAGCGGAACCGCGCTTATGCTTGCTGATTCAATAAACGAAGCGTGTAATAGTGTGTATGAGTATGTTTACGAGCGACAAAGCGTTAGAAAGCCACGCGAAAAGAAGGAACTTGGAATACACGCCGTTCGCGGAGGCACTATCGTCGGAGAACACGAGGTTATTTTCGCGGGAACTGACGAGGTAATAACAATTAGCCACTCCGCGGCAAGCAAAACCGTCTTTGCAAAGGGCGCGATAACGGCGGCAAAGCTTATCGCTAAGCAAAAACCCGGAAAATATGATATGGATTTACTCGCGTCAACTGCTATAAAATAGAACAACTATTAAAAGCGCCAGCTTGCGGTCTAACCGCAAGCTGGCGCTTCTTCGTTATTTAATATAAGCCCTTTGGAAAATCTTTTTGCCCTTCTTAATTACTATACCCTCACCTGACAGCTTATCGGCTGAAATGACCGTGAAGCCGTCCGTTACCTTAACGTCGTCAATGGAAACACCACCCTGTTCCACCAATCGCCTGCCCTCACCACGCGAGGACGCGAGCGAACATTTAATTAAAAGGTCAAGCACGTCAATACCGCCGTCTTTTAGGTCTTTGGACGAGAGCTCGGTTGTAGGCATATTCGATTTATCACCGCCGCCAGAGAACAGAGCCTTAGCGGTATCCAGCGCCTTCTGCGCTTCCTCGGTGCTGTGAACGGTGGAAGTAAGCTCGAAAGCAAGAAGCTCTTTCGCTTTGTTCATAGCCTCTCCGCCTTGTTTATCGAATTCTTCTATTGTTTCAAGAGGTATATCAGTAAGAAGCCGTAAGCAGCGGGTAACATCAGCGTCGTCAACATTACGCCAATACTGGAAGAAATCATACGGAGAGGTTTTTTCGGGGTCGAGCCATACAGCGCCGTTTTCGGTCTTGCCCATCTTCTTACCTTCCTTGTTTGTAAGAAGTGTAAAGGTCATACCGTAGACTTCCTCGCTCGCTTTCTTGCGAACAAGCTCAACGCCGCCTATTATGTTAGCCCATTGGTCATTTCCGCCAAGCTCCATTTTGCAGCCGTAATCGCAGAAAAGACGATAGAAATCGTAGCTTTGCATAAGCATGTAGTTGAACTCTATAAAAGAAAGACCTCTTTCAAGGCGTGTTTTGAAGCATTCCGCGGCAAGCATTTTGTTTACCGAGAAATGCACACCAACGTCTCTTAAAAAATCGACATAGTTAAGGTTCAAAAGCCAGTCCGCGTTATTGACCATTAAAGCCTTGCCGTCTGAAAAATCCACGAACTTAGACATCTGCTTTTTAAACTGTTCTGCGTTATGCGCAATTGTTTCCTTTGTCATCATCTTGCGCATATCAGTTTTCCCTGTCGGGTCACCGACCATAGTCGTACCGCCGCCAAGAATAGCTATAGGTCTATGTCCCGCCTTCTGCATTCTTCGCATAATAACAAGCTGCATAAAGTGACCGACGTGAAGACTGTCAGCTGTCGGGTCAAAGCCGATATAAAAGGTAACCTTTTCGCTGCCTAAAAGTTCACGGATTTTTTCGCCGTCAGTGGTCTGTTCAATCAGACCGCGGGCGGAAAGCTCGTCAAAAACATTCATAATATTTCTCCTTTAAAATGAAAAGCCCTTCTACAGCGTTAGCTGTAAAAGGGCGTATTTACGCGGTACCACCTTTTTTTGATATGTTATAACCATATCCTCAAAACGCTTAACGCGCGTGAAACGGCATCTCTGCGGCTCAAAAAACGTAATTCACCTGCGGTTTTGCATTCGCTTACACCAAACGCGAACTCTCTTTGGCTTCCGCCGCACGGCTACTTCAAATTCATCACAGCCTTTAGTATTTGTGATATTTTAACCCGAAACAAATCTTTTGTCAACCCTTCGCGTGCTCAAGCATTTCCTCTGCGTTGCGAAGCGAGGTATCGGTTATAACGTCTCCTGAAACTATCCGCGCGAGTTCACGCTTTCTGTCTTCAAAGTCAAGCGCTGTAATTTCCGTATAGGTCCTATTATCTCTTACGGATTTTTCGATTTTGAGATGGGTGTCTGCGAAGGCGGCTATCTGTGCAGAGTGGGTTACGCAGATAATCTGTCTTGTTAACGCCGCTTGTTTTAGCTTCCTACCGATTTTACCGGCGCTTGAGCCGCTGACGCCTGTGTCAATCTCGTCAAAGATGAGCGTTGAAATGTCGTCTTTATCTGCAAGCGCATTTTTAATAGCCAACATAATCCTTGAAAGCTCACCGCCGGAGGCAATTTTGGTTAGCGGTTTTGGAGGTTCTCCGACGTTTGTGGAAATGAAAAACTCTACATTATCATAGCCAAGGCTTGTAATCTTACCTACCTTGAAATCAGCAGTAAACTGAACGTCTGGCATATTGAGATATGTTAATTCCTCTTTTATCCTGTTTGCGAAAACTTCAAACGCCGCCTTACGCTTTCGACTTAGCTCCTCAGCCATTGAAACAACAACCTTATAAAGACTGTCGAACTGCTTTTGAAGTTCTGCAAGCTGTTCGCCTGAGGACTCGATATTATCAAGTTCTTCCTTTGCTTCATCAAAGTATTTAATAATTTCTTCTATGCTTCCGCCATATTTTTTCTTCAGACGATAGATTAGGTCAAGTCGTTCCTCGACGTTTTGAAGCTCGTTTGCGTCGAACTCAAAGCCTTCCATAAAGCTTTCAAGCTCAGAAGCTATGTCGCGAAGATTATAGTAGATATCTGAAAGCCTTAATGCACATTCGCCGAGGTTTTCATCATACTCGCGCACCTCGTCAAGAAGCCCTGAGGCGGTGGAAACCATATCAACGGCACCGGAAACGTCTGAGTCTCCCGCAAGAATGCCGTAACCTGACTTTAACGCTTCAATAAGCTTTTCTGAATCACGGATAATGTTCCTGCGGCTTGTAAGCTGTTCGTCCTCGCCGACTTGAAGCTCGGCTTTTTCTATCTCGTCTGTTTGATAGCGAAGCAGGTCAATTCGCTTTGCCTTCTCATTCTCGTCCATCGAAAGCGCGTCAATCTGTTTTTTGATTCGTCCGAGCTCGCGAAAACGTGAGGTAAATGCTGATAAATCCTCGCCAAGCTCTGCAAAATTGTCAAGAATAAAAATATGCTTTTCAGGGTCAAGGAGGTCTTGATTATCATGCTGACCGTGGATATTAATTAGACTTGAACAGATATCTCTTACAGTTGCCGCCGTTGCCGGTTTTCCGTTAACGCGGCACTGGCTCTTTCCGTCGGCAGTGATTATTCGGTGCAAAATGAGCATGCCGTCGAAATCATATCCTTGCGCCTCAAGCAGGTCAAGTACCTTTTTATTTACATCGGAAAAGGTTGCCCATATTACAGCGCGCCCTGTTCCGTTGCGTACGATTTCCTTAGTTGTACGGTTACCTAAAATAGCGTTAATTGAATCGATAAGTATAGATTTACCCGCGCCGGTTTCACCCGTCAAAACGTTCAATCCCCTATCGAATTGTATTGCGGCTTTTTCGATAACAGCAACATTTTCAATGTTTAATTCCCGCAGCATTTTATTTCCCGCTTCTTTAGATTATGTTCGCAAGCTTCTCGACGAGAAGCAAAGCGTCGTTCGGTGATTCAGTTGCGCCGAAAATTGTGTCGTCGCCCGCGATTGTTCCAACAAGATGCTCGAAGTTCATCGAATCAAGCGCAGCGCACGCGGCGTTACCAAGACCTGTATAACACTTAATTACAACGATGTTACCTGCGTTTTTCACAGATATAACCGACTCGCGAAAGATAGTTTTAAACTTCTCGGTAAACTCGTCGCTTTTGCTGTCGGCTGGTATGGAATATTTAGTCGTACCGTCAGAAAGTGTTACTTTACTCAAGCGAAGCTCTTTAATGTCACGCGATATAGTCGCCTGTGTTACGTTGAAGCCTTTTTCCTTTAAACAGGCCAAAAGTTCTTCTTGAGTGTTGATTGAACGGGTTTTAATTAGCTCTGAGATTGTTTTCAGTCTGTTGTTTTTCATATTAATTCCTCGTTGATATATCCTTTCGAAGTACGTCGTAAAACTTCCTTTTTGGTGAATTCATAAGCTTTAGACACTTATTACAGCCTCTTACGGTAATTACGTCGTTATAATCAGTCTCTCCTATTATGTTTCCGTCAGCGGTAACAACAACTGTGTTGTCGTCGCGCTGTGTAGGAATGACGCAAACGGGGGTTTCTTCATTAAAACTAAGCACAACGCTACGCGAAAACATAATGTGCGAACAAATCGGCGTAACAATTACCGCGTTCATAGTCGGTTCAACAACGGGCCCACCCGCGGAGAAGGAATAAGCCGTTGAACCCGTCGGCGTAGAGAGGATAATACCGTCTGAGCGCATTGAGGCGAAATCATTATTACAGTATTTCAACGAAAGCTCTATGCTTTTTGCGGGATTGACCCTGGTAATAACCACATCGTTTACGGCGAAATACTTTTCATTTGGTCGGCTTTTTAGCGTAAGCTCTAATAGAATTCTGTCGGAAAGCTCAAGAGCTTCAATGTCCTGCGTTGTCAGCTCGTCAATTTTTTCAGCGTCAAAAGCGGAAAGATAACCTATACGACCGGCGTTTATTCCGAAGATAGGCTTGTTATATTCAATAGCGCGTTTAGAGTTTTTGAGCATTGTTCCGTCGCCGCCAACGGCTACGAAAAGGTCGCTCATTTTGCACGCTTCGTCATAATTTAAAAACTCAGGTAATACGTCGGTGTTGCTGAAGTACTTTTTGTTTTCCTCGTCTGTCACGCAGACATATCCGAGCGAGGTAAAGCGAGATATGGCTTTTTTTGCCGCCTCAATATTTTTTTGCTTAGCGTTTGAAATGCATATAAGTAGCTTCAAAGGCTACACCTCCTACAGTTCGGCATGAGCCGACCTTACCGTTTCTTCAACATTATCTATATATTCCGTATCCTTGTTTTTTGAAATCAATACAAGATATTCTATATTTCCCTCTGGTCCTTTTATGGGTGAAAAGGTTAACCCCTTTACAGCGAAGCCACTGTTCTCTATGTAGCCGAAAACCGCACGGATAACCTCAATATGAGTTTCTGGTTCACGTACAACACCGTGCTTTCCGACCTTCTCCCTTCCCGCTTCAAACTGAGGCTTTATTAGACAAACTCCATCAGCGAAATCACCCGCAAGTGTATTAAGCACGGGAAGAACCAGCTTTAGTGAAATAAAGGAAACGTCTACAGAGAAAAAATCAAGCTTTTCGGGTATCTGTTCCGCTGTTACATAACGGATATTTGTGCGTTCCATATTTACGACGCGGCTGTCTGTACGCAGTTTCCACGCAAGCTGACCATAACCTACATCAACGGCGTAAACCTTCTTTGCGCCGTTTTGAAGCATACAATCCGAAAAGCCGCCCGTTGACGCGCCGATATCAGCGCAAACCATACCGTCAAAATTAAGAGAAAATATTTCAACGGCTTTCTTTAACTTCTTCCCGCCTCGGCTTACAAATTCGTTTTCTTGACCGTGAACGGATATATCGGAATCAACAGAAATGTTGGTGCCGGCTTTATCCTGCCGCTCTCCGTTAACAAAGACAAGCCCAGCCATAATCAGCGCCTTTGCTTTTTCTCTGCTTTCAGCGAGCCCCTTACTAACTAATATAATGTCAAGTCGTTCCTTCACTTGTTATCCTTCATAATGTTTTTATATATTGATAATGCGTCAAGCTCGTTTTCGGCAAGCTGTTCTTCAACGCTCGCTTGGCGTACAATAGGAGTATTAACGGCGAAAAGCTTGAAAGCTCCGTCATAGCCTAAAGAATACAATGCGTCGGAGAACTCCTCGCCAAGACCTCCGCGGCGGGCGCTTTCCTCAAAGAAATAGACCTTGTTGTATTTTTTTGAGTCGTTTACGGCGTCTTTATTAATAGGAAGAATCATATTAAGCTTTAAAACATCGCAACAGACGCCATCTTCATTTAGTTTTTTTGCCGCTTCATAAACCTCGGCGAATTCTCTGCCGTAGGTTATAAACAATAAATCGTTTTTATCGCTCAGCTTAATAAGGTCATAATCGTTTGTCGTCGCTTTATATTCGTGAAGACGTTCATCTTCCTTTCCGCGTGGATATCTCACGGCTGTCGGGCCCTTGACGTTAATAAGCTTTTCAAGATAGTAATCAAGCTCATTGTAATTACAGGGTGACGCTACACGAAAGCCGTTCAACGAGCCGAGCATCATAACGTCAAAAAGACCTTGGTGAGTTTCACCGTCCTCGCCAACCAACCCAGCACGGTCAACGGCGAGCATAACGTTAAGTGAATCAATTGAGACGTCCTGTGAAAGTTGGTCAAAGGCACGCTGTAAAAAGGTGGAGTACACCGCAAAAACAGGCTTTAAGCCACCCTTCGCAAGTCCCGCTGAAAAGGTAACAGCATGCTGTTCGGCAATACCTACGTCAAAAAAGCGGTCCTTATGAGCTTTATAAAAATACTGAAGACCCGTTCCGTATTTCATAGCGGCGGTTATTGCGCAAATTTTTGAATCCTTTTGCGCAAGTCTGTTAAGCTTCTGCCCGAAAGCGTTTGAGAAGCTGTCAGCAAGTGAAATATCGGGGTTTCCGTCCTCCAGGTCAAACTGCCCTACACCGTGATACGCGCCGGGATTCTCCTCGGCGGGCGCAAAGCCCTTGCCCTTGGTTGTAATAACGTGAAGAAGTATAGGACCTTCCAAATCCTTAATATTCTTTAATATACGAACAAGCTCGTCAAGGTCGTGACCGTCAACGGGACCCAGATAGTGAAATCCCATCTCCTCAAAGAAGGTACCGTCGTACATAGCGCGTCGAATCGCTGATTTGGATTTTAATAACGTGTTTACAATAGGCTTGCCTATTATCGGAGCTTTTTCAAGCGCCGTTTGAACACTTCTTTTAAAATTCGAATATTTTACGCCAGAACGAAGCCGAAGAAGATATCTCGCAACTGCTCCGACGCTTTTTGATATCGACATTGAATTGTCGTTAAGAATTACAACAAGGTTGGTAAGCGATTTGTCAATATTGTTTATCGCCTCGTACACCATACCGCCTGAAAAAGAACCGTCTCCAATAACGGCGAGAACCTTAGACTTCGTATTCCTTCTTATAAGGTTCGCTCGCGCCAATCCGATTGCGCTGGATATTGAGGTTGAACTGTGTCCCTCAATAAACGGGTCGCAGTCGCTTTCGGAGGGCTTGGGAAAGCCAGAAAGACCGTTCTTGCTTCTTAACGTTGAAAACTCCTTGCTTCTTCCCGTAAGAAGCTTGTGTGTATAGCCTTGGTGTCCGACATCAAAGATTATGCTGTCCTTCGGGCAGTCAAACACCCTGTGAAGCGCAACGGTTAGTTCAACAGTTCCGAGATTTGATGCAAGATGTCCGCCTGTTTTGGAGACGGTGTCGGTTAAAACGGCTCGTATCTCGTCGCATAACTGAAGCGTTTCTTTTTTATTCAGTTTTTTTACATCAGAGCAACAGTTAATTCTGTCGAGAATGTTTGCCATTTCATTTTGACCTTATCAGCAAATTTTGCGCAAGCGCAATAAGAAAGTCTGCACCACTGCCAAAGGCTTCGTTAACGCAGGAAATCGCTTTTTCATTGTAGTTTTGTGCGAGCTGCCTTGCTTCTTCTACACCGTAAAGCGAGGCATAGGTTGTCTTTCCGTTTTCACCGTCGCTGCCGACGGGTTTACCGAGTTCTTCCGTTGTTGAGGTGCAATCAAGTATATCGTCGATAATTTGAAAGACGAGCCCAAGATTTTCAGCGTAAACCCGAAGTGCGTTTATTTCCGAATCATTCAACTTCGCAACAATAGCGCCCATAAAAACCGAGGCTTCAATAATTGCGCCGGTTTTATTCTTGTGAATAAGCCTAAGCTCCTGCTCGTTTATCGAGTGGTTTTCTGCTTGAATGTCCAACTCTTGACCATAAATCATTCCGCGATAACCAGCGGCTGAGGAAAGAACCGAAACGCATTTATTTGAAACGCTTGGTTCGCTTATTTTTGATAGGGTTTCAAACGCGAGAGTTAGAAGTCCGTCGCCGGCAAGCAAAGCCGTGCTTTCACCGAATTTTATATGGCAAGAGGGTTTTCCGCGTCTCATATCATCGTTATCCATGCAAGGAAGGTCATCGTGAATGAGCGAATACGCATGAATCATCTCAATCGCAGAAGCCGCGAAAAGCGCGTCCTCTTCATTACATTCAGAAAGATTTGCCGTCGAAAGCGTTAGAGCGGCGCGAATCCTCTTTCCACCGCCAAGAAGGCTGTAACGCATGGCCTCGGCTACGTTTGAGCCGCCTTCTCCTACACAAAGCTCATTAAGAAAGCTTTCTGTTAATGCAGCATAATTTGAAAGCTTTTGTTGAAACTGAATACTATTCATCTTCCAGTTCCTTTGATGCTTCTTCTATCTCAAAGCTTGTCTTTTGAAGAAGCTCCTTACAATGCTGTATCAGCTCGGCGGCTTCTTTAAAAAGACCCGCGGATTCGCTGAGGCTTACCGTGTCCGAGGACAACATTACCGTTAGCTCCTCAAGCCTTTTAATTGCGTCTTCAAAGGAATAATCAGAAATCATAGCCTTCGTCTCCCGTCTTTTTTACGTCGCATACAGCGATGCCGTCGTTAAAGCGTACCGTTATTTCATCACCCGCAGAAAGCTCCTTAATGCTTCCAACAAAGCTTTCGTTCTTAATAATTTGGGTATAGCCGCGAGATAGAACCCTTGCGGGATTTAATGTGTCGAGAAGCAAGGACAGCCTTTCGAGCTTATCAGACTTTTGCTCAAGATACTCTTTTTTTAAATCTACAAACGCAAGCTTCTGTTCATTAAGAAGCGCTATCGAATCGTGAAGCTTATTAATACATTCGTCTTTGATATACTCGTAATTGTCTAACGCTCTATCAAATAGCTCTGAACAGTCTGGAACGGCTATTTCAGCCGCCGCTGAGGGGGTCGCAGCTCTAACATCGGCAACAAAATCTATTAGTGTAAAGTCAACCTCATGACCTACAGCCGAGATGAACGGAACCTTCAAATCCGCCGCGGCTCTAACAAGCTCCTCACTGTTAAAGATGAATAAATCCTCTTTTGAGCCGCCGCCGCGAGCAATTATTACCTCGTCAATATCATTGCGAGAGTTAATCTCTGATATAGCTCGAACTATTGAAGCCGCGGCGAGTTGCCCTTGAACATTCGCCGAAAATAATGTTAGCTTAACAAACGGATATCTTCTGGAAATAACGTTTATTATATCCTGCAACGCAGCTGCTCCGCTTGAGGTGATAATTCCGATATGCTTTGGAAAGCGAAGCAAGGGACGTTTTCTCTCCTGTGAAAACAGCCCTTCCGCAAACAGTTTGTCCTTCAACGCCTCAAGCTGTTGCTGTATAGTGCCCTTCCCCATAGGAGTAAGGTCTTCAACATATAACTGAAATTTACCGTCGCGTTCATATAACGATACTTTACAGCGCGCCGTAACGTACATTCCGTCCTTTACGACAAACCTTAATCGACTCGCATACGCGTTAAACATCACAGCGGGAACTGAGGAATGCTCATCTTTAAGAGTGAAATACATATGCCCTGATGCTGAATGAAGCTTAAAGCCGCTAATCTCGCCTTCCACCCAAACCTGAGAAAGCACCTCGTCCGATTCAATTAATGCCTTAGCGTAGCGGTTGAGTGCGCTTACTGTAATGCTTTCCTTCATTCATCTTCCTTTGCTCTCGCCGCGAGAATTGCAGTTCCAACGGCATTATCAGCGCTGAGATAGGGCGGCGAACAGAAATAAACGCCGTCACGTCTTTCTTCTATATATTTTCTTATTACATCGCTCGACATAACGCCGCCTGCGTATATAACATCCTCGTTATCTGTTCGAAGCCTGTCCGTCATCGCAATAAGAGTTTCGGATATTGAAATAAGACAGTAACGTGCCGTTCTCGCTTTATCAGACGTATCTTCGTAAAGCTTCTTGCATTTGTTTTCAAGACCTGAAAGACAACAGTCGTTTCCCTTCAAAACAGGTTTCATATATTCATCGCTGTTGCTGGCCTTAGCTAACAATGAAAGCTTTTCGCCCGAGGGGAATTGAAGACCGAGCATTGTTCCCGTCCTGTCAACCGCCTGACCCGCGAAAAGGTCAAGAGAGGTTGCCACCGTTGACGTTGTTAGTTCGGCTTCATTAAGCTTACAGCGAAGCGCATCGGTTGTGCCGCCTGAAACATGAAAAGCTAAAAAGCACTTATTTCTTTCGCTGTAAAAGCCCGTGCCGTAAAGTGCTGCCATAATATGCCCTTGCTGATGAGAGAAGCGGTAAAGTGGCTTGTTAAGCACCGAAGTAAGCTCACGGCCGAGAGCAAGCCCTGTTAAAAAGCATGGCATATACGATTCTTTAGTAGTTCTTGGCTTGTCCGATACGCCGATAACATCAATCTGTGAAAGGTCAAATTCTTTAGAAACCGAGTCAACAGCGTCTGGAAGATTCTTTGTGTGAAGAAAAACGGCGTCGCTCTGCCGAAGCCCGTTCTTTCCGAAATCAACATCTAAAATCTGTTTATATCGAGAAACTACAAGACCCTTCTCGCTGTCAAAGACAGCAAGGCTTGTCGAATAATTACTTGTGTCAATACCAAGTGAAAACATCTATTCTTCGCCCTTTAGCGAAAGATTAATGCTTCGAAGCGCGCCGTTAACAAAAGAATACTCATCGTCAGCGCCAAATTCCTTTGCAAGCTCCACCGCTTCATTAATAACAACGCCGTCAGGAATATCCTTCATATACATTAGCTGTGCGCAGCTAATCCGCAGTACGGCAAGTGAAACCTTAGGAAGACGAGATATAGTCCATTTCTTTAAGCTTGGCTTAATAACCTCGTCAATTTCAGCAATATGATTAAAGGTTTGCTCCAGCAAGGATTTTGAGAATTCGTCAAGAGAAATCTCCTCGTCGTCCTCAACGGCTTCAACAGCGTCCTCGAAGCTTATGTCGTTAGAATACTTTTGAAAGACGAGCATAAAAGCCGCGCGTCTCGCTTCGTGTCTTGTCATAATAAATCCAATCATAAAAATATTGCCCTCCTTGATATGGAGGGCTTGTTGTTGTTATTTCGCTTCGGACTGTTTGCCGCCTGCGGCAATTCCGGCAACGACCACATCAACTCTCGCAACAGCTAACCCCGTCATGCTCTGAATGGCATTTTTAACGTTGGTTTGAATAGCTGAGGAAAGTTCGGGTATTCGGTAACCGTTTTTAACTAAAATGTTTATTTCCGCATTGACAACCTCGTCATTAAGTTCGATTTTTACGGGCTTTGTATAGTTAGCTTTAGTTATAAGTCCGCGAACGCCGATATTACCTGTGGAAACATCCGCAACGCCATCTATTTCGAGAGCGGCGAATTTAGCGATTGAAGCCACGACGTCCTGCGATATACGAATACTGCCGTCAGTACATTTATTGTTTTCAAAATCCATGATGAGTCTCCTCCTGTACAAGAGGAATTATAACATTTAATTTATAAATATACAACTCTTTTCAGTCTACTTAATTTCTACTATTGATATATCTGCTGGCTCTGCTTTGCATTCGGTAATGACTATTTCTTTTATCTGTGAAACTTCTGCGGCGGTAAGCGTTCCCGCTTTAGATTTAACAACAACCTTCACTTTGCCGTTATTGATAAACGCTACACAATCTGTAAAGCCTTTCGCCTTAACAAGACTTTCCACAGTGCCTTCTTTAGTAATATTCGTGGCGATTTCCGTCAATTGTGCCGTAAGCGCTTTCTTCTCGGCGTCGGTGAGCTCGGTTTTCTGAAGTGATTTTTGAAGCGTGTCTAATGCCTCGTCACGGGTTTTTGTTCTCGTAGTTCTCGCCTCTGCAAAATATTCGTCAGCAGTTTCGCTCGGCGCCGAAACAAAGAGAGCCTCACCGTAGTATTCAGCGGTTTCCTCACTCTCGCTTGTTAAATCGCCTTCAACGAAAATATCCTCTGTAACTTCGGTTTCGGTTTGAACAATTCCGCCTTCATTAGATAAAACCTCGGTGAGACGCAGCTTGTCGGTCGTGTCAGCGAAGCGCCAATTAAGATATACAGCGAGCGCCAAAGCCAAAACAAGCGACAGCATAGTTATTTGTTTTCTTGCAAAAGCCGATTTTTTTGTCATTTCTATTGTACCCCTTATGTCATTTTTGATACGGATACTCTGTTGCTTCCTATGCCGCAAAGCACCGATATTGTTTCGGTCACCTTTTCGATAATCCTCGGGTTGTCGCCGCCCTCACACACAACAGCAACGCCCATAACGGCTGGCTCAGTCTTTTTTAACAGAACCGGTGCTTCGCCGTTTTCGCTTTCAATGATTATTAGCGAGCTTTCCTCGCTCTTTCGATATCTTTCGCCGTCGTTTTCGCTGTCATCGCTGTAATTTCTTTCAGAGGCGTATTCATAGCTGACGCCCGCTTCAAGGGTAATAGCAATATTCACATTCCCTACCCCGTCTATCTGAGAAATCAATAGAGATAATTCTTCTTTAAGCTTATTTACATACGCGGAATTATATTCCTCGTTTGTTTTTTCGAAAGGAGCTTCACTCTTTGGTTGATTTACATCGGTTTTAATGATATTACCGAAAAGTATCATAGAAGCGCCTATCACACATAGAAGCAAAAGTACAAGTGTTTTGTTACTTAAGCCGAATATCTCTTTTAGCTTTTTAATACTATCCTTATTCATACTTCCGCTCATCTCATAAAAACAATACTTGGGGGAATTCCCGTGAGGCTATTTATTATGCTGTAGATTTCATCTTGTCTGTCAAAATACTCTGATGATATGTTTAGAATTATGCTTTCAAATTCAAGCCCCTTGTTTTGGTTTTCAATAATCTTTATGTCATATCCGTTCAAATATATACCTTCGTTTAATAAATAGCCTTCAATTTTTTCTCCGACAACTCTTTTGGTTTCTTCAATCAGCATTTCATCGGAATTTTCTTCAATATAGTAACTGTCATACTTATCAAAATCTTGCATTTCAACTTCAAATCCGCCTACAAAGGGTGCAATAACTGTAACAGAAAGAAAAATGCCAACTATGTATTTAACCGCTCGACCGCTTCCGCTGTTAGGTGCAAGCGCATTAATTACACCTGCAACAATCGCGGCACTGCATATTGCAAAGCCCCAAAGTCTTATTTCTTCCGACAACACATCACCTGCTTATTCCTATCATAATTGCTACGGAAATTATCAGCGACAACGTAAAGAAAACCATAATAGCTGTTAATATGTCTATTGCCGCTTTAATTGTCTTGATACACTTTTGCGGCTCCGAAAGCCCAATGACATCGGCGCAGACCACATTTATCGAAAGAGCGAAGGAGCAAAGAATGTTTATGATTATCTGAGGAAGTGTTGAAAACAATATCACAATTATTGCAGAGGCGCCAAGCGTGCTTTTTATTAATTTTAAACTTGATGAAAGGGTCGCGGTAGCCTCAGACAAAGAAGAACCTATAATAGGTACAGTGCTTGTTGCGAGGAAGCGAGCTGTCTTAAGTAGCAAAAAATCTGTGCTTCCGCTTACCGCTGTTTGAAGCGAAAGAGCAGTTATAAATAAAGAGGTAACTATTCCGAGGACCCAAACCGCGCACTTCTTAATTCCTTCGACGAGTGAGGAAAGTCCATTATCATATAACGGCGAAACAAGCCCTATTCCCAAAATCACTCCGGAGAGCGGAAGCAGTGTACCGTTAATAAGCATTGAGGCGGCACTCGAAACCGCGCTTACAGAGAAACCGAAGACCGATGCAGCTGTTACATTTCCGCTTGCCGCTACTACACCAGCAAAGACAGGCACTGCGCTCAACACCGCTAAACTTGTGTTTTCAACGGCTCTTGTCGCGTTCTCAATTAGTGTAATTACACATTTTGAAACGCATAGCGAAAAGGCGACTGAAGAAGCAAGATTTGCCGCAAAACCCGAAGTTCGTTCACTCATTGTGGTTTTCACGGTACTGAACAAAGCGTATAGCACAATTATTGCCGTTCCTGTGCCTAAAAGTGTCAGCGGAAGGCTTATGCTCTTTTCTATTTCATCAGGAATGGTTTTAATAAGTCCAGAAAAGGCGCTTAAAACGCCGTTCTCTTTAGAAAGCTCGTCCTTCGAAAGATAACGCTGTAAAGAATTTGGCATCTCTGTGGTAAGAGAATCAAATCCTTCATATATGCATTCGTCGAGCGGAGTGGAATCGTATGCAGAACCTGACAGAAGAAAAAGAAGTATTACAGCGAAAACAATCAGTATGTATTTTTTCATCCAAGTATGAGCTCCGATACAATATTAAGGAGTTCGTTCAGTATTGGTAATGACACAACAATTACTGCTATCTTTCCCGCGGTTTCCAAAGATGCGGCGGCGGCGGAATTTCCGTAATCGAAGCATACACGAGAGCCAATTTGAGTTACAAGACAGATTCCAAGCGATTTAACAAGATATTCTGCGTTATCAAGCCCTGCGTTAACTGCCACGGAATTAAGCATACTTACAATGCTCGAAAGAGCGGGTACACACACTGAAAAGACAACGACACTTATACCGAGCGAAATTAAAAACGACTGCTCTGGATTATTCTTCTTTAGCACAAGTGACATAAGCGACCCTGCCGTCACAGCGGCTACTAAACCGAATATCTCACTTTGCATATTAAAGCCCGAAAAGCGATTTAATTGTGGAGAACAGCTCGCTGATTTTTGTTATTACCATTAACAGTACGACAACAAGTCCTGAAAGTGTTGTCATCATCGCTTGTTCTTCCCTTCCCGCACGCGTAAGAACAAGGTTTAAAACCGCAACAATTATCCCAATTGCCGCTATTTTGAATATGAAATCCACGTCCATTATTCTTCTTCCTTTCGCCTGCCGTAGGCTTTACGCGAGCAGAATAGCGATAGTTGTACCAGCAAGCGTATACATAATTTCGTAGTAACCCTTTTTTCTTGTGTTTTCCTCTCGCTTTTTTTCTGCGTTTCTCAAAAGATTTTCCGCCGCATTTTTAATCTTTTCAAGCTCACGTTCCTTTCCGACCTCGCCGAAGTCTGAAAACAAATAATCTAAGCTTTCTCTCTCCTCAGAATTAAGAGATTTGTTTAATTCAGAACCTTTTAATGAAGACGCTAACGATACACTTAATGAACAGTTTTCTCCTTTTACCCTTTCAAGAGCTTCACTGAAAAACGAAAGCTTACTGTATTGTGTGCTTGAAATCATTCTTTCAAAAAGCAACGTAAGCGGCTCACCGCTATATGATACACGGCCTGCAAGGTCATTAAAAAAGTCTGATAAGCAATATGATATTTTTTCGTCTCTTATCTTTTCTGAACGCTTTTCACAACCAAGAAATAACGAAAAAAGAACAATTAAAACTATACCTACCGCCTTCAAAGTTCGTCACCGCTGTAAATTCTACCGATTTTTCCAATCTTATCTTCCTCACCGATACTGATATAGTAATCAAAAACTTCGTTGTTAAGTAGTGTAGCAAACTCCTTGCGCTTCTTTATGCTTTCAATGCTTTTTGCATGAGCTGTTGCTATTACATTGGAGCCGCAAAGCCGCGCATACAATATCGCTTCGACATCAGCTTCGCTTCCAATCTCGTCGCAGGCTATAATTTCGGGTGAGAGCGAACGAATTGCTATTTCAATACCGCGTTGTCTTGAATATCCGTCAAGCACATCTGTGCAAGCGCCTACGTCAAGAGAAGGCAAACCCTGCCAGACAGCGGCAATTTCCTTTCGCTCGTCGATAAGCGAAATCTTCTTATAATGCGGTGCTGAGGAAAGTCTTCTTACACAATCTCTTAGAATGGTGGTTTTGCCGCTCAATGCCTCGCCGAAAATGAGTATAGAAAGCTTGTTTTGTTTAATCGCGCTAACTCGTCTAAATATTTCATTTGAACATCCCATGTGTTCCTTTGCTATTCTTATGTTAACGGAGCTTACGGAAAAGCAATCTACCGTGCTTTCTCCAACGCGGCTTGAGCAAACACCGACTCTGTGTCCGCCGCATATTGTGAAATAGCCCTCATCTATTTCTCTTTGTTTAGCGTATACCGAGTAGCCTGAAATTCGCTGTAAGGTTTCCATGAGCTCTCTTGCTGTTACACAAAGCGCTCCCGCGTCAACGCTTGTAAGGCTTTCGCCGTTAATGAAATATGGTGCTTTTCCTTTTATAAGTGACAAAGGTCTTCCGCATCTAAGTCTTATCTCGGTAAAATCGTCGGTATCCTTACACGCCGCTTCTATTCGTTCACGCAGTCTGTCAGGAAACATTTTCACTATTCTATTAAATTCTTTCATAACTTCCTCCGCTTGTCCACTTTTCCCTATATCTATATTGGACAAACTACAAAATTAGAACAATGATTTACTTGAGTGAAAACAAATAGACAGCTAATATTCAATTTTCCCCTCTCACAACGCTTCAATGAATTGGAAAACTTAAATAACGAAAAGCGGCAACGGGTAATCCGTTGCCGCTTTTGTTATGCTGTCGGTTTGCTTTTAGGCTGCTCTTTTGTTTGGTTCACTGACTTCGCTGTTCTTCCTACGCCAGCACCTTAATGGTGAGCCTTACCTGAGTGGGCTTAAGGTTATCG
>CAZUOY010000012.1:0-35228 GCA_964622315.1 uncultured Oscillospiraceae bacterium | reverse complement strand
TATAGACTAATATATGTATAAAGAGAAAATGACGAAGTATGAAACGGAGAGGAACTATGTATAACGATTATCTTGATTCAATCGGCTTTTTAAAGAACAAGGACCCTGAGGTCGCCGCTTCAATGGAACGGGAGTTTAACCGTCAGCACAACAATATCGAGCTAATCGCGTCGGAGAATATCGTTTCCCCCGCGGTTATGGCGGCTATGGGAAGCGTGCTTACAAACAAGTACGCCGAGGGCTATCCCGCTCACCGTTATTATGGCGGCTGCGTCTATGTGGACGAGGTCGAGCAGACGGCAATTGACCGCGCTAAGGAGCTTTTCCACGCCGACCACGTTAACGTTCAGCCCCATTCCGGCGCACAGGCGAACCTCGCGGCATATATGGCTATAATCGAGCCCGGTGACACCGTGCTTGGCATGAGCCTTGCGCACGGCGGTCACCTCACCCACGGTTCCCCCGTCAACGCCTCGGGCAAGCTCTACGATTTCTGCCATTATGGCGTAGATATTGATACAGGCGTTATAGATTACGATGTGTTTGAAAAGACGGCGCGCGAGATGCACCCAAAGCTTATCGTTGCGGGCGCAAGCGCATATCCGCGCACGATAGATTTTGAAAGAATTTCCGCTATCGCAAAAAGCGTCGAGGCAATGTTCATGGTTGATATGGCGCACATTGCGGGCTTGGTTGCCGCGGGTGAACACCCCTCGCCCGTACCCTACGCGGACATTGTCACCACCACTACGCATAAAACCCTTCGCGGTCCGCGCGGCGGCATGATTATGTGCAAGGAGGAATACGCGAAGGCGGTCAACAAAGCGATTTTCCCCGGCACGCAGGGCGGCCCGCTTATGCATATTATCGCGGCGAAGGCAGTCTGCTTTAAAGAAGCGCTTTCGCCCGAATTTAAGACGTACCAGCACCAGATTATACTTAACGCCGCGGCGCTTGCTAAGGGACTTACCTCCCGCGGAATAAAGCTTGTTTCAGGCGGCACCGACAACCACCTGATGCTTCTCGACCTTACCTCCACCGGCGTTACGGGCAAGGAGCTTGAGGAACGCCTTGACAGCGTGAACATTACCACCAACAAGAACTCTATCCCCGGTGACGCACAGAAGCCGACCATTACGAGCGGTATACGCGTGGGCACTCCCGCGGTAACGACGCGCGGCTTCAAGGAAGCAGAGATGGACAAAATAGCCGAGTTCATTTCCGCCGCCGTCACCGATTTTGACGCCAACCGCGACAGAATCAAGAGGGAAGTCAAAGAGCTTTGCGACGCTTATCCCGTATACAGATAAACTAATTACAACAAATATTTTAGGAGGCTCTGGCATGAACAAAACGCCGCTTGCGCAGTTGATAAGACCCACGACGCTCGACGATATGTTCGGTCAGGGCCATCTCATTAAAAAGGGCTGTGTGTTTCGCTCGGCGGTGGAATCCGGCAGAATACCCAACATGATTTTCTATGGTCCGTCGGGCGTCGGCAAGACGACGGCGGCACGGATTATCGCCGAGAAAAGCAATATGCAGCTTTACAAGCTCAACGGAACCTCAGCGTCCACAAGCGACATTAAGGAGGTAATTGCGAGCGTTGGCACCCTTGCGGGAATGAACGGAATTCTCCTTTACCTCGACGAGATACAATACTTCAACAAAAAGCAACAGCAATCGCTTTTGGAAACGGTCGAAAACGGCTCGGTAACCCTTATTGCGTCCACTACCGAGAACCCATATTTTTACGTTTACGGGGCTCTGCTTTCGCGCTGTACCGTGTTTGAGTTCAAGCCGCTTGAATGGCGCGATGTCCGCGAGGCGGTGGACCGCGCGATAAAGCTTCTTGAGGAATCGGATAAGGTTGCCTACGACGTTTCCGACGAGGCACGCGATTATCTTGCAAAGACGGCGGGCGGCGATGTAAGAAAGGCGCTCAACGCGCTTGATTTTCTTTCAGCCGCGGCAAACGCCGAAAACGAAAAAAAGACAATAACCGTTGACATGGTCAAGCAGGTTACCAGTCGTTCGGCAAGCCGCTACGACAAGTCGGACGATATGCACTACGATATTCTCTCCGCGCTTCAAAAGTCGGTGCGCGGAAGCGACCCAGACGCGGCGCTTCACTATCTTGCCCGACTGCTTGAGGCGGGGGACATTATTTCGCCCTGCCGCAGACTTCTTGTAATGGCGAGCGAGGATATCGGGCTTGCTTACCCGCAGGCAGTAGCGATAGTTAAAGCGTGCGTGGATTCCGCCCTTCAGTTGGGTCTACCCGAAGCGCAAATACCCCTTTCCGAGGCGGCAATATTTCTTGCCACCTGCCCTAAGAGTAACTCGGCGGTGAACGCGATAGCCGCGGCACGCGCGGATATTCAAAAGGGGAACGCGGGCGAGATACCCGCAGTAATTCGCGACGCAAGCTACGGCGGTGCCGGAAAGCTTGGGCGCGGCGAGGGCTATAAGTATCCGCACCTTTTTACGAACCATTATGTTGAGCAACAGTATCTTCCCGATAACCTTGTAGGTCACAAATATTATGAGTACGCCTTGAATAAAACCGAACAGGCGGCGAAAACGTATTGGGACTTAATAAAGGGGAATAAAGAGTAAACGAAAAAGCCCGCGTCAGCGGGCTTTTTAAATTGCAATATAGCGTTAAGCTACAAAGAATTATCTGCCAATAACGGCGGATAATTCCAAAGACAGACCGGATTTTTGTATCTTTTAAAGCTCCAGTTCCTCGCTCCAGTCGCGCATTCTTAGCACGTCAATATCAGCCGCGCCGCCTTCTTCAAGCCCCGTTTGAGAAACGATAATTCCGGGGGGAACAATTTCGGTTTCAGGCTGCGGTATAGGCGCTAATTCGGGAGGAATCGCGCCGTCGTCAATCTCTTTTTTACGTTTAAAAATAGCCATAAGAATACCTCCTTGCGTAAATAGTATTCCGCAAGGAGGTCTAATTATACGTTAAATTAAGTTTGCGGCTATTCTTCCCCTTCGGGCAAGTCGTCCTCGTTCTTTACGTTGACAAAATACTTGCGGCCGAGGAAAAGGGTGATTCCGCCCGCAAGGAACAGAATCAGAACGCTGAGTATTCCGAGCGAGGAGCGGTTGGTTAGAGAATAGACCAGCGAGTAAAGCGCGGGCCCGATAACGCAGGAGAACTTGCCGAAGATATCAAGGAAACCGTAGTATTCGTTGGAACGCTCGGGGGGAATGAGCTTTCCGAAGAAGGAGCGGGAGAGCGCCTGTATTCCGCCTTGAACAGTTCCGACGAGCGCCGCGAGTACCCAGAAAAGCACCGAGGAGAGAGATTTTGCCGAGACACGAATTTCATCAGCGGCGACAAGGTCGGGATAACCGCTTATTTCTTTTGAATATGCGGCTTTAGCTTCCTCAGAGGTGCCGCCCAGTTCTAATACGTCAGCTTGAGCGGCTTCCGCCGAAGCGACAACTTCGGTATAATTCGCTGCTACATTATCAAACTTTAGCTGTGCTTGTTCAATGTTGAAGCCCATAAAGAAGCCGAGTATCGTAATACAGAAGTAGACGCCTACGGCTATGGCTATCATCTTTATGCCGCCAACCTTCTTCGCGAGGTTTCCGAAAAGAATTGAGAAGGGCACGGCGACTACTTGGGTAACGAGTAGCGCGAGTATCATGCCTATAGGGCCAAGCTCAAGTGTTGTGCCATAATTTGTGGCAAGGCTGATTATTGTGTCTACACCGTCAATATAGAAGAAATACGCAATAATAAAGAAAAGTATCTTTTTGTTATTGAATATATCCTTAAGTGTTCTTAGCATATTGGAAAACGCCGCCTTCGCAAGCTTTGAGGGCGCGTCCTCTACGCAGTGAACCTGCTTTACATTTTTGAGGAATGGTATGCTGAAGATGGTCCACCACACAACGACGATAAGTATCGCTATCTTGTAGGAAAGGATGCTTTGTCCCATAAGCAGCATTATTACTATGGAGATAACAAAGGGTATGGTGCTGCCGCCTATATAGCCCATAGCGTAGCCCCACGCGGAAACTTTGTCCATGCGCTTCGGTGTGGTGACGTCGGTAAGGAAGGAATCGTAGAAAAGACAGCTTCCCGAAAAACCTATACGGGATATTACGAAGCCTATGAGCATTAGCTGCCAGCGGTCGGTGAAGGCCATCGTAGCCGTGAAAACAAGTCCTAAACCAAGAAACACGGAAAACAGCTTTTTCTTCATTCCCGTAAAGTCGCCGATTGCGCCGAGAAGCGGCGCGAGCACAGCTACGAGAAGGTTAGCGATAGAAACGGCGTACCCGTAAATTTTAACACCGGGGGTTCCTTCAGCGACTATAGCGAAGTAGATAGGGAAGATAGCCGCCATAATGTTGGTTGCGTAGATTGAGTTTGCCCAGTCGTACATTATCCAGCTTTTTTCAATACGTGTGAACTTTTTTTCGTTCTGCATTTGTGGCATTTGTCCTTTCATTATTATAACTGTTCCCATAATAGACGGTATTCAATTTGTCTATTGTAAGTATTGTCTCAAATTTGAAAAACGCTGTCAACATATTTGACTATTTATAATAAAAAATATATTATATAGGATAGAAATTATGAGGAGAGGTGAGCAAAATGACAAAGAAACTCATTGCGGCTTTGTGCATTATTCTGCTTGCGTTCTCCCTTTCTTCGTGTATGGAGCTTTCCGTTGAGGAGATGCTTACAGCGCCCGCGCTCACTGCTGACCAAAGCTCAATTATCGCGGCGCTCGAAAGCCGTTTTGAAAAGTTCACCCTTCTTTATCCAGCCTCGGGCGAGCGCAGAACACCGATACAGTTTATCGACCTTGACGGCGACAATGTTTACGAAGCGACCGTTTTCTTCACCCACCCCATAGACGATGTGGATACCGCGCAGCTCGCGGTGCTTGAAAAGCAAGACGGAGTGTGGGGCGTCGTAAGCGTCATTAACGGCACGGGCACAAAGGTGGACGGAATAAATATCTTTCAAATTACCGGCTCAAGCAGACGCGCCTTGCTTGTCGAATGGTCTGCGGGAAGTGAGGAGAAGCTGTTATCCGCTTACGGGTATGACGAGGGAGAAATTACGGTTGAATACGAGGATTACTGCGGCGGTCTTGTCGTAAGCGACCTAAACGGTGACGGTTATTCCGATTTTACCTATATTAAGCGAGTTGGCGCCGCCGAGCCGTTTGTTATTACGGCGGTGGAGATTAATACCGAAGGGTATAAGATATTTGGGAACCATACCCTTAACGACAACGTAATGGAATGTATGAGCTTTCTCGGCGGAAAACTCGGCGACGGGCGCTCAGCTGTCTTTGTGGATGAAAACCTCGGCAACGACTATAAGTTCACCGACGTTTTCCTTTTGGAGGACGAAAGTCTTATAAAGCTTTCGGCGTCCGCCGAGGACAATAAAAAGAAGCTTGAAAACCTTTCAATGAGAAACGCAAGCGCCCTTGCGCCTACTGCGCTTTTCTCGGGTGAGACGCTTATTCCCTCAATCTACGCGCCGAGGGAGGATATCCTTCAGCCCGAGGCGTGGACCTACTGGTATTCTCTGAGAGACGAGAGCATCGAGTATTCACTCGCGTCTTACACCGAAAGCGGTTATATGCTTGCGCTTGTCGTTCCGGAGGATTGGCTCGCCTACGCGACGGTAGCGCGAAGCGAAAACGAACCTCGGCTTATAGAGGTTACCGACAGCCGTGACGGGCGGGTAATTTTGAGGCTTAAAATACTGACTCTTGGCGAGAACGATGACGCATACGGCTCGAAGGGCTACCGCATGCTCAGGCAGTCTGGCTCGTATAGGTACTATGCGTGGGCAGACCTTCCCGAGGAAGAATTTAATTTTATAAAAACCAACTTTGTAATACTTTACTGACGCGGAGGAAAAGATGAAAAAGGTTCTTGTTGTTGACGATGAATACGCAATTCGCGACATGATTGTTTTAAATCTGAGAATGGCGGGCTACGACGCGATAGGCGCGGAAAGCGCGGAAAAGGCGATAGACCTATACCGCGAGGATTCAAGTGGCTTTGACGTCGCGTTGCTTGACGTTATGCTCCCCGGCGTAAGCGGGCTTGCTCTTTGCGAGACCCTTCGCAAGGATAACGATAAGATAGGCATAATTATGCTTACCGCGCGTTCCCAAGAGGAGGACAAGATAGAGGCGCTTGCGATAGGCGCGGACGATTATGTTACGAAGCCCTTTAGCACAGCGGAGCTTGTGGCGAGGGTGGACGCTATATATCGCCGTGTAAACAGAAGCCGCGGCGCTTCTCCCTCACCCACGCAAAGCAAGCTTATCTGCGGCGATTTCACGCTGGATTTAACCTCGCGTGTGCTTACGAAGAAAAGCGAGCCTATCGAGATTACTCAGGTGGAATTTCAGCTAATGGAGATGTTCTTGAGGAATGTCGGTGTCGCGCTGGACAGGGAGAAGATACTCAGCACCGTCTGGGGCGACAGCTATTTCGGTGATATCAAGATAGTTGACGTAAATATCTGCCGTCTTCGCAATAAAATCGAAGGCGACAAGGATGACCAAAAGCATATTTTAACGGTTTGGGGCTACGGCTATAGGTTCGTAGAATAGAAAAATGCGAAAGAAAAGGGAGCGCGTAGGAAAATCGGGAATAACACGGCGGTGGGTCTTTGTAAACCTTATTACCACCATCGTAATACTGATAGTGGCGTCTGTCGTCATTATTCTTTCGATGCGCTCAAGCTACGAGCTCGCCGCGCGACAGGACCTTATAAATAAGGCGAAGATACTCGTGAACGCTATTCCCGCGTCCGCCTCAACTGTAGAAGAACGAATAGTTCAAGCGGTGGGGCTTGTTGAGAATTTTGACGATAAGGACAAATATGAGCTTATGCTCATTGACACCAACGGGCGAATTATCGTTACCTCCTCGGGCTTTGCCTATGACCAAAGCGAACCGCTCGACGATTATTATCTCGCCGAGGAGAACGACGACGGAAGCGGCTGGCAAATCGGCTATTCCGCAAACGACGAGCATGTTATCGCCGTAAGCCAGATAATCTCGGGAGCTACAGGCGAAATCGAGGCGCTTCGGCTTGTAAGCTCGCTGAAAAATGTTGACAGACGCTTTTCAATAAATATCGGAATTGTCGCGAGCGTCTGCGTAATTATCCTTGCCTTTACCGTAATGTCGGGACTTTATTTTGTACGTTCGATAGTAATACCGATAAGAAACGTCAACAACACAGCTCAGCTTATATCTAAGGGCGAATACGACGTGCGTATTAACACAAGCTATGGCGATGAGATTGGCGAGCTTTGCGGAACAATTAACGATATGGCGGCGGGGTTATCCAAAGCGGACAGAGTAAAGAACGAGTTTATCTCCAGCGTTTCTCACGAGCTGAGAACACCGCTTACCTCAATTAAGGGCTGGGGCGAGACGCTAATGGCAATAGGCACAAAGGACGAAAAGAACTTCCGCAAAGGTCTTAATATTATCATCAACGAGACCGACAGACTTTCATATATGGTCGAGGACCTGCTCGATTTCTCACGTCTGCAAACTGGCGTGATAAAGCTGAACAGAGGCATAATTGATTTAAGAAGCGAGCTGTATGAATCGCTTGCGACTATCGAACAACGTGCGGCGCGCGCGGGTATAACCTTCGAGGTAACCGCACCCGAAACGCGGGTTGTAATAGACGCGGACAAGAACCGATTAAAGCAGGTTTTTGCAAATATACTTGATAACGCGGTGAAATACTCAAACCCCGGCGACAGCGTAGCGGTGGAACTCGACGTAATAGGTCGCGACGCCTATGTCACCGTCTCCGACCACGGAGCGGGAATCCCGAAGGAGGAGCTTCCGCAGATAACAAACCGCTTCTTTAAGGCAAGCAATTCCGTCACGGGTTCGGGTATAGGGCTTGCGGTTGTTAAGGAGATTATGTCGCTTCACGGCGGCACGATAGACATTGTAAGCGAGCTTGGAAAGGGAACAACCGTGACGCTCGGCTTCCCTGTAAAGATGTAAAGACAGTCAACTAATTAATGAAAAGCTAACATATTTCAAGCTTTCACTTGATAAAGATGATAGCCTCGGTGATATCGAAAGGAATTGTAAAGACAAATGAGTAAAGAAAAGTTTAAAACCTCAATAGGCGGTCAGGCGGTAATTGAAGGCGTAATGATGCGCGGCCCGGAAAAGACCTGTCTTGCCGTGCGTCTGCCTGACAAAACGATACATACCGAAACAGAGAAAACGAGAAAGAACCCTGCCGCGAAGATACCCCTTGTACGCGGCGCGTTTGCCATGATTATCAGCCTTATCGGCGGCTACAAGAACATAACGAGGGCAAGCGAGCTTGCCTTTCCCGACGAGGAGCCGGATAAGGTGGACGAGTTTCTTAATAAAAAGCTCGGTGATAAAGCGGGCGCCGCGGTGGGAGCGGTGGCGGGCGTGCTTGGAACGCTTCTCGCGGTGGCGCTCTTTGTTGTTATCCCCACCCTTTCTACAAGAGGTCTTTCAAGCCTTTTTGAAATGTCGCCGACCCTTATGGCGGTCTGCGAGGGCGTAATTAAGCTTGTTATCTTTATCGCCTATCTTTTCGCGGTAACAAGAATAAAGGAGATACACCGCGTTTTTGAGTACCACGGCGCGGAGCACAAGACTATAGCCTGTTATGAGCACGGCGAGGAGCTTAACACGGCGAATGTCCGCAAATACTCGCGTTTTCACCCTCGCTGCGGAACAAGCTTTTTGTTTATCGTAATAATTATCAGCATAATTGTTTCCGTTTTTATTTCCTGGGAGAACACCCTTCTGCGCGTAGCGGTAAAACTGCTTCTAATACCTGTTATTATGGGAATAGCCTACGAGATACTAAAATTTTCGGGCGCACATGATAACTTTTTTTGCAAGGCTCTTGCCGCGCCGGGGCTTCTTGTTCAGCGGCTTACGGCATTTGAGCCTGACGACGGTCAAATAGAGGTCGCTATAGCGGCGTTTACGGAGGTTCTTCCCAACGACCAAGACGAGGCAAAGTGGTAAACTTAATGGCAGATGTAAAGGAAATCTACAAAGCCGCAAGAGAGCGACTTGCGAAGGCGGGGCTTAACAACCAAAACGAAATTAACGTACTTTTTTCAAGCGCCTTCAATAAACGCTACGCCGAGCTTGTTGCCAACGGCGGCGAGGCGAGCGAGGAGCAAACAAGACTTTTTAATGAAAATATTGAACGGCGTCTTTCGGGCGAGCCGTTGCAGTATATCGCGGGAAAATGGGTTTTCCTCGATTTTGAGCTATTCGTAGGCGAGGGGGTGCTTATCCCTCGCGACGAAACCGAGATAGCGGCAAAAGAAGCGATACGTCTTTCGAGTGAGCTAACAAGCCCGAACGTTATCGACCTTTGCGCGGGTACGGGATGTATATCCTTTGCAGTAAAGCGCGCCGTGCCTCAAGCGTCTGTCACCGCCGTGGAGCTGTACGACGAGGCGTTTTGTTACCTAAACAGGAACAAAGAGGCGCTTGCGCTCGACATAAAAACCGAAAAGGCAGATATCTTTTCCTATGAGTCCGTTCTTTCGGACAGCTCGGTTGATATACTTGTTTCAAATCCACCGTATGTTTCGAGCGGCGATTATGAAAACAACCTTTCCGAACTGAGGTTTGAGCCCAAAGGAGCGCTTACCGACGGCGGCGACGGGCTCTCTTTCTACCGTCACATTATCCCCGGCTATAAGCGGGCGCTGAAAAGAGGCGGCTGGCTTGTCTTTGAAACAGGCAGCGACCAGACGCGGGCGGTTGAGAACCTTTTGTGTCTGCACGGCTACAGAAACACCGCTGTGCTTGAGGATATGTACGGCAGACAAAGGGTGGTCACGGGTCAAAAATAGTGCTTGAAACACGCTATAATATGGTGTATACTATTGAATAAGAACAAGTGTTCTTATTTGTGGCTAAGAATTGTTTAGGGCTCGCAGTAAATTCACGTATTTCGTTACAATATAAAGGAGAAGGTTATGGCTGATAAACACGCGGCGCTTGAAACCGCGCTTGCACAGATTGAAAAGCAGTACGGAAAGGGCGCGGTGATGAAGCTTGGGCAGAACGTCGCCATGAACGTGGAGTCTATCTCGACGGGTTCGCTTTCGCTTGATATCGCCCTTGGAATCGGCGGGCTTCCACGCGGAAGAATAGTTGAAATCTTCGGACCCGAAAGCTCGGGTAAAACCACCGTCGCACTGCATGTTGTGGCTGAGGCGCAAAAGGCTGGCGGTGAGGCCGCGTTCATCGACGTGGAACACGCATTGGACCCTGTATATGCCGCTGCTCTCGGCGTAAACATAGATAATCTTCTCGTCTCTCAGCCCGACACGGGCGAGCAGGCGCTTGAGATAGCTGAGGCGCTGGTGCGTTCGGGCGCTATCGACGTTATTGTCATTGACTCTGTGGCGGCTATGGTTACGCGCGCGGAGATTGAAGGCGAGATGGGCGACGCGCACGTAGGCACTCAAGCGCGCTTGATGTCGCAAGCTTTAAGGAAGCTTACCAGCGTAATAGGCAAATCCGCCTGCGTCGCTATCTTTATAAACCAGCTGCGCGAAAAGATAGGAATAATGTACGGAAACCCCGAAACCACCCCCGGCGGGCGCGCGCTCAAGTTCTATTCCTCGGTGCGTCTTGACGTAAGGCGTGTTGAGGCGCTCAAAAACGGCGCGGAGGTCGTGGGCAACCGCACTAAGGTTAAGGTCGTAAAGAATAAGGTTGCGCCGCCGTTCAAAGAGGCGGAGTTCGATATTATGTACGGCAAGGGAATATCTAAGGACGGAGAGATGGTAGACCTTGCGGTAAAGCTGGACATAATAAGGAAGTCCGGCGCGTGGTTCTACTACGGCGAGGAAAGGCTCGGGCAAGGACGCGATAACGTAAAGAAATACATATTGGATAATCCTGATTTCGCCGCGCTGATTGAAAAGCAGGTGCGTGACAACGCCGACAAGCTGCTTCACCCGCAAAAATCGGCTAAGCTTACGGGCAAGGAAACCTCTGCTGAGTCTGCGCCCGTTCCCGTAATTATCTCGTCTGACGACGACAAGCGTCCGTCTATCGACATCGAAGTGGAATAATGGGCGAAGCGGTAGTAATTAATAAAATAACAGTAACGAAAAAGGGCAGGTATGCCCTTTTTTGCGGTGGAGAATTTCTGTTCTCAATTGACGAAGAAACCCTTTTGAAGCACCACATTAAGGAGGGCACCGAGCTAAAGCGCGAGGAGCTGGAACGCCTTCGCGCCGCAAGCGACTATTTCTCCGCGAAGAACAAGGCTCTTGAGCTTTTAGGCTACCGCGACCACTCAAAAAAGGAGCTTACAGACAAGCTGAAACGAAGGTTTGACGAACAGACAGCTCGGCTTGCTGTGGAAAAAATGTGCGAGCTGAAGCTTTTGGACGACAGGGAATTTGCGCGAAAGCTATGCGCCGAGCTTATCGAGCTTCGCGGCAAGAGCAAGCGCGCCGCCGCGCAGAAGCTTTATGAGAAGGGCGTTTCCCGCGAGATATCCGAACAGACGCTGGCGGAATATGAGGACGATGAAACCGAAGCAATTCGAGAGCTTGTTAAGAAAAAATATCTTGATAAGCTTGCCGACAGAGATAAAAGGGCGGGTGTATATGCGGCGCTTATGCGGCGCGGCTTTAGGTCGGAAAACATAAGAGAGGTATTAAACGAGCTTTCAAGCAACGAGGAAAGCGAATATTTTGATTAAGGAATAACTATTATGGCGAATATCTTTTTTATTTCGCTTGGCTGCGATAAAAACCGAATAGACAGCGAGATTATGCTGAAAAAGCTTTCAGCTGCAGGACATAATATCGTTTCTGACGTGAACGAGGCCGATTGTGCCGTCGTAAATACCTGCGGCTTTATCGAAAGCGCTAAAGCCGAGGCGATAGAGGCTATCTTCGATATGCTTAGGGTGAAGGAGGCGGGTGTGCTGAGGTCGGTTGTCGTGACGGGCTGCCTCGCCCAGCGTTATAAGGACGAGCTTCACGAGCTTATTCCCGAGGCGGACGCGGTAATCGGGCTTAGCGAAAACGCTGAGATATTAAATGTAGTCAATTCTTCGCTTGAAGGAAAAGAAATTTATAAATTCGGAAAACCTGAGGAGCTGGTTATTGAGGGCGAGCGTTTGCTGTCAACGCTTCCTCATTACGCATATCTTAAGATAGCAGAGGGCTGTTCGAACCACTGCACCTACTGCGCAATTCCCTCTATTCGCGGAGCTTTTCGTTCGCGCCCCATGGAAAATATAATAAACGAGGCGCGTTCACTTATATCGAGCGGTGTGCGAGAGCTGATAATTATCGCACAGGACACCACCTCTTACGGAAAGGACCTCGGCGGCGGCGCGAGCCTTGCGTCGCTGTTAACCGAGCTTTGCGAAATTGAGGGAGATTTTAAGCTTCGTATTCTCTACGCCTATCCCGAAAGGATAACGGACGAGCTTATCGAGGTTATAGCCCGTGAAGGCAAGATAGCGAAGTATCTTGACATTCCCCTTCAGCACGCGTCCGGCGCGGTGCTGAAAAGAATGGGCCGCTTCGGCGACAGCCGCTCGCTTGTTTCGCTCATTGAAAAGCTTCGCGCGAGGATTTTGAATATTACCCTTCGCTCTACCTTTATTGTCGGCTTTCCGGGCGAAAGCGAGGAGCAGTTCCAAGAGCTAATTGATTTTATAAAGGAAGTAAAGCTTGACCGCGCAGGTTGCTTCGAGTTTTCCCCCGAGGAGGGAACTCCAGCCATGAAGCTTACCCCTCAAATAGACGATGACACAAAGGCGAAACGAGCCGAAAGCTTTCGTTTTATCCAGTCTGAAATTACATTCAGAAAGAACGAGGAAAGGGTGGGACAGACCTGCTTTGTTATCTGCGACGGCTTTGACGAGGAAAAGGGCATGTTTGCCTGTCGCGGTGACGCCGACGCTCCCGATATAGACACCCTTATTTATCTTCCGCTTGAAAGCGACCTAATGGTGGGCGAGGTGTACGAAATTAGAATAACGGGCGCTGATGAATTTGACCTTTTGGGAGAACTGCTTTAGTAGCTATGTACATTTTCTCGGTTTTACTCTATAATACTAAATGAAATTTATTCGGAGGGAATTAAGATGAATTTACCTAACAAGCTGACTATTCTGCGCGCCGTTTTGGTGCCTGTGTTTTTGGTTTTTCTGCTGATTCCCTCCATTCCGTATAATTATCTTCTGGCGTTTGTCGTTTTCTGCGTCGCCTCCTTTACCGATTATCTTGACGGGAGAATAGCGAGAAAACACAATATGATAACCTCCTTCGGAAAGTTTATGGACCCGCTGGCGGATAAGGTGCTCGTTACGAGTGCGCTTATCGCTCTTTGCTCGCTCGGCTTTGCGCCCGCCGCCGCGGTAATAATCATTGTTGCGCGTGATTTTTTGGTTTCTGCTATACGGCTCGTCGCGGTTTCTAACGACGGAAAGGTAATAGCGGCGAATATCTGGGGAAAGGTAAAGACCGCCCTTCAGATGGTTGTTATCTGCGCGTTGCTGCTTGCGCTGCATTTCGCAAGCATTTATCAGGTTATATTTCCCGCCGTTATCTTTTACGGCAATATCGGAATGTGGCTGCTCGCCGCGGTCACGGCGATATCGGGCGGCGTTTACTTGAAACAGAATATTGAGCTTATCAATACATTTAAATAAGAGGCATTTATGTTAATCTACAACACACTTACAAGAAAAAAAGACGAGCTAAAGCCCGTGAAATCGGGCGAGGTCGGAATATATGTCTGCGGACCGACGGTGTATAATTTTATACATATCGGAAACGCCCGTCCGCTGTGCGTGTTCGATACCCTTCGCCGTTATCTTGAATACCGCGGATATAAGGTGAACTACGTCCAGAACTTTACCGACGTGGAGGACAAGCTTATAAAGAAAGCGGCTGAGGAGGGCATAACGGTACCTGAGGTCGCCGACCGATACATTAAGGAGTATTTCACCGACGCTGACGGACTTAACGTCCGCCGCGCCACGACCCACCCGCGCGCTACTGAGAATATGGACGGGATACTTGAGATAGTCAACGGACTTGTAAAAAACGGTCACGCCTATTCGACCGATGACGGCGACGTTTACTTCCGCGCTCGAAGCTTTAGCGGCTACGGCAAGCTTTCTCACCAGCCGCTCGACGAGCTGGAGGCTGGCGCGAGGATAGGCGTTGGCGAGAAGAAGGAAGACCCGATGGATTTTGCGCTATGGAAAAGCGCAAAGCCGGGTGAACCCAGCTGGCAGAGTCCATACGGAAACGGCCGCCCGGGCTGGCACATAGAATGCTCGGCTATGTCGCGCCGATATCTTGGCGACACCTTCGATATCCACTGCGGCGGGCAGGATTTAATCTTTCCCCACCACGAAAACGAGATAGCCCAAAGTGAATGCTTTACAGGTGTTGATTTCGCACATTACTGGATGCATAACGGCTACCTTAACATAGACAACCGCAAGATGTCGAAATCGCTCGGTAACTTCTTTACCGTTCGAGAAATAAGCGAAGCTTGCGGTTATGAGCCGATTCGCTACTTGATGATAAGCGCCCACTACAGAACCCCGATTAATTTTTCCAAGGAAATTATGGAGCAGTGCCGCGCGTCGCTCGACAGACTCTACACCTGCCGTAATAATTTGGATTTCGCAATCGAGAGTGCTAAAGAGGGAAGCGACGGCTTAAAGGCGCTCTGCGATTCGCACCGCGAGGACTTTATCACGGCTATGGAGGATGATTTAAACACAGCCGATGCTCTTTCCGCATTGTTTGAGCTGGTGCGCGACATAAACAGCGCGAAGGACGAAAGCCGCGATTCTCTTGTATACGCGGCAAAAACCTTTGATGAGCTTTCAGACGTTTTGGGTTTGGTTTACAACCGCGACAAAAGCGAGATACCCGACGAAATATTCGAGCTTGCGAATAGGCGGGCGGTGGCGAGAAAGAACAAGGATTTTGCCGAGGCAGACAGGCTCAGAGACAGAATAACAGAGCTTGGCTATCAGCTTGAGGACACCGCGAACGGACCTAAAATAACAAAGAAATAAAAGAAGCCGAACGCCTAAAGCGTTCGGCTTTTGTTCGTTTATTTTTACTCTCTGCCAGCGGGAGTGTACTTATGGTGTTGCTTCTTTGTGTTGTACATCTCGTTATCCGCAATGTTCGTTAAAAACTCAAGTGAGGTGTCGTCGTCCGGTACACATACGTAGCCGCCAAGGCTCGCGCTTAACTGATAGGGTTTATCAGAAATCATGTTGTTGCGCTCCACCTCGGTGTAAACCTGTTTAATGAACTGCTCCATATCCTCTTTTGAGTAATCAATTCCGAGCACCATGAACTCGTCACCACTAAGGTGTACGCAGATATCCTGCGGACGCGCGACGCGCTTTAAGCAAGCGGCGAGAGCAGAGATAGCAACGTCGCCCTCCTTATGTCCGTAGTTGTCGTTAATGTATTTAAGATAGTCGATATCGGCGCTTAAAATCATAAAGCTCTTTTTGCGGCTCTTTGCCTTTTCAAAAAGCTCGTTCGCGCACTGCACGTAACCGCGACGGTTGAGAAGCCCCGTGAGTGTGTCGCGGATATACAGCTGTTCAAGCTGTTTTGCATAGTTTTGAACAGCGAAATGAAGACAGAGATTCTCCACAGCGGTCGCGAGCGTTTGGCAGAAGGAACGGAACATAAACTCGCTGATATCCTTTGCGTCAAACACGACATAGCCGTAGTTTCTGTTTAACGAATACATAGAACAGAAGACAAGACTTTCGCCCTCATGTTCCTCCATATCTGGCAGAAGCTCCTCAGACAAGAAGCTCTTTCTTGGAAGAACACGCTTACCGTCGTAGCCGAAGATAAGGCGCATACTGCCGAATTCTGAATGGGGAAGGTCAAGCCTTGTTGCAAAGCTTCCCGGGTTAGGCTGTTCGGAAAGGTGTGTCTCGGAAACACAGACGTAAAGTCTATGTATGGCGAACTGTTCGACTACCGTTGAAAGGCGGTTTCTCAGGTCGTTCATATCCTCCGCCCCTGAAAGATAGGTGTTAAAGGTAACAGACGCGTAGTGTTCGTTAGTAAACAGGTCGCGCTGTTTCGTAAGAAACTTAATATATCCCTTTTCACAGCTCTCGTCCACGGAGCCGCAGCCGCAGGAATTTCCGATTACCATCTTAGTATCAAACGACTGGCTGCGCGAAACCTCCTTGCCGTCCAGCACGTCGAGCGCAGTCGCAACAGAGCGCATACCAAGCTCTTTAGTTGGGCGAAGCACAGAGGTAATTGAGGGCACGTGAATTTCCGCCTCTTTTGTCGCGTCCTCGCCGGCGATTGCAATATCACGCGGAATGGAAACGCCGATGTCGGTAAGGTAGTCGGACACACCGAGCGCCATGTCGTCGTTTGTGCAAAGTATTGCGTCGGGCTTCTGATTGCTCTTAATGAAGTACTCAGCCGCGGCAATGCCGCTTTCGCGCATATAGCTTCCGCGGAAGATTTGGCTGTCCTCTATCGTCACGCCGAGGTCGTCCATCGACTTTTTAAAGGCGATAAGACAGTTATCCGCCACGGTGTTTCCCACAGGTCCGCCAACATAGCAAAAACGCCTTTTTCCATGAACCTCGACAAAATGCTTGGAAAGCTCAGCAATTCCCGTATATTCATCAAAAAAGATGTTGTATGCGCCCTCAACCGCGCAGCAGATGCTAATTAGCGGCACGCCCGCCGCCTTCTCTATTACCTCATCAATATAGTTGAGCGCAATGGGGTTGAGTATCGTGCTTTTAAGCAGAATAATGGCGTCGAATTTTTCAAGGTCGGGTAGATTGATAATAGCCGCTTCGCCTATGTTCACCGATTGAGTCTCGATATTAGCTTCGCTCAAAACTGAAAACAGGCAAAGGGTTACTCCTCGTTTTTTTGCCTCCTCAAACATTCCGCTCGTTATTTCGTGTGCGTAGGTTTTATAAGGCGCCGCGACGAATACCGCGATACGACGATTTTTCATTTTTAAGAGAGTTCCTTTCGTTATTGCCGTAATGATATAGTGCTAAATTAAAGGGTATAATAATGTGCTTAAACCGCTCCGTTTTTGAACGAGGCATAAGAGATAAAAAACGACGAAATTCGAGAAAATTATCTACCTATATTTTAATATTTTCTATGTAAATATGCTATACAATTTTATAAAAGAAACAAAGTTTATCGTTTATTACAATTTTTAATTGAAAATCTGTTTGAATAAACGAAGGCAAAGTTACATAATAACTGTTGAAATAAACTTGAAAAGCAAGTAGAATTAAAATAGGAAAATTTTATATATGAAAGAGAGCCAAAACAATGAGGGAACCCATATTAGTTGTCCTTGCGGCGGGAATGGGAAGCCGTTACGGAGGTCTAAAGCAGATAGACAAAATAGGGAAGAACGGCGAGATATTAATTGACTATTCCATATACGACGCTATAAAAGCCGGTTTTAAAAGGATAGCCTTCATCATAAACCGAAAAATAGAAAAAGATTTTAAAGAGGTCATCGGCGACAGAGTATCCAAGCTTGTTGAGACGACCTATGTTTTTCAAGAGCTTGACACGCTGATGCCAGACGGCTATTCCGTTGCGCCCGACAGGGTTAAGCCGTGGGGAACGGTACAGGCAATACTTGCATGCGAGGGGCTTGTGGACGCGCCTTTTGCGGTTATAAATTCTGACGACTATTACGGAAAAAGCGCGTATATACAGATGTATAATTTTCTTGCGGACGCAAGCTCGCGCAAGGATAACGAATTTTCTATGGTTGGGTACGAGCTTTTGAATACCCTGACCGAGCACGGAACGGTAACCCGCGGCGTATGCGAAACAAAAGGCGGCTATCTCAGCAGAATTACCGAGGTACAGAAAATAGAAAAGCGTGCGGACGGTGCTTATTCCATTTTAGATACCGGCGCAGAGAAGCTTTTGTCAAACGCTACGGCTTCAATGAATTTTTGGGGCTTTACGCCTATGCTGTTTTCCTTGCTTCGTCCGCAGTTTGAACGTTTTGTGCTTGAAAAGGGAAAGGAAAACCCACTGAAGGCGGAGCTTCCCATTCCAAGCGCAATAGGTGAGCTTTTAGAGCGCGGCGAGGTTTCGGTTTTTGTAATGAAAAGCGAGGACAGATGGCACGGTGTAACCTACATTGAGGACAAGCCCGCGCTTCAAAGTGCGTTAAACAAAATGCTCAGCGAGGGGAAATATCCGCAAAAGCTTTGGTAAAAGCGGCATCAATTAAGGAGCGTTTGCTATGATTCTTTTAAAAGGCAGCGCAGTATCTGGCGGGGTGGCTATAGGCAAGGTGTATGTCTACCGCGCCTTCTCCTACGACGTTCACGAGGCTTACTTTGACGAGGGCTTCGAGGACAAAAACTTTGCGCGCTTTTCCGACGCTGTAAACAGTGCCGAAGCGGAGCTGGACGCGATGATTATCGGCTTCGGCGACAAGGGCGAGGATAAGGCGCAGATATTCGAAGCGCACAAACAGATACTGACTGACGAGGACATAGTAGAGCGTATCCACGAGGAGATATACACAAACCGAACCGTCACGGAATACGCCGTGCAGATGGTTTTTGACGAGTACATCGCTCTGCTTCGCAGGGTTAACGACCCGCTTATTTCCGAAAGGGTGGACGACCTGCGTGACGTGCGCAATAGGCTGCTTCGAATACTTGGCGGCGGCAAGGAGGAGAACCTCTCTAAGCTGACTCGCGAGGTTATTGTTGTGGCGCATGACCTTCTGCCGAGCGTAACGGCAACGATGGACAGGTCGAAGGTAAAGGGAATAATCACCGAAAAAGGCGGAGCTAATTCCCATACGGCTATAATAGCGCGAAGCTACGGAATACCTGCGATTTTAGACGTCACCGACGCGACAAAGATATTAAAGAGCGGTGCGGTCGTTATACTTGACGCCGCAAATAACAACACCACGGGAATTATTCGGCTTGAACCTGAAAGAGAAACCGTGAAGCGCTACCGTGAGAAGGAGAAGCGTTTTAACGAGGAGCTTCGCGAGACGAGAAGCTTCCTTGACAAGCAAGCGCGCTTAAAGAGCGGCGAGCGCATAGAGATTGGGATAAACATCGACACAGTTGACTATATTGAAACGGTGAACTACAGCGACTACGTGGGCGTTCTTCGCACAGAGAGCATCTTTGCGAGCTGTGAAACGCCGCCTGATGAGGAGCAACAGCTTAATAGCTACAAAAGTGCTCTTGTTCACTCAAACGGAAAGCTGCTGACAATAAGAACCTTTGATTTTATGCCCGGCGTAATCTATCACTTTATTTCGGGAAAGGACAGAGTTAAGACACAAGCGGGAGTAAGGGGAATAAGGTATTGTGTGCTGAATCAAGGGCTTTTTGAAACCCAGCTTCGCGCAATTTACCGCGCTTCCGCCTTTGGAAAGGTAAGAATACTCCTACCCATGGTAAGCTGTGTGGAGGACTTGATTTTTGCGCGTGAACTCTGCGAAAAGGTAAAGGATGACCTAAGGCAGAAGCAGATTCCGTTTGACGAGAAGGTTTTGCTCGGTATAGTCGCCGAGATACCGCAGACAGCTCTTTCAGCTGACCTTTTCGCGCCGCTTTGCGATTATGTCTGCGTGGGAACAAACGACCTTTGCCAGTATTTCTGTGCTGCCGGACGCGGCGAAACCTCTACCGCTCCGTGGCACCAAAGCTACGCGCCCGCTTTCCTTCGGCTTCTAAAGAATGTTCTGGACGTTTTTAAGCGGTTCAACACGCCCGTTTACGTTTGCGGTGAGCTTGCCGCCGAGCAGATGGGCGCTGTGTTGCTTGTTGGGCTCGGCTACGAGGCTTTGAGTATCGACGAGACCTGCGTGGCAAAAATCAAACGTATTCTATTTGAAACCTCAAAAGAGGAAGCCGAGCGTATAGCAAACAAGGCGCTGACTATGTCTACCGAGCATGAGGTGCTTGAGCTGGTACGCGAGGTTTTCAGCGACTACAGAAGAAAAAGGGAAGAACTTTAAAACAAATTAAAACCGCCGCCCTTATATAAGGGCGGCGGTTTTTATCACTATTTCTTATCGCGCTTCTCTATCTCCGCGAGCATCATATCGTAGTATTCTTCGTCAATTATAAATTTCTTTCGCTGAATTATCAAAGCGGAAAGGAGAAGAATAATCGGAATAACCGTAAGCGCAAGTCTCAGCGACAATCTCATCTTATCTGTTCTTTTATCCTTGAAGTTGAGGTTTACCGCGCTGTCTGCGCCGCTGTCAACGTCGCCGACTTCAAGCGCATAAATATTGCCATCGTCGGTAAGCGCTTTCGCGTCGATTTCAGACAAGCGTCCAAGCTCGCTCTTGTTGCCGCTCTCGTCTGTTTTTGTCACGATAGCGTCACCTATAGCGGTAACGTATTTTGAGTCTATCAGATATTTGTTCATAACGCTGTCGGCGTCTATTGTAGCCGCAACGCTTTCCGCCGCCTTATTGTAAGCGTCGGTATCCTCGGTGAGACCTTCAAACTCGTCAATATAATCCTGTAGCTGTTCGATATAGTATACCTGCGAGGGTACGTCTGCCTTTGCGAAAAAGTCACGCTGTGCCTCAAGCGCGCTAATCGACTGGCTCAGTCCGTATATGCCAGAAACGGTAAGCACCACTGTAACAATAAGGGTGTGAAGCGCCGCGCCGAACTTTGCCATAAAGGGACGAAGGGTGGAAACAACAGCTTCGTTGCGTTCGCCGAGCTTATAGTCGTTATACTCTACGCAGTTGGTCATGTTGACTATCGTAGCCATGTAGAACATCGACTGTCCGCCGGAAATCAAGACAATAAATATGCAAAGAAGAACCACCGTGAACGGCAGCCAGCTGAACCAGCCCATAAGGGCGAGAACAACGTAACCGAAGCAGGCGAGCGTTATGCTCAAAGCTTGAAGCTTCCGCCGTCCGAGCTTTGAGACTATGGCGGGATAAAGCGCGTTTACAAGCACGCTTGTAATTCCGTAGGCGCAAACGACATAGAAGTAAAGGGTGCCGTTATAGCCAATCTCCATATAAAGCAGGTTCGCCGCGAGCGCCGTAAGAAGCGCGCTTCCGACGTTGTAAAACATACAGGAAAGTGTCATCCAAAGTATCTGGTCGTTGCTCTTAATCGTGAACCACATCTTTTTAAGAGAGACCTTTTCGGACTTCTCGTTAACGCGTCTTGGCGGTTCCTTTACGCCGAAGAAGACCATGACCTGGCTCGCGATAAACACCAGTCCCACCAAGAGACCCACAAAACGGTAGCCCGCGCGCATATCTCCCGTTGTCACCATGGGGATAACGCCTTGAGCAATTATCGCGCCGACACCCGCGAAAAGCACGGTGAGCATCGTGGCTGAGTTTCGTTCGTCGGTCCTGCTCGAAAGGCTCGGTAGCATCGACCAGTAGCCGATATCGTTCATCGTGAAGGTGGATTCCCAAAGCAGGTACATAATGCTCATAAACACGACGAAGCTCCAGCCGGAAAGCGACTGAATGTTAAACATAAGGATAATTACTAACCCGCAGGAAAGTGCGCCGATAATTATCCACGGGCGGAACTTGCCCGCCTTCATGTGTGTTCCCTCAATAATTGCGCCCATCATCGGGTCGTTTATCGCGTCCCAAATTCTGCCGCCCACGCCGATAATTATGCTTAGAAGCGTGAACTGCGCAAGAGTAAGGGAAACGCCGAATTGAATGTAGATAAGTAGAAACGAGGCGATAAGCTGGTACGCCATATCGCGCCCTATTCCGCTGGAGGTGAAAAACCACTTGTTCGTTTCAAAGGTTTTTTTTCGTTGGATTTCCGCGGCGTCGGTTTCGCTGGTTACAACCGCGGTGTCCTTAAGTTTATCTGACATAGCTTCCTCCTAAAACTTCAATTTATTAGATACATTATATACAATTTACAACAACTATTCAATAAAATAATGCAGATTGACAGATATTACTGAACTTTTACTAAAGTTTTACTTGAAATTTATCACAAATTCCCTAAACTGTGATATTGTAGAAATTCTACTGTCTTAATTCGATATCAGCGTCCTTTGTAAACCAAAGCTTATTCGTTTTTAGATTAGAAAGAAAACCCTTGCTCTTTTCAACATTCTTTGCGTATGGAAGCCCCCAGTCGTCATATAAGCGGTAGTGGCTTTGAAGCCTCCCGATGAATTCGGGGTAAGAGCGCTCGCTGTCGCTTGTCCACATAAGCTCTGACGCGGCCGCAAGGCGCGGAAGCAAGCAGAACCATAGCTTATTCTCGTCCGTGACCCATTCCGTCCAAAGCGCACATTCCGCTCCGAGGATATTTCCCTCGTTTGCCTTTTTTACTTTGTGCGGAACTATTCTGGTTTCATAGGTCTTTTTAAGCGGAGTCATAGAAAACGGATAATCAAAATAGAGTCTGCCGAAATAACTGATTATTGTTTTTCGTCCGCTGTTAATCTCCTTTATTGGCGAGCGGCTTCTTTTTGAAAAGAAGGGCGACCAACGCTGACAGATTGCGTCAGGGTCGGTAAGCCTGGTAACGCCGTCGTCCCAGACGATAGGTCGTCTGCCCATTGATTTCAAGAAGCCGCACATTACGTTTGACATAAAGCTTTGAAGCTCGTCCTCGCTGCGAAGTCCGAGTGCCTTCTTACGCGCCCTGCATTTCGGGCAGCTTTTCCACTCGCGTTTTCCCGCCTCGTCCCCTCCGATATGTATATAGCGAAAGGGGAAAAGCTCCGCGATTTCAAGAAGCAGACTTTTCATAAATTCGAGGGTGCCGTCGTTTCCCGCACAAAGGATTCTGCTCGAAAAATCCTTTATTCCAAATTCCGTTACTACGTCGTGCTGTTCGCCCTTGCATGAAAGCTCGGGGTAACTTGCCGTTATGGCGCAAGTGTGCCCGGGAAGGTCAAGCTCAGGAACAATCTCGATTCCGCGGCTTCGCGCATAAGCAACAAGACCTTTAATCTCTTTCTTAGTATAAAAGCCCCCATGCGGCTCGCCGTCTTGAACCTCGCCGTTCCCTTTCTTCACCGCGCTGCTTTTTCTAAAGGAGCCTATCTCGTTAAGCTTAGGGAAGCGGGAAATCTCCACACGGAAGCCCTGGTCGTCGGAGATGTGAAGGTGAAGACGGTTAAATTTATAAAATGAGAGCAGGTCAATTATACAGAAAAGCTCCTTTAGCGGTATAAAGTGGCGGGCAACATCAAGCGACAAGCCGCGCCAGCCAAAGCGAGGAGAGTCGGAAATATCGCAGTAGGGTATAGCCACGCAGTCGTTTGACACGCTTGCTATCTGCCGCAGTGTCTGTATTGCGAAAACCGCCATAGACTGGCTCGTAGCGTAGACAGCTACCCCGCTTTCGTCACAGAATATTCTGTATTCCTCCTCGCCCGAAAGAGGCACGAGGCTTAAGGTTATGTCGGCACGCCGTTCAAGGTCAATTGAACGCGCCGAGGAGTCCAGCGTTTTTAACAGCTCAAGCACGCCCGGTATCAGTCTGTCGCTGTACAGCTTAATCGGCGGCTTGATTTCCAGCTTTTTTTCAAACAGTTCGCATTTTTTCGGTTTCGGAATAATCACGATTTCACCTCGCGGATTTGATGCTTCTATTTTACCATACATTGCGGCTGAGTTGTGTTTTTTTAAACGTTAAATTATAATAAAGAAAAGTGCAGTGAGGTAAAGCGATGTTTAAGCTTCTGCTCAAAAAGGCGGTTCCGATACCGCACATAGAAGATTTCAGTTCCTTTTTGTTTATCGGCCCGCATCCTGACGATATTGAAATAGCCGCCGCGCCAACGATTGCGAAGCTTACCGCCGCGGGAAAGCGGGTGGACTTTCTTATCGCCACCGACGGCTGTATGGGCTCCCTTGACGGAAAGCTTTCCGGAAGGAGGCTTGCGGAGATTCGCAAGGATGAGGCTCTTTCCTCCTCTAAGCTTTTGGGCGCCGCGAGCGTCAGCTTCCTTGATTTTGAAGACGGCGGGCAGTACTCCGTTGAGGCGCTCTCGCAGGCAATTGCTAAGCAGATAGCTCGTATTAAGCCCGACGTAGTTTTTGCGCCTGACCCTGACGTTATTTCGGAGACCCACGCCGACCATTTAAAAACAGGCACGGCGCTGAAATACGCCGTTAACATCTGCCCGTACCCAGCGCTTATGAAAAGCATAGGTGCAAACGAATTTCATCAGCCGAAGGCGATAGGCTTTTTCTATACGGACCGCCCGAACGCCTATGTTTCGGTGAGTAGGTTCTATAGCAAAAGGCGCGCCGCAATGCTCTGCCACAGGTCGCAGTTTGATGAGAAAACAGTGGACGAGCTGAGCGCGTATTTTAAGCTTCGCTCAGTTCGCTTCGGTCTGCGTCGCTTCTGCCGACACTGCGACGGGTACCGCGTTTACGCGCCGATACACACCCATTGCTTCCCTGAGGGCAGAGAGCTATAAATAAAGCCCACGTCTTAACGGCGTGGGCTTTTCGTTGTTTTCAGCGGCTAATAGCTTATGTACTTCTCCTCGAAATCCTCGGGCGGTATAGGCTTATTGAAGTAGTATCCTTGCGCTATCACGCAGCCAAGCTCTTTCAGCGTGCTAAGCTGTTCCGCACTTTCCACACCCTCGGCTACGCTTATCATATTCGTTTCGCGGCAAAGGCGTATGGTGTTTTCGACAATTATTCGGCTCATTCGGTTTGTGACAATGTCGCTGATTATCGACTTGTCCAGCTTGAGCGAACGGAAACGAATGGCGGAGAGCACCGAAAGGCTTGAATACTCCGAGCCGAAGTCGTCAAGAGAAAGCTGGAAGCCCTGATTAATAAACTGCTCGCAGGCGCTGGAAACCGTTGCGCGTTCTATGTTGCCGATACTCTCGGTTATCTCTATTTCAATCATATCCAACGGAATTTCGTAACGCGAGAAGATTTCGAGCGCGCAGGCAAGCGACGAGGGGTCAAGAAGGGTATCACGCGAGAAGTTAACCGATACGGGAAGAATGCGTTTGCCCGCCTTCCTCCAGTCGTCGAGAATTTTCAGCGTGCGCTCAAGCACAAAGAAGTCTATATGCTTAATAACCTGTTCGCGCTCAAAGAGCGGAATAAACTTATCGGGAGAAACTATCCCCTTTGTCTCGTCATATAAGCGAACGAGAGCCTCGGCACCCACTATTCTGCCGGTATCAATGTCCGCTTTGGGCTGTAAATAAACGCGGAACATACCGTCGTTAATGGATTGCTGAAGGGAACGCAGTATCTTCGGGCGCTCACGGCTTCCGATATCCTCCTCGCGCCGATAATGTTCCTGCTTTTGAAGGTGCATAAGGCTTTCCGCGTGGTCAACCATCTTTAGAGCGTTTATTTCGGAATCTGCCCACGTGGAGCCGATACTGACCGTTCCGGGGTGGGTAAATTCCAAGCCGCTTTTCAGCTTTTCGGTTAGCGCGGTAAATTCCTCGTGCCCGATGTTTTTAGCAAGCACAACAAACTCGTCGCCGGAGATTCTGTAGACGTTATCCCCCCCGAACACCTCGCGAAGCTCGCCGCTTACGAACATAATTATGCCGTCGCCGAACTCGGTGCCGTGCAGCTTGTTTATTACGTTAAGACCGTTAACGTCCGCGAACGCCACGCCCAAGGAGGAGAGGGTGTCGGGGAGAATGGAGGTAACGTCGCGCCAATAACGTGTGCGGTTAAGAAGCTTTGTTTGCGGGTCGAAATCGAAATGCTGGCTTTCCGTTTCAGGCTGTTTGAGGTTGCGAAGCACAGATAGAAGCGAGGAAAGCGAATAGATAAGCGCAATATCGTCGTTATGCCTTGTGGGGTTATCAATACAGATGAAACCGACGATTTTGTTGTTCTTCATAATCGGAGAGGCGATAAAGGTTTTGTCAGAGGTGGTCTCCTCGCTTTGCTTATTTACCGTTTGCAGAATTATTGTGTGCAATGTATCAAACGACTTTTTAACTGCGGGAAGCTTCGCGATAGGTACGTTTTTTGTAAGGTCAAGGGTGGGGCGATACATGCTCTTTCGCCATTCGTGAAGCCCGTTAACTGTCTTGTTATCCTTAGAAAGGTCAAGTATATATATTCTGTCGCATTTATAATACTTTGCCGTTTCCTCAAGCACGCCCTTCATAGCCGCCTCGGTATCCGCGGCGTTCGCAAGGTGCGACGCACAGTTGAAGAAGGAGGTAAGCATGGTTTCGTCGTGGCGGTTGCTGTTTACGGTGAATTCCTTTTCAACAAAGCGACCTTCGGAGAGAATAAGGAAGGAGGCCTCGTCGGAGTATTCCTTCTGCGCGTCGAAAAGGGCGAACTGGTTGCCCTCAAGCTGCCGCTTGTTATGCTCAAGCGCGCTGTCGGCGCTGTCATATAGTGTACTGAATGTCGCGTCATTATAGCTCAGCACCGAAATGCCGACCGAGAAATCTATGCTCTCCTTAACGTCGGCGCCAATGACGCAGGTTTGAACCGTGTTGATTATCTCCTTAGAGCGAAGCTCCGCGTCGGAAGCGGAAAGCACCGAGGGAAGGAAGATTGCGAAGCGGTCATCGCGCATTCTTCCCACGACCCCTGTGTTATGGAAAAGTAGCTTGAAAAGACGCCCGATAAGCGAGATAATTCGACTCGCCACATTTATTCCGACGTTTTCTTTTATCTGATTTATACCGTTAATATCAATTAACAGGAAGGCGCAAAGACGGTTTCTTTCCTTCTCGGTATCGACTAAATTTGAAACGAATATTTTAACCGATTCCTTTGTGTAGACCATCGCGTTTGAATCGCGCTCAACCTTTTGAGGAAGTGCAAGCTCAAATTCCTTGATTTCGTTTATTGCAAGGGTATACACAAAGGCGTAGAGGTCGCCTGTCAGCGGGTCAATTATGAGGTGGGCGAGAATTGAGTACCACTTTATCTTGCCCGCGCGGTCTTTTCTCTTGTAATCGAAGGAGAACCAGTGGTTGCCCTTTTCGTAATTGGAAAACAGCGAACTAATCCCAAATATCTTAGTAAAGCTGTATTTATCCTCCTCGCCGAAAACGCCCTTCTCCGTGACCTTAATTAGCTCGTTTACGCTCTTATCCGCAAGCAGCGAAAGTCTGTCTTCGCCTTCAAAAAAGAAGACATCGACACGGTTTTTGGTGAGGTTGGCTCGCGCCACCGAGAAAAGCTTGTCGCGAAGCGCCGTTTCGAGCAGACACTCCTGTTGGAAGATAGTGCGCTCGTCAACTATATTAGGAAGCTTTTCTGAGGTGCCCACTGCCTTTATTGGTCGTCCCGCCTCGTCGCACACAACGCGGTAGGAAAGCTTCGACCAAACATACTGTCCCGAGCTGTCACGAATAATCAGCGCGTATGACCCGTTCTTTTCGCCTTTATAAAGCGCACGGACGTACTCTTTAAACTCCTTAACCGAGTCGGGGTGTATAGTTCCGTCGTTAACAAGAGCGTTATCGAAGTTTTCGTAGGTTTCAACGCTAATTTTAAAATTGTCAAACGGCTCCCAAAGGGTAAGCGAGCGGGATTCAAGGTCTATTTCGAAAATAGAGGTGTTAAGCAAGGAGAACGCGAGATTCATTCTGTCGTTTGCCAGACGAAGCTCGGTTTCGCGCTCCTTAAGCTCGGTAATGTCGGTGATAACGGCGATAAATACGGGAAACTCGGACTTCTCGTAGGGTATTCTTACAGCGCGAACGTGGTGCCATTTTTGCATTCCGTTATACTTTATCCTATACGAAAAGTCGAGAATTTCGCCCCGCTTTACCGAGCGCTCGACCTTAAGAATCAGCTGACCGTAGTCAAAGGGGTCGACTATCTTTGTGGGCTCAAGCTCGTAGCGCGAAAGCTCCTGCTTGGTAAGCCCCGTCATTCTGAAATAGCTTTCACTCGTGAAAAGCAACGAGAGCCTTCCGCCCTTCTTCACCTCAACCATCATAACGCCCGCCGCCATATACGAGGTTAGCGCCTGAAGCTGAATATCAGCCGCCGCGTCGGTTATGTTAAGCTCGCGTATAGTTCCGATTGCGCGGCGAAGCTTGCCCGTGTCGCTCATAAAATATGTAATAGTGACGCGGCATATAGCATAGATGCCAGTTTTCTTCTTTAACCGAAGGGTGATTTCAAAGCGCGGGCTTTTCTTCTTCTTACATTCCTGCATTTCGTCTACAAGGCGTTTGCGGTCGTCAGCGTGGACGGCGTCCTCCGGCACGCGATTTTCAAAAACGTCGGAAACGGGGCTGTCGAATAAAATGTACTCGGAAGCGCTGTCGCTCGCGGTGGCTTGATTTGTGTCAAGGTTCCAGTCGAAGATAACGGGGCGGATACCCTCAACGAGAAGCATATTTATTGCCTCGCTGTTCTGGTCCGCGCTTGCCTCGCTGCCGGCAACGCTTTTAAACTTGTCGGTAAGTGAACGACCGCTCTTGACGTCGGACTTATCGGCAGTATTCAACTTTTTGTTGTCGGAAACGCTCATTTCATCCTCCGCCACGCGCTTGCGTACTATTTCTGTGACATAAAACAGCCGGTTCGGCAACATGCTAATCGACCTCAAAACCACAATGGTTAAAAGTGCCAAAAAACCACTACGCCATAATATGCAGTATATATATTATGCCATACTTTTACTGAATATTCACTACTTTTTGTATAAATTCTTAAAAAATCTTATATTTTTAAACTTTTTGCGGAATTTTTCCTACTATTTTTCGTCAAAATAACAAAAAGCGGAGAAAACTCCGCTTTTTTTGTACGATTTGTTACCAATTTTGCTAATTATCAAGTATAACTATACGTTTTTCGATATCTGCGTCCATTCCGTTAGAATTAACCAACAGCTCCTCGAAGATACAGAAACAAGAGGTCGCGACCATCCTCGCCTTTCGGTTCTTCTCCACCTCAGCGAGCGGAAGATTGAAGAACTCGTCAAAGCTTGCGTAGTGATACTTTTGCAGAGCGATTTTTATGCGGTCATCGGGAAGAATCTCCTTCCCGTTAAGCATAAACTCGTCGAAGCACTGACGTTTTCTCGACCACACTATATGCATACCCTTCGAGAGCTGGTAGAACTCGGTATGGTCGCCCTCATACGCTTCCTCGCGCAGAACGAAGGCGAGCATGCGCTTAAACTGGTCTCCGGTTACCTCAAGCATATAAAGCGGGTCGTCATACGGACAGCATTCCTGCAAGTCCTGGTAGGTGACGATTGGGCCCATAGACTTTTTTCGGACACTGCCCGAGCCGTAGAGCATAACGTCAAAAGAGGAATCCACCTGCAATAAGTCAGCGAAAAGGTTGCCAAGCGAGGTCTCCTGAGTCCTTGAGGGGTGAGTCAGCTCCTTGGCAAGACGTGTAATAATACGGGAATACTTCTCGTCTGTTTTGGACTTGTAAACGTTAAGTACCTTCTCCATTACCTTGTCCTCGGGGCAATGAGAGCTATCTATCGGCACACACTGCCACCTTTCAGAGAGTACCTTCTTCTTTTCGGTATCAAATTCGACGTCCATTCTTCCGATAAGGTCAGTGCCAGTGCCGGCCTGTACGATTTTTATTCCGTTGATTTCGAGCGGCTTATCCATTACCGTGTGTGAATGACCGCCGACAATTAGGTCAACGCGAAGCTCCTTATCGAGCAGAGCGGCAAGCCTTTTATCCTCCTCTATTCCGATATGCGAGAGGATAACGGTATAGTCAATCCGCGTGGTTTTATAGTTGTCGCAGATAACACCTATCTCCTTTGCCGCCTCGCGCACATCTACAAAGGAACCTATAACCGCCTCGTTCTTCGTCTGGGCGAGCACCTCCTCGGTGATAATGCCAATGAACATTATACTTAGCCCGTCAAGCTCAATTACTTTAAAAGGAGTAAAGAGGCGGACGTGGTTTGTTTTAATAAACAGGTTCGCGTTAATTATCGGGAATTTCGCGCATTTCTCAAGAAACAACAGATGCGCTACGCCGTAATCCGTCTCGTGGTTGCCAAGAGTGGCAATGTCAGGCGAAAGCATATTCATTATTTCAATTGTTGAAATTCCCTTAAATTCGCTGTCGATAATAGAGCCCTTGAACATGTCGCCGGCTATAGCGTAGAGCACATTTTTTTCGCGGCTTCTGACCGAGGCGAGGTAACCTGAAAGCATTGAAACCCCACCGACAAGCTTTTCGTCAATTTTTTCGGAGAGAAAATCTCCGTGCATATCGTTGGAATGAAGAAGCGTCAGCTTTTTTACAGACATTCGGAGCTCTCCTTATAATTACTTTGAATTATGAAGCACGACCTGTGTAAAGGGAATTTCCACCTTGTTATTGTCAAACAGAAGCTTAATCTCTCTGTTGAGTCTGCGTTGGGCGATAAACAGATTTTCCTCTTTACAGCGGCAGATGATTCGCAGAACCACGGCTGACGCGCCCAACTCCTGAACACCGCGGTATTCGGGCGCGCTGACAAAGACGTCTGAGTTAGCCTCCAGCATCTTCGGAAATGCGGCGAGAAGCAGCTTTTCGACGCGCTCGATACTTTCGCTGTAGCTGATTCCGACGTCGGTGAGCGCAAGAGATATATTCTTCGAGCGGTTTTGAAGATTGCGAATATCCGAATTGTTGACTATCTTTAAATTTCCGCCGTCGTCCTCAATGGCGGTGGTTCTAACGCCTATCTTTTTTACCGTTCCGCGAAAATCGTCGAGGATAATTATGTCGCCGATATTATACTGCCCTTCAAAAATAATGAATACACCTGTAATTACGTCTTCAATCAGGCTTTGAGCGCCGAAGCCGACGACAAGCGAAAGAATACCGAGGCTTGCAAAGATGCCCGTAAGGTTAACTCCGAGAATGGAAAGCCCCCAGACGATAATAACAAGAACGCTCGCGTATTTCACCACGCTTAGAAGAAGACTTGCGACGGTAAGGCTGCGGTTGGTTTTGCGCATACAGCGCTTAATAATTATGTTAAGTATGTTTGTAACAAGCAGCACCGCCGCCACAGCAGCGACAAGGTTGAATATTGTGGGAAGGGTAATAAACATAAGACCCTTACCGCCGTTTTCGCTGTAAAACGCGCTGTGTGTTGCGGATTCTATCGCCGCCACCGTTTCATCGCTCAGGAACGGTATCCACTGCGGGTTAAAGACAATAATCAGTATTCCCACAAGGATTACAAGGAATATAACCTGCTTTGAGATGTTTCTGCTAAATACTTTCATTTTATCTCCTTCTTATGTAACAATTACTGCATAAAAGTCAATATCAAATTCGAACACCTCGTCGAAACTTGATGGTTGCCACTGGACTGTTATCGTAACCGTGGTGGCGACATCTGCACGATAGCCTGCAAATAGGTAATTACTAATCGTTACGCCTGTGTCACTCGGTGTGTAGTCTCCAACTTCGCGTTCCTCGTAGTTACTTATGGAAACACCGACAACGCTCACCGTTCCGCTTGGCGAGTAGAAGCTGGCGGTTCCGTTTAATACACCGTCGGTGTTAACAGTAAAACCGCTGTCTGCGTTTGGCGAAACGGTAACGAAGCTTTGCGAGGTTGAAGTTGAGCCTTCGGTTCCGTCAAGGGTGTAGTTAACGGTGGCAGACACAATATTTGTTCCCGCTATACAGTTTTCGAGCGGAATAAAAACATAGTTTTCGCTCGCCGCCGCGTCAAAGTAGGTTTCAAACGAAATTTCGTTGAAGACGGCGCTACAGCCTTGAATTACTCCGTCGTTCGGCGTTACATACATTATCAATGCCACACCGTCGTTTGAAAAGAAAAGCTCAGAGCTAACCGAGGGCGAAACGAGGGTGGGCGTCGGCGGCGGGATAGGCTCAGGCTCCGGCTCCGGCTCAGGTTCCGGTTCAGGCAAAGGTTCTAAGAGTTCCTCTGTCGGAGGAGGCTCAAAAGCCTCGGGTGGGTTCTCTATCGGCGGCGAATTTGGAAGCGGCGCCGAAAGCTGTTGAAGGACGCCCGTCAGCGTCTTGGGCACAGCGGTCGTTGGTTTCAGCGTGGGGAAGCGGCATATACCGAGAAGGCTCGACGACTCGCCGTCTGTGGAAAAAACGGACAGGATATATTCGGTTTCGGGCAAGAGTCCGTCGAAGATGAGAATGGTTTTCTTGTTGTTTAGTTCACCCGTTTTCACCGTGTCTCCGTTCGTTTCCAAACGGTAGCATATATCCGCGTCGGCTATTTCGTTTTGCTCTCTCCCGCTTGAGGATAGACTGCTTAAATTTACGTCGACCTTTGCCGTGGTGAACCCCACGTCCAGCAGCTTTACCCGCGCTGTGAGCCCGCTTATTACCGTTACTACAGTTACAGCCGCCGCCGCGGCAACCAGCTTAAGGGTTACCTTGGAGAGTGGCCTTTTGCCTGTCCTTGAAAGGTTCCCCTTGTTATTCTCTTTGTAAAGGTTGTGCAGCTCGCGGTCGCGTTCGTCGGTAATCCGCATTTGCGGCACCTCCTTTCGCTTTTTTTGTAAGAATAAGTGATTTAGTCCTCGACGTCAAACGCCTCAATTGCCTTCTGCTTCGGTATCGGCTTACTGTCGCCGTGCTTTACGAAATACATAGTGACAATACCCGCGATTTCAAAGAAGGCGGCGTAGGGGAACAGATATTTATATCCTGCGAACTGAAGCACAGCGCCCGAGGCTATCGGGGTAATAATCTGCGCTGTCATACTAAAGGTATAGTAAAGACCGGTGTACTTGCCGATTGTCGCGCCCTTGCTCATCTCAACTACCATTACAAGAGTGTTAACAACCACAAAGGCGTTTCCTGCGCCCGCAAGAATAAAGAGAACGTATACTATAGGCGTTATAGCCGTCGCAAAGGTCGCGCCGATAAAGGCGAAAGCCATAAGCGCAAGCCCGATTATAATCGTCTTTCTTCTTCCTATCTTGCCTGCTATCCAGCCAACGGGAAGATACGCGATAATGGCCGCTACTTGCGCGATAAGAAGAACCGTGGCGTAACCGCCCGCCGACATACCGAAAACCTCAACGCAGTATTTAGAAAACGCCGTGGTAACCGCGTTATAGCCCATAAAGAACAGCGCAACGGTAACAACGATAAGAACAAGGCTTTTCAGAACGTCCTTGGGAAGCTTCTCCTCCGCCTCGCCCGCGACCGGTTCTGGGTCCTCCTCTATTCCCAAAGAACGACTCTCCTCGCGCATGGCGTAAACGGTCTTTGGCTCGTTAATCGTGAGAAACAGCACCACTACGCAGACCACCATAATTCCCGCGGCAATGAAGAATATCGGCGTGCAGTCTGGCATAACAACGTTAGCGGCGTCCTTATCTATTTTGGGTATGAGCACCGAGATAAGTCCGAGCATTATTGTTCCGCCCACGGCACCCATTAGGTTAATAACGCCGTTCGCCTGACTGCGAAGGGGCTTCGGCGTAACGTCGGGCATAAGCGCAACGGCGGGGCTGCGGTAGGTCGCCATTGAGACAAGCACCACGCCCAAAGCTATAAAGAAAAGAATAAAGCTTTTCTGCCGTTCAGCGAACGGAATGAGAAGCATAGAGACGACCGCTATTGCAGTGCCGCAGAGTATATAAGGCATGCGGCGGCCGATTTTCGTGTTGGTTTTATCGGACAGCGTTCCGAACAGCGGCAGCATAAACAGCGCGAGAATGTTGTCTACGGCCATGACGACACCCGAAACGGTGTCGCCGATACCGAAGGTATATTTCAACATCTGAGGAATCAACCCGTCATATACCTGCCAAAAAGCACATATCGACATAAAGGCAAGACCTACAAGGAAGGTGCGTTTTTTGTTAAGCTTCATTTTTGCGCTCCGTTTTCTTTAATGATTTTATAGAAGAATAATATCACATTATAAGACAAGATACCAAAGACTTCCCTAAGATTTGACAAAAAGTAAAAAATTCATTACAAAACTTGTACATTCTGTTGACAAAGCGAGAAAGCTGTGCTAACGTAAACAACAGAATACGATTATTGTATTGGCGCGTAAATACGCCAACACAATGATAGAGGCGCAAAAAGAAAGAGTATTTGCGGCATAAGGACGAAAGGGTCCGCCGTAAAGAAAGGGCTTTTTGCCGAAGCGGGTGTTTTCCTTTTAAGGCATCTTGCTGGGTCGTCGCAGAATATGCGGCGGACTGTCACATTATGTGGAGAGCTATCATTGGCAAACAGCATTTTTCTTATTTTATTTGTAAGAAAGACGACCGTGACGCTTCCGCATAAGGGTGGAAGGTGTTCACGGATTTTTTAATTTAATTTAAAATGAGGGAATGAAAATGAAGAAGATTTTATCGGTTGTTCTTATCCTTGTGCTCGCGCTTAGCTTTGCGGCGTGCGGCAAAAGAGACGTACTTAATGACAACGTGCTTACCGTGGCTATGGAATGCGGCTACGCGCCCTACAACTGGACGCAGTCGTCTGACGCGAACGGCGCTGTTAAAATCAGCGGAAGCGGCGACTACGCCTACGGCTACGACGTAATGATGGCGAAATACCTCGCCGACAAGATTGGCTACGACGTTGAAATAGTAAAGATGGATTGGTCAGCCCTTCCTATGGCTGTTCAAGCCGGCAAGGTTGACTGCGTTATCGCCGGTCAGTCTATTACCGCCGAGCGTCTTGAGACTGTCGATTTCACCACGCCTTACTACTACGCTTCCATATATGCGGTTACAACCAAGGGCAGCGCCTTTGAAAACGCAAAGTCTCTCGCTGACCTTGAGGGCGCGACTTGCACTTCGCAGTTGGATACCGTTTGGTACGACATATGCCTACCCCAGATTCCGAACGCCAACATTCTTCCCGCACAGGAGGATGTTTCCCCGATGTTTATTGCGCTTGCCTCAGGAAAATGTGACCTTGTCGTTTGTGACGAGCCCGCCGCTATGGGTGCTATCGCCGCGAACCCCGACCTCGTTATGATTAACCTGACAGACGGTGATTTTGAGGTGTCCGCCGAGGAAATAAATATCGGAATATCCCTTCAAAAGGGAAACACTGCGCTGCTCGACAAGCTTAACGGCGCGCTTGCCACGCTCACTGAGGATGACTTCAAGTCTATGATGAACGAAGCCATCAAGCTTTCAGCGGAGCTGTAATTTACGCTTTTCATCTCTAATACCATACTT
>CAZUOY010000011.1:30965-40609 GCA_964622315.1 uncultured Oscillospiraceae bacterium | reverse complement strand
TTGCTTCACCGATTTTCTTCGGATCAAGGATCGGTGTCGAGCTCCCATCAAGCTTTTTTCCTGTTGATGGGTTATCCTGATGTCCGGTCATTGCAGTAATAGAATTATCAAGCACAATAACAGTAGATATTCCCTTATTGTAGGCAATGTCAATTAGTCCTGTAATACCCGAGTGAATAAAGGTGCTGTCACCAATTACCGCGACGGATTTCTTCGCCGCATCCGCGCCCATAGCCGTGTTGTAGCCGTGAAGTGCGCTGACGGACGCGCCCATGCAGATGCAAGTGTCAATCATCGAAAGCGGTGCCGCCGCTCCGAGAGTGTAGCAGCCGATGTCTCCGCTGACATAAAGATTCATACCCTTCAGCGCATAGTAAAGCCCTCTGTGGGGGCAACCGGCGCAGAGCACGGGAGGACGCGCGGGTATCTCCTCAGAAAAGGTGCTGAACTCCTTTTCCTCGCCGAGAATTGCCGAACGCACCGTTGCTTGAGAGAATTCCCCGCATATCGGGAAAATCTCTTTGCCGATTACGTCAATGCCATTCTTTTTGCAGTGGGTTTCAATAACGTCGTCAAGTTCTTCAACGACGTAGAGCGTCTCGACACCGTCAGCAAACTCAAATATTAAATCGGCGGGGAGCGGGTTAACCATGCCGAGCTTTAGATAGCTCGCCTTGTCGCCGAGCGCTTCCTTTGCGTATGCGTAGCAGTCGCCAGCCGCTATAACGCCGATTTCTTTGGAATTCCATTCAATTCTGTTTATACCCGAATGCTCCGCGTAATCTATAAGCTTATTTGTTCTTTCCTCGACATAAACGTGCCGCTTCTTTGCCATAGCGGGCATCATTACGGTTTTAGCTATATCTTTTTTGTATTCCTCGGGCATGGGCTTTTCCTCGCGCGGCTCCTCCTCAACAAGCGAACGCGCGTGCGCTATTCTTGTTACAAGGCGAAGAAGCACAGGGGTGTCAAACACCTCGGAAAGCTCAAAGGCCTTCTTCGCGTACTCCTTGCATTCAGCCGCGTCGGACGGCTCAAGCATCGGCACCTTTGCGGCTATCGCGTGGTGACGGCTATCCTGCTCATTCTGCGACGAATGCATACCGGGGTCGTCGGCGACAGCGCAAACAAGTCCGCCGCGTGAGCCGATATAGCCCATCGTATAAAGCGGGTCCGCCGCAACGTTTAGACCGACGTGCTTCATGGCGCAGAAGCTTCTCGCTCCCGCAAGAGACGCGCCGCTCGCAACCTCAAAAGCAACCTTTTCGTTCGGCGCCCATTCGGTGTAAATATCGTCATGTTTAGACAGAAACTCGGTAATTTCGGTGCTTGGCGTGCCGGGGTACGCCGAGACGACCTTAACGCCCGCCTCGTAAACTCCGCGCGCAACAGCCTCGTTGCCGAGCATAAGTTTTTTATTGCTCATTACTTGTTTTCTCCTCGAAGGTCAACTATGCGCTTCGCTTTTCCCGTGAAGCGCTCGATTGTATTAGGCTCGACTAAGGATACCTTTACGTCGATGCCAAGAATAGTAATTATCTTGTGATGAATTGTGTTGCGAAGCGCCTCAAGCTCGCTGAACTTTTCAAGAAGCGTGCCGTCGATAAGCTCAACCTTTACCTCAAGCTTGTCCGAATAGTTTTCGCGGGTAATTACAAGCTGATAGTGCGGGCTTATCTGGTCAATGCCGATTATCGCGCTTTCAATCTGCGTCGGGAAAACGTTTACGCCACGAATTTTCAGCATATCGTCGCTTCTGCCGATTATCTTCTGCATACGTGCGGTTGTTCTGCCGCAAGCGCATGCCTCATAGGTGATATTCGTCAGGTCCTTCGTGCGATAGCGAACCATGGGTATGCCGCGTTTTGTAAGGTTAGTGACGACAAGCTCGCCTGTAGAGCCTTCAGGCAGAACCTCACCCGTCTGCGGGTCGATTATCTCGCATAGGAAGTGGTCCTCGCAGATATGAAGCCCCTTTCTCTCGCGGCACTCGCCTGACATTCCGGGTCCGTTAAGCTCACTCATGCCGTAGTTGTCGGTAGCAAAGAAGCCGTTGCCCCACTTCTGCTCAATCTGAGCTCGCATTTCCGGGGTGCTTCCCTCGCTTCCCAAAAGTCCCAGCTTAAGGGAGTAATCGCTAAGCGGGTAATCGCCCGACATCTGCCGAGCGGATTCCGCAAGAAACATAGCATATGAAGGCGTCGCAACTATAGTGTCAGTTTTAAAATCACGCATGAACTTCAGCTGCTTCTCAGTGTTGCCCGAAGAAGTCGGAACGACCGTTGCGCCGATGCGTTCCAAGCCATAGTGAAGTCCGAGCGCCCCCGTAAACATTCCGTAGCCGAAGCATATTTGCACCATAGAGTTTTCGTCCGCACCCGCGGCGTAGACTATGCGCGCAACCTGCTCGCTCCAGTTGTCGAGGTCCTCGCGGGTGTAGCCGACAACGGTCGGGTTGCCCGTCGTTCCCGATGACGCGTGTATGCGGACAAGCTCCTTTTGCGGCACAGAAAAAAGCCCGAACGGGTAGGTGTCGCGAAGGTCTGTTTTGTTCAGAAACGGAAGATGCCGGATATCTTGAAGGCACTTGATTTTATCGGCGGATACCCCCGCCTTGCTAAATCGCTCGTGATAGAACGGGACCTTGCGGTCACAGTAATCAACCAGCGCTTTAAGCCGTTCGAGCTGGAGAGCCTCGATTTCCTTTCGGCTCATGCACTCCATCTCTTTGTTCCAGATGTGTTCTGACGGCATAATTCAAATACCTCCGTAAAAAAGCTATCTTAAATGTTTATTTTACTATTATATATCGGAAAAGTAAACCTTGACAGGCTCTTACCCAATAAATTCGGCGCTTTTACCGTTTTTATTGAAAACTTCGCCAAAGGAAATGCACAGAATTAAGGAAACAAGCATAGCAAGGCACGCAAAGTGAGGTCCGAGGTCGCATATTTTGCCGAAATAGGGCAACGCGACGGTCGGGCAGAAAAGCTTGCAGATAACAGGTGGTATAGCCGTTATAAAGCCGCCAATCATACCTATGGCTGCGCCCTTCTTTGTAAAGGTATTGCTGTAAAGCAGCAGCGCGTACGGGGCAAGGAAGCTGCCCGAAATTACGCCCCACGAGTAGGACATCATATCAAGTATGGGAGTTTTCGTATTTGCTATGAAGTAGGACGCGACAATAAACACAGCCGCGATAACCTTCATAAAGAAAGCCGATTTCTTCTCGTCAAGATTTTTTGCTATTCTTTCCTTAACAATATCTATGGTAAGAGTTGAGCTGGCGGTTATCGTAATAGAGCAAAGTGTGGATACGGACGCCGCTATTAACAGTACCAGAACAAGACCTAAAAGCACAGCGGAAAGATTTGCCTCGCCCAGCATTTTGGGCACGAGATAATCAGTACCCGCCTTTGGAAGCTCGGTAAAGAAAAGACGCGAAAGCGAACCGATAAAGTAACCGCCGCCCGCTACAACGAGAGCAAATATTGTTGAAATAATTGTTCCGCGCTTTATCTCGCGGTCATCCTTAATTCCGTAAAACTTGTGTATCATCTGCGGAAGGCCCCATGTGCCGAAGGAGGTCATAAGAATCGTCGCCCAAAGAGCTATATGTTCCCTTGCGCCGAGCTTCAGCGACGCCGTCTTTTCGCTTATGGCGATAAGCCCAGCGGAAAGCCCGCCGACCTGCTCACAGCGCACCACGGCAATAATCAGCACTGATACTCCGACGAGCATAATAAGACCTTGCACAAAATCGGCTTTTAAGGTTGCGACATATCCGCCGAAAACGACGAGAAGGAAAGCCGCAATGGCTATAATCACCATACATACCGTCTCGTTCATTCCCAATAACACTGAGCAAACGCTTGTCAGCCCTTTATAAACGGAGGCTGAATAAGGAATGAGGAAAACAAAAATAACGATAGCGCAGAACAGCCGCATAGTTTCGCTCTTAAAGCGCTTCTCAAAAAGCTGAGGCATTGATTTAATCTCGTAGCGTCGTGTAATAGAACGGGTTCTTGACGCGAGCACGCGCCACGCTATGAACGAGCCTATCGCCGCGTTTCCTATTCCGACAAGGACGCCCCATATACCGTACCGCCAGCCTGTGCCACCAGCGTAGCCGATAAACATAACGGCAGAAAAGTAAGCCGTGCCGTAAGAAAGCGCGGATACCCACGCACCGGCGTTTCTTCCCCCAACGGTCATTTCGGTTATGCTCTTGGAACTGTTGCGACAAAGCGCCGCTACAACGGCGATGAAAATTATGTACACCGCTATTGTGATAATCATTACTGTCTGGTCTGTCATTTTACCTCTCCATTTACCGATTTAAAGCTTTAATGTTTTAAAGCGTGTTAGTGACATTAATTTTACACTATAAAAAAAGAAAACGCAAATAATTTTTTACGTTTTTGCGTTTTGTTGCAAGCGCCGAGTAACGGCGCGAATATTTTGGTTGAAATGTCGAAAACATACAGTTGTTAACGATTGAAAAGGACGGCTGTTTTTGTTATAATGACGGCGTATGAAAGAGAGGAATACATTATGGCTGATTCTAAGGTATTTTACTGCGATATGTCTACAGGAATGAAGGAGCCGCTGACGGATAAGCTAATTCGGCTCGCCAAGACCGCGGGTATAGACAAGATTGATTTTGAAGGTAAGTTCGTTGCTATAAAGATTCATTTCGGCGAGCGCGGAAATCTCGCGTTTTTACGCCACAATTATGCCGCCGCGCTTGTTAAATACGTAAAAGCAAAGGGCGGTAAGCCGTTTTTGACCGATTGCAGCACGCTTTATACAGGCGTGAGGTCCGACGCTATCTCACATCTTGAATGCGCGTCCGATAACGGATACAACATGCTGAGCGTCGGTTGTCCGATTATTATTGCTGACGGCCTTCTCGGCACAACGGAAACGCTTGTACCCATTAATTGCGAGCAGGTAAAAGAGGCGAAGATAGGCACGGCAATTATGGACGCGGATATTATCATCTCCCTTAGCCATTTTAAAGCTCACGAGGGCGCAGGCGTAGGAGGAGCGATAAAGAATCTCGGCATGGGCTGTGGCTCAAAGGCAGGAAAGAAGGAGATGCACGAGGAGGGCAAGCCGAAGGTTAGCTCAGACGAATGCGTCGGCTGTGGCACCTGCGAGGGCGTTTGCGGTCAAACAGCGATAAGCTATCTTGATTCAAAAGCCGCGATAGATTATGAGAAATGCGCGGGTTGCGGTCGCTGTTGGGAGGCTTGCCCCGCTAAAGCGATTGTGCCGCCCGAAAACACTAACGAGATACTGAACAAGCGCATATCTGAATACGCGCTCGCAGTTATTAAAGACCGTCCGCACTTTCATCTTTGCCTCGCTGTAGATATCTCCCCTCTTTGTGACTGCTACGGAGTAAACGAGGTTCCCATTATTCCCGATGTCGGTATGTACGCCTCCTTTGACCCTGTGGCTCTTGACCACGCCGCGGCAGATATGTGTAACGCACAGCCTATAAACGCCGACAGCGAGCTTGCTCGCTGTAACCACGAGGGTGGCGACCACTTCCACGCCTTAGCGCCAGAAACCAACTGGGAAGCCGGACTTCGTTATGCGGAGAAAATAGGGGTCGGCAGCTTCGGCTACGAGCTTGTCACCGTAAAATAGCTTGTATATAAAAACCGCCGTTAACACGGCGGTTTTTTTGTTGCTCTTTTAGTTTTCTTTAGCCAATAATGATTTCCTGAGATAAAGGCGTTAAACGCTTAACACCGCGGTCTCGCCGAGAATCGAGCGGTTGTCTAATAGAAGCGGCGCGATGATTTCTGTTAAAAATTCCGCTGTCTGCTCCGCGGCGCGCCCCGTGAACAGCTCGGGCTTTAAAATGGCCTCTATCTCCTCGCGGCGAAGCGCAAAGGACTCGTCGGCACAGACGCGCTCGATAAGGTCGTTAGGCTTGCCCTCCTCCTTCACCGCCTTTGCCGCCGCGATAGAATGAACGCGAAGCTTTTCGTGAAGCTCCTGACGGTCGCCGCCCTTTTTAACGGCGCTCATCATTATATTCTCGGTCGCCATAAATGGTAGTTCTGCCATTACGCGGGCATGAATAACCTTCGGGTAAACGACAATGCCGTTGCATACGTTTAGCATAATGTTCAGTATCGCGTCCGTTGCAAGGAACGCCTCAGCTACGGCTACACGTTTATTTGCGGAGTCGTCAAGGGTTCTTTCGAACCATTGCGTACCCGCTGTGAACGCGGGATTAAGCAGGTCTATCATTACATAGCGCGAAAGAGCGCAAATTCTCTCGCAACGCATGGGATTTCGCTTGTAGGGCATAGCGGAGGAGCCTATCTGCTGCTTTTCAAACGGTTCCTCCATCTCCTTGAAGTTTGCAAGTATACGCATATCGTTACCGAATTTCATTGCCGATTGTGCTATTCCCGAAAGAGCGCTCAGCACATGGAAATCGACCTTTCGCGAATATGTTTGTCCTGAAACTGGCACCACCCTATCGAAGCCCAGCTCCTTCGCTATGAATGCTTCCAGCTCTTTTATCTTACCGCTGTCACCCTCGAAAAGCTCAATAAAGCTTGCCTGTGTGCCTGTAGTACCCTTGCTTCCGAGCAACGCGAGCGAAGTTATTCGGTTGTCAATTTCTTGAGAATCCATATAAAGCTCGTTAAGCCAAAGAGCCGCACGCTTTCCGACGGTAGTAAGCTGCGCGGGCTGAAGATGAGTATAGGCAAGGGCGGGCATTTCCTTATAGTCGTCCGCAAAATTAGCAAGAAGCGAAATAACGTTAATAAGCTTTCTTTTAATCACGCGAAGCGCCTCGCGCATAATAATCACGTCGGTGTTGTCACCCACATAACAGCTTGTCGCTCCCAGGTGGATTATCCCTTTCGCGTCAGGGCACTGAAGTCCGTAGGCGTACACATGGCTCATAACGTCGTGTCTACATTCCTTCTCGCGTGCAACCGCGTCGTCGTAATTTATGTTCTCCGCGTTAGCCTCAAGCTGCCTTATCTGCTCGTCGGTTATGTCCAGTCCGCCCGCCTTTTCCGCCTTCGCAAGCGCTATCCAAAGTCTGCGCCATGTCTTAAACTTATTATCCTCTGAAAAGATAAACTGCATCTCTTTCGAGGCGTAACGCGTTTCAAACGGACTTATATATCTGTCGTGTTCCATATCCTTCTCCTTTAGCCGAAATAAGCGACGCCCGATTCAAAGAGCCGCTGGTTGTAGTCGCCCGCAACATTTTTATAAAGATTATCGCCCGTTCTTTCGGAATGCCCCATTTTGCCGAGCACTCTGCCGTCGGGACTGGTTATTCCCTCAACCGCAAGATAACTGCCGTTCGGATTGAACAGCACGTCCATTGTCGGCTCACCCTCAAGGTCAACATACTGAGTCGCTATCTGTCCGTTGGCGATAAGCGCGTTTAGCACCTCGTCACTTGCGACAAAGCGTCCCTCTCCGTGACTGACGACAACATTATGAATGTCGCCCACGTTTACCTTTGAAAACCACGGCGATTTGTTTGAGGCTACGCGCGTTCTTACAATCTTGCTTTGATGACGGTTTATTGTGTTAAAGGTAAGTGTTGGGCAGGAAGCATCGGTGCTTGTTATTCCTCCTGTCGGAAGAAGACCAAGCTTTATCAATGCCTGAAAGCCGTTGCAGATACCAAGCATAAGCCCGTCCCGCTCGTTTAAAAGCTTTTGAACCGCCTCGGTAACGGCGGGGTTTCTGAAAAGCGCGGTGATAAACTTAGCGCTGCCCTCAGGCTCGTCTCCGCCAGAAAATCCACCGGGCAGGAAGATAATCTGACTGTTGTTAATTAACTTCACTATTTCTTCTACGCTGTTTGCTACGTCATTTGGCGTTAAATTGTTAACTACAAAAATCTCGGGCACCGCTTTCGCCATACGCATTGCGCGGGCTGAGTCGTATTCACAGTTGGTGCCGGGGAAAACCGGAATAAGCACGCGAGGACGCGCTACCTTAACGCCGCAGACAGCTCTTTCGCTTGCGGTAAAGGTAAGCTTTTTCACCCGCTCGTTCGAGCCGATATTTTTGTAAGGGAATACGGGCGACAGCTTATCCTCATAAAGAGTGCAAAGCATAGACAGGTCAAGCGTCTCGCCGAAGGCGGAGAATGAAAACTCCGTCGTTGTTTCTCCGATAAGCGTGCCAAGCTGTAGTTCGCTGTCGGTTTCGATAATGAACGAGCCGTAGGAAAGCGAAAACAGTTCCTCCTCGCTTATGTTTCCGTTAAGCTTCACGCCAATTCTATTACCGAGAGACATCTTGAACAGCGCCTCAGCCGCGCCGCCGAAGGAAAGGGCATACGCGGAAAGAAGCTTTCCTTGCGTTGCCGCTTTTTCAATTTCGCCGATTATACTGAGAAGCGAATCCTTTTTCGGAAGAAGTCGGTCAATGTAAGTCGGCTTTACCAGAAAAATTTTACTTCCCGTCTTCTTAAACTCGTTGGTTATAACATTGTCGGTGTTTCCTGAAGCCACGGCGAAGGAAACGAGAGTCGGCGGCACGTCGATATTCTCGAAGCTTCCCGACATGCTGTCCTTTCCGCCGATAGCCGCAACGCCGAAATCAAGCTGTGCCTGAAGCGCACCCAATAGACTCGCAAAGGGGCTTCCCCACCGTTTTGGGTCACTCGTTAGGCGCTTAAAATACTCCTGAAAGGTAAGATACATCGCGTCCTTCTTAAAGCCGCTCGCGACAAGCTTGCAGATGCTCTCCGCGACAGCGAGATACGCACCGCGATATTCGCTCTTTTCGCTTACATATGGGTTAAAGCCCCATGCCATACCCGAGCAGGTCTTTGTTTCCCCCTCAACGGGAAGCTTTGCGACCATAGCCTGTGAGGGCGTGGTTTGGGTCTTGCCGCCGAAGGGCATAATTACCGTACCAGCACCGATTGTGGAATCAAAGCGCTCGCAGAGCCCTTTCTTTGAACAGACGTTGAGGTCGCTTACGAGACTTGAAAATTTCTCCCTAAAGCCGCCATTAAAAGAAGGCGTATAGATTTCGTCGCAGCCAACCTCTATTTCGGTGTGCTTTTCAGCGCCGTTTGAATTTAAGAACTCGCGCTTTATGTCGCATATTGTGTTACCGTTCCACCGCATAACAAGCCGCGGTTCTTTTGTAACCACCGCCACTGCCGTCGCCTCAAGATTTTCCTTGTTCGCGGCGTCGATAAAACGCTTTTCGTCCTCTTTCGCCACCACGACAGCCATTCTTTCCTGACTTTCGGATATGGCAAGCTCAGTACCGTCTAACCCGTCGTATTTTTTCGGCACCGCGTCAAGATTAATTCTTAGTCCGTCGGCAAGCTCTCCGATAGCCACCGACACGCCGCCCGCGCCGAAATCGTTGCAGCGTTTTATCATGAGCGTGGCTTCCTTAGTCCTAAAAAGCCGCTGCAGTTTTCTTTCCACGGGCGCGTTTCCCTTTTGCACCTCTGCGCCGCAGGTCTCAAGGCTTTCAAGCTTATGCGCCTTTGAAGAACCAGTCGCGCCGCCACAGCCGTCACGCCCCGTCTTTCCGCCGAGAAGAATGACAACGTCGCCCTCGCTTGGTTCTTCGCGTCTGACGCTTTCCTCTTTAACCGCGCCGACGACCGCGCC
>CAZUOY010000011.1:26745-30955 GCA_964622315.1 uncultured Oscillospiraceae bacterium | reverse complement strand
TATGGTAAAGCTCGTCAACTATTCCTGTCGCAAGCCCTATCTGGTTGCCGTAGCTTGAGTAGCCCGCCGCCGCCGTTGTGACAAGCTTTCTTTGCGGGAGCTTTCCCTTTAGCGTTTCGCTCACCGGCACAAGAGGGTCGCCCGCGCCCGTTACGCGCATAGCCTGGTAGACGTATCCGCGGTTAGCCAACGGGTCGCGTATGGCGCCGCCTATGCAGGTCGCGGCGCCGCCGAACGGTTCAATTTCGGTCGGGTGGTTATGGGTTTCGTTCTTGAAAAGAAGCAGCCAATCCTCCTCTTTTCCGCCGTTATCAACCTTAATCTTCACGCTGCAAGCGTTAATTTCGTCGCTCTCGTCAAGGTTCTTAAGTACACCTGTTTTCTTTAAATACTTGCCGCCGATTGTGCCTAAATCCATAAGGCAGACAGGCTTCGTCCTGTTAACATATAGCTCGCCGCGAAGCTTCATGTAGTTGTCATACGCTTTTTCGACAAGCTCATTATCTATCGTGACCTTGTCAATAATCGTACCAAATGTAGTGTGGCGACAGTGGTCGGACCAGTAGGTGTCTATCATACGTATTTCTGTTATCGTCGGGTCACGGCGCTCATTAATAAAGTAATTCTGACAAAAGGCAATGTCGTCGTTATCCATTGCAAGACCGTACTTTTTAACGAAGCTTGCAAGTCCCGCTTTATCAAGCTTTGTAAAGCCCGTGAGCGTTTCCACCTCGGTTGGAATAGCGTAGTTGACCGCGAGAGTGGTTTTCTTTGACAGCTCCGCTTCGCGCGCTTCCACAGGGTTAATGACGTAATCCTTAATGCTTTGCAGCTCTGAAGCCGTAAGCGTTCCGTCTATTAGAAAAACGCGTGCACTGTTCACGGCGGGTCTTTCACCCGCGCTGATAAGCTGTATACATTCGCTCGCGCTTGACGCGCGCTGGTCAAACTGACCGGGAAGATACTCAACCGCGAAAACATAATCGGACTGCGGAAGTTCGTCATAAGTGCTGTCAAGCTGAGGCTCGGAAAAAACCGTCGCAACGCACGCAGAGAAAAGCGCCTCGCTTATGCCCTCAACGTCGTAACGGTTGATAATTCTGAAGTCTTTAATGCCCTTAACGTTTAAGAGCGAAGCAATTTCGCCCTTTAGCGAGCCCGCCTCAACCGCGTATTCCTTCTTTTTTTCAACGTAAACTCTGTATACAGCCATACATTCACCCCTTATCTTAATGCGCGAAGCGCGCTTTGCCCTATATCGCTTCGCATAAACGAGCCCTCGAAGCTTATATCTTTCGCCGCCTCGTAGGCTTTTTTTATCGCGTTTTCAAGGGTATCTGCCGTGGCGGTAACGCCGAGAACGCGCCCGCCTGAGGTCACAAGGTCGTTTCCCTCGCGCTTAGTGCCCGCGTGAAAAACGGTAACGTCCGCTTTACCGCAAGCACCTTTCTCATTAAGACCAAGAAGCTTCTTACCCTTTTCGTATTTTTCGGGATAGCCGCCCGAGGCAATTATTACGCATGCCGCCGCACCGCCGTCAAAGTCGAACTCCACCTTGTCGAGCGTGCCGTTTGTAGTGGCTTTAAATATCTCAAGCAGGTCGCCGCGAAGCAGCGGCAATATCACCTGCGCCTCGGGGTCGCCGAAGCGGCAGTTGTATTCAATAACCTTCGGTCCGTTTTTGGTTATCATAAGTCCGAAATAAAGGCAACCCTTAAAAGAACGTCCCTCGCTGTTCATAGCGGCAACGGTAGGAAGAAAGATTTGTTCCATACACTGCGCCGCAACCGCCTCGGTGTAATAAGGATTCGGCGCGATTGTGCCCATTCCGCCCGTGTTAAGCCCTCTGTCGCCGTCGTGCGCACGCTTATGGTCCATACTGCTTACCATAGGCACAAGCGTTTTTCCGTCGGTGAAGCTTAAAACAGAAACCTCGTTTCCGACAAGGAATTCCTCAATAACCACACGGCTCCCAGACGAGCCGAATTTTCCGCCGTCGAGTATATCTCTCACCGCCGCTTCGGCAGTTGCTTCATCCTCACAAATCAGCACGCCCTTACCGAGCGCCAGCCCGTCCGCTTTAACAACGACTGGATACTCATTTCTTTGCTTTATGTAAGCAATCGCTTTTTCACTGTCGTCAAAAACCTCATATTCAGCCGTAGGAATATTATAGCGGCGCATAAGGTCCTTTGAAAACGCTTTACTGCCCTCTATAGCCGCCGCCGCTTTATTGGGGCCGAAGGCAGGTATGCCCACTTCGGTTAAAGCGTCCACCATTCCGAGCACCAGCGGGTCGTCGGGCGCGACAACAACGTAATCTATAGCGTTGTTCTTCGCAAAGGACACAATTCCCTTGATATCCGTCGCGCTTATCGCGACGCACTCGGCATCACAGCCTATGCCGCCGTTACCGGGCGCGGCATACAGCTTATCTATTCCCTTGCTTTCAAGAAGCTTTTTTATAATTGCGTGCTCTCTGCCGCCGCCGCCGACTACGAGTATATTCATACAGCACCTCCGATTTAGTGGTGGAACAGTCTCATTCCGTTAAACGCCATAGCAATTCCGTATTTGTCGCAGGTTTCGATAACCTGGTCATCACGTATTGAACCGCCCGGCTCGACAATAGCGGTAACACCGCTCTTTCTCGCGCGTTCAATGTTGTCTCCAAAGGGGAAGAAGGCGTCGCTTCCGAGTGAAACGCCTGTAACCTTTGAAAGCCATTCCTTCTTTTCCTCAGCTGTGAGCGCGGCGGGCTTTTCGGTGAAGGTTTCCTGCCAATTCGCAAGAAGCCCCTCGCTGTCATCGGAAACATAAACGTCTATAGCGTTGTCGCGGTTAGCCCGACCTAAATCCTCACGGAACGGGAGCGAAAGCACCCTCGGATGACGGCGAAGCTGCCACACGTCAGCTTTATTTCCCGCAAGGCGCGTGCAGTGAACGCGGCTTTGCTGACCCGCACCCACGCCGATTACCTGTCCGCCGAAAGCATAGCAAACTGAGTTGGATTGGGTGTATTTTAGTGTAATTAGGCAGAGCAGTAAATCGCGTTTTTGTTCAGAAGTGATGTTCTTATTCTTAGTTACAATGTTTGAAAACGCCGACTCGTCTATCTTGAAATTGTTTCTTCCCTGCTCAAATGTAATTCCGAAAACATCCTTGCGCTCAACCTCACGCGGCAGATAGTTCGGGTCGATTTTTACTATATTGTAGTTTCCGTTTCTTTTCGATTTAAGTATCGCAAGCGCCTTTTCACTGTAAGCGGGAGCGATAATGCCGTCGGACACCTCTTTTTTCACGATAAGCGCTGTTGCCTCGTCGCACTCGTCAGAAAGGGCTATCCAATCACCGAAGCTGCTCATTCTGTCTGCGCCGCGCGCTCTTGCGTAGGCGCACGCCATAGGCGTCAGCTCCTCAATATCCTCAACGAAATACATCTTTTTTAGTGTTTCGTCCAGCGGCAGTCCGAGCGCGGCGCCAGCGGGACTTACGTGCTTGAAGGAAGCCGCCGCGCAGATTCCCGTCGCCTCCTTAAGCTCCTTTACAAGCTGCCACGAATTGAACGCGTCAAGAAAGTTGATATATCCGGGTTTCCCCGAAAGCACCTCTATCGGAAGCTCTCCATCATTCATGAATATTCTTGCGGGTTTTTGGTTGGGGTTGCACCCGTATTTCAGTTCCAGCTCTTTCATCTTACGGCTCCTACTTCTTTTCAAACTTATTAATTATTTTATCGGTGACTTTTCCGCTCTTGAGGTTAATAAACCGTGCAAAAAACGCAACCTTGTTATCGGCGTTTAGGCTTTCCCATACCGTCTTCGAGAAGCTCTCGATATCACCGCTAACAGCAACGCGAACAGGCTCGCCCTCAAAGGAGGGTATCGAACTTCCGTCGCCAATGTAGGTGTGAATAAAACGCCCCTCACCCATTATCGGCGCGTCGTACTCATAGAAATAGCGCACGCAAGCCTTGCCGTTACCATTGTCGGATTTCAAAATGGAAAGCTTAAACCTAAAACCGCCCTTGCCGTCGGGAAGAACAATTCCCGAAATGCGCGGCGTGTAGTTCGGCGCGTCGTTTTCAAACTGACGGGTACGAAGCGCGCGGGTAAAGCAGCCGCCGTCTTTGAGCGAATCATATATCGTGTCGGTCTGGTTGCCGTTGGTTACTATTGTTTTTTCTTCTATTGTTCTTACGGGAGCGTAG
>CAZUOY010000011.1:0-26734 GCA_964622315.1 uncultured Oscillospiraceae bacterium | reverse complement strand
TTTGCGGGGTCAGCGGCCTCGGTGATAATCCCGTCGGCGGTCGCTGTAAAAACTCTGTTTCTGCTGTTCTCGCTTCTGCCCATAATAAAGTATCCGATAACCGCGTTCTCACCAGCGCTGTCGAGTCCGATTACTATTCCGCGCCCGGGGTAAGGGTTGCTCTTTAATATCTCGCTTAGGTTTTTCTTTTCCATTATTCTTCTCCCGTAGTTTTTATATTTCGCCGTTACATAACATATCGAGCGCTCTTGGAAGCAGCTTCCATTCCGCTTCCTCCATAACGCGCCGCTGAAGAATTTCCGACGTGTCGCCGTCCCTTACTTCAACCGCCTTTTGAAGAATTATCCTGCCGCCGTCTGGTATTTCATTTACGAAATGCACCGTCGCGCCTGTGACCTTAACGCCGTATTTCAGCGCCTCCTCATGAACGCGAAGCCCATAATAGCCCGCTCCGCAGAAGCTTGGAATTAAGCTCGGGTGAACGTTAATTATCCTCTCAGGGTAAGCTTTTATAATATCTTTGCCGAGTATCGACAGAAAGCCCGCGAGGACGATTATTTCTATTTTGTTATCCTGTAACGTCTGTAGTATAGCGGCGTTGTATTCTTCTGTATTCGCGAAGCTTTTTCTTTCAACCACGACTGTAGGTATGCCTGCTTCTTTTGCGCGCTCAAGAGCGAAGACACCGTTTTTGCTTGAAAGCACCAGGGAAAGCTCGCCGTTCTTTATCGAGCCGTTCTTTTTCGCCTCGATTATCGCGCCGAGGTTTGTGCCGCCGCCCGAAACAAGCACCGCTATTTTCAGCATAGCTCTATTCCTCTTTCGCCGTCGGCAATTTCACCTAAGAAATATGCGTCCTCGCCGTTCTCGCGAAGCACGCGCACCGCCTCGTCCGCCTTATCCTGCGGTACCACAGCCGCCATTCCGACGCCCATATTAAAGGTGTTGAACATATCTCTTTCGGGTATATTCCCCGTTTTAGCTATTAGGTCGAATATGGGAAGCACCCTAACGCCGGACTTCTTTATTACGACCTTCTTGCCCTCTGGGAGCGCACGCGGAATATTCTCGTAAAAGCCGCCGCCCGTAATATGACTAAGTGCGAAAACCTCCACCTTATCAATTAGCGCAAGCACGGGCTTAACGTATATCTTCGTAGGCGTGAGAAGCGTTTCGCCTATCGTCGCACCAAGCTCGCTTGAGTATATGCTAATATCTGACTTTTCGACGTTGAATACCTTGCGCACGAGTGAAAAGCCGTTGGAATGAACTCCCGACGATGGAAGCGCGATTACTGCGTCGCCCGCCTTCATAGCGGTGTTGTCGGCAATCTTTGATTTGTCCGCCACACCCACGGTGAAGCCTGCGAGGTCATATTCATTCTCGGGATAAAATCCGGGCATTTCGGCGGTCTCTCCGCCGATAAGCGCCGCGCCGGACTGAACACACCCCTCCGCCACGCCGGCGACAATAGAGGCTATCTTTTCGGGTACATTTTTCCCGCAGGCAATATAGTCGAGGAAGAAAAGCGGTTTTGCCTTAGTTGTAATAACGTCGTTCACGCACATAGCTACGCAGTCGATACCGACCGTGTCGTGCTTGTCCATTAAAAACGCTATCTTAAGCTTTGTTCCCACTCCGTCGGTACCGCTGACGAGCACAGGCTTTGTAATTCCTGTAAGGTTGAGTTCAAAAAGTCCGCCGAAGCCGCCAAGACCCCCAATAGCACCCGCCGTCAGCGTTCGTGCAACGTGCTTTTTCATAAGCTCCACCGCCGTGTAGCCCGCGGTTATATCTACGCCCGCTTCTTTATATGACTTGGAAAAGCTGTCCATATAGACCTCCCTTAGTCGTTGTTTTCGGATATTTTTGTTTCAAACTTGCTCTTTTTCGCGCAAGCGGGTACCTCTAAGGGGTATCTGCCGGTGAAACAGCCGTCGCACATCTTGCACCTTGTGTTATCGGCAAGCTTCGGCAGGTCCTCAACCGAAAGGAAGCCGAGGCTGTCAATTCCGAGCATATTGCGGATTTCCTCGATAGAATAATTATAGGCGATAAGGTTCTCGCTTGAGGAAATATCTGTGCCGAAATAGCAAGGGTATTTGAAGGGCGGCGACGAGAGACGGAAATGTATCTCACGCGCACCCGCTTCTTTTAATAGCTTTATTATCTTCAAGCAGGTTGTTCCGCGAACTATCGAGTCGTCAATAAGTATTACTCTTTTTCCGCGTACTGTTGCGGCAATTGGGTTCAGCTTTATTCTCACGTCGTTTTCGCGCTGTTTCTGAGTCGGCGCGATGAAGGTTCTTCCGATATACTTGTTCTTCAAAAAGCCGATACCGTAAGGTATGCCGCTCTGTCTTGAATATCCAAGAGCCGCGTCTATGCCCGAATCGGGAACGCCGATAACGACATCCGCTTGTACGGGGTGGTTAAGCGCAAGAAGCGCGCCGGCACGCTGACGGGCAATATGAACGGACGAGCCGTTAATTATGCTGTCAGGTCGTGCAAAATAGATGTACTCGAAAACACAGAAGGCGCTTTCGCCGCCGCAATGGGTCTTGTCGCTCTTTATTCCGTCGGCGGAAACGGTGACAACCTCGCCGGGCTCTATATCCCGCACAAAGGAGGCGCCGATGGAGTCAAGCGCACAGCTCTCGCTCGCGAAGATGATGCTTTCACCGAGCTTTCCCATGCAAAGCGGACGGAAGCCGAAGGGGTCACGCGCCGCGATAAGCTTCTGAGGCGACATAATAACGAGCGAATATGCGCCTTTAATTGTTTTCATAGCGTTGACCACAGCAGTCTCGATGGACGGCGCGGTAAGACGCTCTTTTATTATTTCATAGGCGATAACCTCTGTATCGCTTGAGGAATGGAAAAGCCCTCCGCGAAGCTCAACCTCGCTTCTGAGTTCGGCGGCGTTTGTAAGGTTGCCGTTATGAGCTATAGCTAAGTTGCCCTTTACGTGGCGAAGCACGATTGGCTGGCAGTTGCTCTCGTTGCGCGTGCCCGTAGTAGCGTAACGGCAGTGCCCGACCGTCATCTTTCCGCGCGGCATGGTTTCTAAAACGTCCTTGGTAAAAACCTCGTTCACAAGACCAACATTCTTATGAACGCTTATTACGCCGTCGTCATTCACCGCTATGCCACAGCTTTCCTGTCCGCGGTGCTGAAGCGCGTAAAGCCCATAATATGCGGCTTGCACTACGTCCTCAATATCACCCTTGTTGTATATTCCGAATACGCCGCATTCCTCGTGAAGCTTGTCGAATTTAAACTCTCCCATCTTATTCCCCCAGCAATCTTTTCATAACTTCTTTATATGCGTCTTCCTCTCCGCCGAGGTCGCGGCGGAAAAGGTCCTTGTCGAGATGTGCGTGGGTGACGCTGTCCCAGAAACGGCAGGTATCGGGGCTTATCTCGTCGGCTAAGACGATTGAGCCGTCAGACAGGCGTCCAAACTCAAGCTTGAAGTCGATAAGCTCGATATTCGCGTCCTTAAGGTATTCGGTGAGAATGTCGTTTATTTTAAAGGATAACGTCGCTATTGTTTCAAGCTCAGCCTTGGTAGCCGCGCCAATCGCCGCGATATGATACTCGTTAACCATAGGGTCGCCGAGCGCGTCGTCTTTATAGCAGTACTCCAGCACTGTGCTTTTAAGCTTTGTGCCCTCGGGAAGCCCAAGGCGTTTGGAAAGAGAGCCCGCCGCCACGTTTCTTACAATAACCTCAAGCGGCACAATCTGAACCTTTTTTACGAGGGTTTCGCGGTCGCTGATTTCTTCGATAAAATGAGTCGGAATGCCCTTGCTTTCAAGCAGACGCATAAGCGAGTTTGTCACCTTGTTGTTGACTATTCCCTTATCGCGAATAGTTCCTTTTTTTGCGCCGTTTCCTGCCGTCGCGTCGTCCTTGTAATCAACCAGCACCACGTCGGGGTTATCGGTGGCATAAACCTTCTTCGCTTTTCCCTCATAAAGCTGTTCTCTCTTTTCCATTTCGTTTCACCTCGTATATTTTATATATTCTTTATTTCTTCTTGCAGCTTAGCGTTCTTTTTCGCTATCTCCTGTTCCATTTCGGCGCGCGCCTCGCGAAGCTTAGCCGCCAAACCTTCGTCGGCAATTGCGAGAATCTCAGCCGCGAGTATAGCCGCGTTCTTCGCGCCGCCGAGCGCCACCGTAGCAACAGGTATTCCGCTTGGCATCATTACGCTGGAAAGCAGCGCGTCAAGACCGTCGAGCGCTCCGCCTTTCATAGGAACGGCAATTACGGGTAGCGTGGTGTTCGCCGCCATTACCCCCGCAAGGTGCGCCGCCATACCCGCCGCGGCAATTATTACGGCAAAGCCGTTTGCTTCTGCGTTTTTAGAAAATTCCTCGGCGGCTTTCGGAGTGCGGTGCGCACTGATTATCTTTGCTTCAAACGGAATTTCCCATTTTTTCAGTTGAACCGCCGCCGCCTTTACTACCGCCCAGTCGCTGTCGCTGCCCATGATTATCGCAACTTTTTTCATGAGTTCTCCCTTCAAAAACAAAAAAGACACTGTGCATTCAGCGTGCAACAATGCCTTAAAAGTCAGTTCGGTATAGTGTTACGGAAGGGTGCTTTCCTACGCAGACTACGCGAGTGCGACAGCTGCTTCTATCCCCTTTACAGGGTGCACAAACCCCTATGCGCGATATAGATAAGCTCCACGACATAAGGCACCTCCCAAAACATTAGTTTTAAGATTACAATAGTAATTGTATAGTTTCGGCGAACTAAAATCAATCAATTTTCGCTCGAAAAATAATTTTCGTGACAAAACACAACTTGTACAATTTTTACAACAAATAATTGTGGTATTCTTACAAACGTACAGTATCTGCCGAGACAAAGCGATTTCTTCCGCTATATATTGTATTTACAGGAAAAATGCGGAAAAGTTATAAAAAGTTTACAGCTTTTCTCTCTTTTTTCTCTTGTTAAACGCACAGTTTAAACTTATAATATACACAGTGATATTTCACGGAGGTAAAAATTATGAGCTTTTTTGGAAGACTTGTAGGTCTCGGTCTTACGGTGGGCGCCACCCTTGCCGCCGTTAAGGTCGCGGAAAAATATCAGGCTAACCAAGCGGCGTCAGAAAACCCCAGCGAAAAGAAAAGCGCCGAAATGGTCTTTAACGACATCAGCAAGGCGGCGGCGGAGGTCTATAACGAAACCGCGGAAAAGGCAAAGGACTTTGCGGCAAGCGTCAAGGAGAAGGCTCCCGAATATGTCGAGAAGGTAAAAAAAGAATTCTCGGGTGAAAAGGAGACCATCGAAATCAAGGACGAGCCAACGGACGAAGAATAAACAACGAGCCGCCCGATAGGGCGGCTCAAATATTTATCTATCAAGAGGACGCAATGATTACTGTACGAGACGCTATAATTGAGGACAGCGAAGTGATTACTTACATTAACAAGGTTTCTCTCGGCTATGATTATCCCGCCGAGAAAACAAAGCAACGGTTGCTTGCTATTCTGAAAATGCCTGAAAACAGACTTTTCGTAGCCGAGAGTGACGGCAAGGTCGTCGGCTATATCCACGGAGCAAACTACGACACCTGTTATATGGATTCTTTAAAAAACGTTCTTGCTCTTACGGTGCTTCCCGAATACCAGGGAAAGGGCATAGGGCGAAAGCTTCTCACTCGGCTGGAGGAATGGTCTCGCGAGGACGCATCGCTCGGTGTAAGGCTTGTTTCAGGAATGAACCGCGTTGAGGCGCACAAATTCTACGCCCACTGCGGCTATACAATGCGAAAGGAACAAAAGAACTTTATAAAGCACTTTTAGCGACCTGTTCCCCCGCTCGGTCTGAGATTATTTATTGCCGAAGGTAGTTTATGAAAAATAACCCCGCGCATTTATGCGCGGGGTTACTTATATGTTCTATTTGCCGGCCTTGCGACATTCGTCGCACTTCCCGAAAAGCACCGACGCCTCACAGGTTAAATCAAAGGCGTGATGACTGCTGATGTGTTCAACTATCTCCTCCATATACTCGCAGTCGAGATGTATTACCCGTCCGCAGGAGGAGCATTGAAGGTGAAGGTGGTCGTGGCATTCTCCGTCCTTTCGCGCCAGCTGGTAGCACGCGCGTTTCCCCTCGCCTGTAAGGTGTTTTATTATAAGCTTGTTTCTCTCAAGCCGGTTGAGACTGCGGTAGACGGTTGTTATATTTGCCGTTTGACCGTTCAAAACAAGATGCTCATATATTTCCTCAACAGTCGCCGCCTTCTCTTTATTATCGCGAAGATAATCAAGAATAAGCCGACGATTTTTTGTGTTGTATCCAAGGCTTCTCATATTCCACCCTCCGCAAGGGTTATTCTAACACATTTGCTCTTTACTTTCAAACGCCGCAGGAATCCGCAGGGTAAAGGTGGTTCCGTTCTTCTCGTCGCTTAGCACCGAAAGACGTGCGCCAACGGAGTCCGCCGTGGTTTTCGCTATAGCGAGTCCAAGACCGAAGCCGCCGCCCTCCCGCTCACGCGATTTGTCACAGCGATAGAAGCGGTCAAAGATATGCGGCAGGTCCTCAAAAGGAATGACGTTCCCTTTGTTGTTTACGCTGAATACCGCGTCGCTACCCTGTCTTTTCAGTGACACAATTACGGCTGAGCCTCTTTCAGAATATTTACAGGCATTGTCGATAAGCACAGCGGCGATACGCTTTATGCTTTCAGCGTCGGTAACAGCAAAAAGTCCTGTCGCAATATCGGCGTCTATCGTTACGCCGCGCTCAAAGGAAACAGATTCAAACGGAAGAACACACCCCATAAGCGCGTCGCTGAGGTCAATCGCTGAAAAGACAAGCTTTTTTTCCGTGCCCGCGTCGGATTTCGCAAGATACAAAAGCTCGTCCACGAGCTTTTTCATATCCGCCGCCTCGCTCTTTGTGTTCTCCACCCATCTCTCCTGCGTCTCAATTTTGTCCTTCTTATGCGAAAGAAGTATATCAAGATTGGCAAGAATAACGGTAAGCGGCGTCTTTAGCTCATGCGAGGCGTCTGCGACAAAGCGGCGCTGCTGCTCCCACGACGCCTTAACGGGCTTGACGGCAAGGGCAGAAAGGAAAAGGCTGATAAGAAAGAAAGCCACAAGCGCCGCGCCACCGATAAGAAGCGAATAGGTAATGCCCGCGTTTAGCACCTGTCTTTCGCCGCTCGCGTCGGCAAAGGCTATCTTCGTTATGGTTTTATCGCTTACCTTTAAATAGCGTATCTGAAAATCATCAAAATAGCCAGTGTTCTCTTTCGCGTTGTAAGCGCGCTCTACAAGGCTAATTAGTGTACTGTCGCTGATAATTACATTTTCAAGGTCAAACGACGATATTTCGCCTTGTTTATTTACGTAAACAGAAAAGGAGGGTATTTCCATTCCGCCGCGCGGGCCGTCACTTTCGGGGCGAAACGCGTTAGAAGTTGTTTCTATCGCGGAAATGAGCGCAGAGACAGTGCTGTTTCTTTGACGGTTATATGAAATAAGGTTGAATACCACAAAAACAACGGCAAGCACCACGCTTACCATAACCATATTAATAAGTACGATTTTCCATCGCAGCTTTTTAAACATTCTCGTTTGCCTCCAGACGATAGCCGACCTTACGGCGCGTTTCAATAGTCGCCTTTGAACCGATAAAGAAAAGCTTCTTCCTTAAAAAAGATACATACGCTTCAACATTATTGTCCTCAGCGTCCGAAAGCATTCCCCACACCTTACTGATAAGCTCGTCCTTTGAAATATATACCCGCGCATTTGACATTAACAGCTTCATTATTTCAAACTCTTTAAAGCCCAGCTTGACCGACTTTTCGCCAGAGGATAGTTCAAGCGAGGAAAGGTCAAGAGTTATATCATAGATACTCAGCTTATCAAGCATTACCTCGCCTTTTCGCCTTGAAAGAGCGCGAACCCTCGCAAGAAGCTCAGCCGCCGAAAAAGGCTTCGTCATATAGTCGTCAGCGCCGCAGTCGAGCCCCGAGACCTTGTCGGTTATCTCGTCGCGCGCTGTAAGCATAAGAATAGGTGTGGCAACACCCGCCTTGCGAACTTCGCGCGCCACAGAGAAGCCGTCGCGCTTAGGCAGCATTACGTCCAGCACAATAACGTCGTACTGGTCTGAAAGCGCGTAGCTCAGTCCGTCCTCGCCGTCGTTAACTACGTCGGCGTTATATTTCTGTTCGTGCATAATCTGCGCGAGAGCCTCGCCCAGCCTTACCTCGTCTTCAATAATAAGTATATTCATAAGAGTCACTCCTCTTTAGTTGTATTATAACCCAATAATCAGATTTCACCAACAGTTTAGTTTTTATCCCTTAAATTAGGCTGAAAAGCGGTTTTAAGGTTTCTTTAAGCCTGTGTAAGTATACTTTTCACGAAAGCGGACGCGTAATAAATATGAAAGGCTTAAGTATGGGAAGCGAAAACATTTTTGTGAGGTATGAAAAGAAGTATCTCTTATCTGAGGAGCAGTACCGAGAGATAGTCGCCGCCGCAAAGCCGCATTTAAGTAAAGACAGATACGGCAACTACACCATCTATAACATTTATTTCGATACACCTGATTTTCGGCTGATACAAGCCAGCCTTGAAAAGCCGATTTACAAGGAGAAGCTTAGACTTAGAAGCTACTATGTTCCGTCGGCGGACTCAAAGGTCTTCGTTGAACTGAAAAAGAAATATAAGGGCGTTGTCTATAAACGAAGGGTTGCTATGTCATATAAGGAATCATATTACTATTTAATGAAGGGGTGCTCGCCAAATAAGGACAACCAGATTTTAAAGGAGATAGACTGGTTTAAATCCTTCTATAATCCACAGCCTGCGGTTAACCTCTCCTACAAACGGGAGGCATACAAAGGACTTGATGACGACGCCTTGAGAATTACCTTCGACACCGATATCCTTTGGCGAAAGAGCAATCTTGACCTTTCAAACGGCGCATATGGCTCGGCGGTTTTAGGCGACAAACAGCGGCTTATGGAGATAAAGACCAAGGGCGCTATGCCGCTGTGGCTAAGCGGAATATTGAACGAAGCGAACGCATTTCCTGTATCCTTTTCAAAATACGGCGCTTGTTATCTACAAATGCTCGCCGCTCAAACGGCGAAAAAAGGAGTGATTTTCTGTGCTTGAAAGCTTGTTTTCCACGCTTCCTGCGGAGGTGTCTTTTGCCGACATTTTATTTTCCGCCGGCGCGTCGATTATCTTTGGCGTGATTATTTCGCTCGCCTACATGTTCAAAAACAGCTATTCTAAGAATTTTGTTGTTACACTCGCGGTTCTGCCGCTTATGGTACAGCTTGTAATTATGCTCGTTAACGGAAATCTCGGTGCGGGCGTGGCGGTTATGGGGGCTTTCAGCCTTATTCGCTTCCGCTCCGTTCCCGGCAACGCGCGCGACATTGCAAGCATCTTTCTTGCTATGGGCGTTGGGCTCGCAACCGGTATGGGCTATATAGGCATAGCCGCTGTGTTTGTCGCTCTTGTACTTTTACTCAATGTAATCTTCTTCTCCTCGCGTTTTGGCGAAAGAAAGGGCTCGCTAAGAGAGCTTAAAATAACGATACCTGAAAGTCTCGATTTTGAATCAATATTTGACGACGTTTTTGAAAAATTCACTGTTTCGCACGAGCTTCAAAAGGTGAAGACCACAAATATGGGAAGTCTATATGAGCTTCACTATTCGGTTTCGCTCAAAAACGAAGCTCACCAAAAAAAGCTGCTTGACGAGCTTCGCTGCAGAAACGGCAATCTAAGCATAACGCTGGGACGTCCGTCGGCACTTAAAGAGGAGCTGTGAGATGAAAAGATTTCGTTTATTTACTTATGCGGCGGTTGTGCTATGTCTGTCTCTTTTTGTCGCCTGTTCGCCGTTAAGCGCTCAGGGCGACTCGACAAATACGGGCGACGTTACCGAAAGCACCGAGGCTGTAAAGTCGGGTGTAATTGATTTTAAATACACCGAGCGTGAACTTGACGGAAGCTATAACGAGGCGGGCGCAACATCAATAACGCTTAAGGGCGACACCGCCGACGTTAACGGAACGGGCGCAAGCGCAAGCGGCGGTATAGTTACCGTTTCCGACGAAGGCACCTATATTTTAAACGGCACGCTGAACGACGGTCAGATTATTGTTGACGCCGAGGATACCGACAAGGTGCAGCTGGTTTTTAAGGGGGTGTATATCTACTCCTCTGTTTCCGCACCTGTATATGTCAAATCCGCAGATAAGGTTTTTCTAACCCTTGCCGAGGGTACAGAAAACACGATTGAGGATTCAAACAGCTACGCCCTTGATGATAACAGCGAGCCAAGCGGCGCGATATTCAGTAAAAGCGACCTTACCGTTAACGGCAGCGGCACACTTACCGTTAACGCAAACTTTGACAACGGTATTCATTCAAAGGACGACCTGACGATTACAGGCGGCGTCATTACCGTTACCTCCGTGAACGACGGGCTAAAAGGGCGCGACCGCGTGGCAATATGTAAAGGAGATATACAGGTCTATTCGGAGGGCGACGGAATTTGCTCTAATAACGACGAAGACCCTACGCTCGGCTTTGTCTCAATCGACGGCGGTAATGTCTTGATAAAAAGCGCGTTGGACGCCGTTCAGGCTGAAACGGTTTTGCAGGTGACTGGAGGTAGCTTGTCGGTGGTTTCCGGCGGCGGTGCTGAAAACGCCGTTAAAAAAACATCCGAGGGGTTCTTCGGCGGCTTCAATACGGAAACTGAGGCTACAGAAACAACCGACGAGGTAAGTATGAAGGGGCTTAAGGCTTCAAGCGGAATATATCTCCTCGGTGGTACTGTGACCGCGGATTCCTCCGACGACGCTATACATTCCAACGGCGACATCAGCATTTTTGACGGAAGCGTGACTCTTAGCACGGGCGACGACGGAATACACGCCGACGGGACGGTAGACATTTCGGGCGGAACTATTTTGATTACGGAAAGCCTTGAGGGCATTGAGGGCGCGAATATAGAGGTAAGCGGCGGAGGTATAACCTTGACAGCCTCAGACGACGGCTTTAACGCCTCAAACGGAAACAGTCAGCCCATCTTCGAAGGTGCGCAAACGAGCGGCACGTCAGCCGTTGTGGAATGTAATATTAAGATTAGCGGAGGCAATGTATATGTAAATGCCGCCGGCGACGGCATAGATTCCAACGGTCTTTTTTCAATGTCTGGCGGTACTGTTTACGTTGACGGTCCAGAAAACGACGGAAACGGCGCGCTGGATTATGTAACAAGCAGTATTTCAGGCGGAACCCTTGTTGCGGCAGGCTCCGCGGGCATGGCTCAAAACATGGCGAGCGAAAACCAGTGCTCGCTGTTGTTCGTGTTCAGCGACCAGAAAGCCGCCGGCACTGAGATTCTCCTTGCCGACGAGAACGCAAACACCCTTGTCAGTTACACGCCGACAAAGGCTTTTAAATCTGTTGTTATCAGCTCGCCAAAAATGGAAAAAGGAAAGACTTATAGCATAATCTGCGGCAAAACAACCACGGCAAGCGTCAGTATGACGGAAGCGTCGCTTTCTATATCCGAAAGCGGCGAGGCTGTTAACAGCTTTGGCAGTGGTTTCGGCGGCGGGCGAAACGATAATGATTTTGTTCCTCCGCAGGACGGCGGCGAGTTCCGCAAAGCACCGTTCGTGGACTTCGGCGAGAGACCGAGCCGCGGCGAAAAAACGACTGAGTAGATATAAGCCAGTTTAAAAATTATAGAAAAGAGACGCTTCATTTAAGAGCGTCTCTTTATATTTTCTGTTCGCTTTTGTATTTCTGCTTGTATCTTGCCCTTTACCCTGTCGCTTATCTCGGCGGTGGTAAGGCTCTTATACTCGTCATAAAATATCGGCTCTAAGAAGGAAACCGTTACCCTAACCCGCCTTAACGAGTTCTCACCGAAAACCCTATAACTGTCGATAAGCGCCGTGGGGATTATTGGGCATTTCGCGCGCTTTGCAAAGCCAAATGAACCCGCGTGAAACTCCTGAAGCGTGTTCTTATTGTCGGAATAAATCCCCTCGGGGAAAATCATAAAGCGTTTTCCCGTTTCTTCTATTTCCTTGACTATCTCCTTACCTATAACCGCCTGTTGGCGAAGGTCGCCGCGAACAAAGGGCTTCCCGCCGACAAGCTCGCTCATCTCGCGAAGCACAAGCATCTTTGCCCTTTTTGAATCCAGTACCACGCTCAGCGGGCGCTCGTGTGCGGCAATTATTCCTTGCGGGTCGTATCTTCCCTGATGGTTTGCGTAGAGTATATATCCTCCCGTTTCGGGAAGATGCTCCTTACCTCTTACCTCAAGTTCAACGAAGGCGTACTTTGTTACGTCGAGAGATACGGCTCGGACAGCGGCGTACCTTTCTTCCTCTGTATAACCGTCTATATTCCCTGCCATGCGGCGCATATGAATAATGTGATAAACGGCTTTCGCAAAACCTATTACGAGCAGATAGATTAACCTTAGCATAAAATACCGCCCTCCTTTCGCCGTTGTATTAAGCCGAGTTTTTTGCAGTATTGAACAATTGTAAAGCAAATAACTGCATTTTGCAAACGAAAATCCACATATTATGTAAACAAAAAAGCCCACGCGGAAATCCGCGTGGGCTTTTTTAATAAAAACTATTTGAGTATTCTTATCTTGCCGATTATGGGAAGCTCTTTTGCTTTGCCCTGAGAGGCGTTTACTAAGCCGATAATTTCAAAGACGAAGAATAGAACCCAAACAAGCCAACCAATTATGCTGATTAGCCAGCCAAGACCGATAAACGCAAAGATAATGCTGAGGATAACATCTACTATCCAGAATGCAATAACAGCGATAGTAAGAACCAAACCCTGATTTGCGTGGAAACGTGCGTATTTTGATTCCTTAGCGGCAAATATGGGTACGAACACCAGCAGGAATAAGTACGAGAGAATAGCCATAGCCTTGTTGCTTTCGATATCCTGCTGTGTATATTCGGAAGTAGTGTCCGTCGTGTTAGTGATTTCCTCGAACTTTGCCGATGCCTTCTCAGCCGCGGCGTTTACCTTATCCTCGACGGAAGAAACCGCCGTGCCGCATGCTCCGCAGAATTTTTCGCCGTCAACAAGAGCGGCTCCGCATTTTGTACAGTTTGCCATAGTAATATTTCTCCTTTTTATTTTATTGTATTCTATTTAACTCTTTGGTATGTCGCGCCGTCAAATACAAGTGTGTCGCCGTTTAGCGAATACTCGACGTCCGCTTTTTCCTTTGCAAGCCCCATAAGCGCACTCACCGTTATCTCCATAACGCTGTCGCTCTTAACCTTATACTTGATTTCCATAATATAGCCCATGCCCTCAAGCGCCTCCTCGGCTTCCTTTTCGGACATCTCGCCCATAGAGGCGACAAGTTCCTCGGTAAGACCGTAGCTCATGGTGCCGTCCTTTTTGAACTCAAGGCCGAAGCCATAGGTGGCCTCAGTTTCTTTGTCTACAAGCTCCCACGTGCCGACAACAGCTCTCTGCGCGGGATTTCCGCATGCGGCAAAGGAAAACGCGAGAATTAGAACCAGTAATACCGCTAACGCTTTTTTCATTTTTCAGTCTCCTTTTTTTTGAATATTTCTAAACAAAATTGTTTATCCGAGGTATTGTTCGAGATATGCCGAAAGGTCGGGTCGCTCAGTGCATATATCAATAATGATATTGTAATTATAGCCCATCGACGCAACGGTATCATCGTCATAGAAGGAAGCGCCTATATATAGGTTTCCGTCGCTTGCCTGCCATGCGCTGTACATGCTAAACCAGTCCGCCTCACTCACGCCGAGGTTATAAATATCACAGTATTCGAAGCCGTCACCGCGAAGCGCTTCAAGATAAGCAGTGTAGTTATCGTAGTTTGTATCGTTAATACAAATACGCGTCGCACCGTCGCCCATATCCTCGATAGAAACTACCTCGCCGCCGGGATATACGCGTAAGCCTTGCCAACCCTCTGCGGAAGCACCGCCACCGCCGCCACCGTCAAGACTTCCTCCAAGAAGCCCCTCAAGAGAGTCAAGACCTCCGCCCGAGGTGTTCCCGCCACCGTCGGCTATCCCGCCGAACAAGCCCTCAAGCCCCGAGAGCGAACCGCCGGAGACATCATCGGAGATATCCTGCGAGCCGAGTAGTCCGCTAAGTCCGCCGTAGGCGCTGTTATAATCAATGCCAAGCTTCGGGTAAACGATGAAGCGAAGCGACAGGGCAATAACGAGTGAAAGGATAAGTGCGATAAGCATCATAATGAGTGCCGCGCGAGCGTAGTTTCGCTTGGTTATCTTTTTACAGCCGCCGCACGCCCATACAATAAGAAGGATAAGGTTAACCACTGGGATAAGCAGCAGAAAGGATATTCCCACGAAGCCACCCGTAGTAATCGGCGCATACTTGCCGACCGGTTCAACGCTTGGCTGGTTGTAGACAGGCTGTGGTATATACTGAGGTACAGGCTGAGATATAGGCTGTGCCACGGGTTGTGCCACGGGCTGTGCCACAGGCTGTGCCTTTGGTTTTGAAGATGCTTTTGTTTTAGGCTTTACCGCTGTCGCGACAGCCGCCACAGCTTCGAGTTTTGTTCCACATTCGGTACAAAAGCTTCTTCCTTCTGCGACGTTTGCGCCGCAGTTACTGCATTTCATTCTTTTTTCCACCTCGTTCTTTCTCTTGTTTTTCTCCCGTTGAGATTCCGCTGATTTTACTCTTTTTTGCGCAGTCCACACAGATGCTGACGCTTTCGCTCTCATTTGAACAGATAAAACAGTCGTCGCATACCCAGCGACCGCAGACGGAGCAGAGGTTAAAGCACCGCTTAAGCTTCCGCAGCGCCCGCTGCATTGAGCGTTCGTAGAGCCCCGCCTTAAGCGCGTTCAAAACGGAATAATCCTTAAAACTAATGACCCTCGCCCTTGTGGAAAATCTTTCGCACTCGGGGCAACGCATTATCAGACTGCATCTCGCGCCATCGACTTCAGTCTCCAGCTGAGCGGAGATAAGGTTTTTCTTCATTTTTCTGTCTCCTCGGGAATGTCTGAGAAGATTTTAACCTTATTTTATTCAAAACCGTTAGTACCCAAAAGGTAGGGTTTTTGCTTTTTTCCTGCTTTTGCTTTACTTTTTATTGTGATATACTGTATTCATTAAATAAAATGAAAGGCGAGCGGTTTGAAGAACTTTGAGCTGTTAAACGAGAACAAAGCCAAGCGGGTAACTCAGTCGGTGCCAAGGCTGATACTTTTCAGCTTATTCTGCACCTGGCAGATGGGTGTTATCTACTTTAACACCGGTTCTGTTTCTTTAAAGGGCAAGGAACGGCTGCCGTTTGACAATTCGGGCTTAATAATTGTGCTCGCTGTGGGATATATCGTTTCCGCAGTTCTTTTAACCTTGTTTACTAATAAAGCGGTGGTTTTCAGTCGCTTTCTTCTTCCAATAAGCTTTGTCTGTACCGCGGCGCTTCTTTTTCCGTTCAGCGCAAAAATACTTGCCGTGTTGTTTGCCGTCGAGGCTTTCGTCTGCGTGCTAATGACCGGCTTCACGCTTTGTACGATTGCTCTATGGTTTACCTTCGAAACCGAGGTGACCGACGTAATCGTTACGCTGATTGTAAGCGGCTTGGTTACGGCTGTGCTTCAAAACGACCTTTTCATCTTTAGTTTTAAGGTGTTCAATATCGTGTCCGTCGTCATTCAGGCGGGACTTATATATTTCTTTTTCACATTCAACCCCGACGAGGGAATACGTTTCGCGAGCAGAAAGGAACACGTAACCTCGCCTTCAAAGCTAAACGCAGGTATATATCTGCTTGTCATCGCGTCATGTATACTTCTTTGCTTTGGCGCGAGCTTTACCGAAAGCGTGAAAAACGGCGTTACTATTTACTATCTTGCGGGCGCGCTCTGTGCCGCCGTGATTGTAATATTCCTTCAAAAAAAGAAGGTAAATTTAATAAGCATTGCTACTATTTTCGTTTCGGTTTCCGCCATTGGCTTTCTGCTTTCGGCGGGGGCTTCGTTCTACCCGTCGCTTGCCGTTCCGGCCTGTATTCTTCTCGGCGCGGGTATGGTAGTTTGCGCCCTTACCTCGATTTTCGGGCTTATTATCTTTACTCGGAACGCCTCGCGCTATGTGCCCGCCCTTCTTATGCTAAGCGGAATGGTAATCGCTCTACTCCAATCCTTCATTTTTGAGCGCTTCGGTGACGACCACTACACCCGCTACCTTATCTGTGCCGCCGTCGCCGTTTTCACGGCACTGTTGTATCTTTCTCTTTCGCCATATCTAATTTATGCGTATAAAAAAGAAAGCAGAATAACGTCCGACGTTAAGCACCACAAACCTATTAAAGCAAAAAGCCCGCTCGACCTGCTTTCAGGGCAGGAGAAGCGGCTTTCCGAGCTTATACTTTCCGGCTATTCGGGTTCAGAGATAGCGGAGCTTATGAATATTACGCTCGGCACAATGAAAAACTACCGTATAAACCTTTATCAGAAGCTGTGTATCCATTCTCGCAGGGAGCTGTTCGCGATTTTTGAAGAAATTGATAACGAAGGAAATTAATCTTGTTAAAAATAATCAAAAGCTTTAAAGAAAAAAATCCGAGCCTTTTTCAGGTTGTCTCCTATGCCCTTTTAGGCTGTGTTGCGTCCGCTGTGGAGCTCGGTGTATTCTCGCTTTGCAACTATTTCATCTTCGGTGCTTATAAACAGACATCTTTTGTATGGCTGGTTTTCAGATATGACGAAGCAAACGGAGGACTATGCTTTTTTCTTTCTCTTGCCGTGTCCTTTATTATTGCTCAGGCGGTAAACTTCATTATTCAGCGCAAGATTACCTTTGAAGCGAACAACTCGGGAGCCGCGAGCGCAATAATGTTCGCCGTAATGATGCTCGGCATCTTTCTCCTTCAGCTTTGGCTGCCAACGCTGCTTCGCGCCCCCTTCACGGCATCTATGAGCGCAGACACCGCTGAGCTTCTTATAAAGCTTCTTTGTATGTTCCTCGGCTTCGTAATATCCTACCCGCTCAATAAATACGTGATAATGCGAAAAAAGCCCACGAATGAAAACGATTTAAACAAAAAGCGCGAAGCTTAACGCTTCGCGCTTTATAATTACTGTTTTTATTTTTTCTTGAATACTACCTCTCGCTGTACCCAAAAGTTCATAACAAACAAAACAAGGTCTACACAGAGCTTAACCACTGTTTCGCTGCCGCCGAGCATTCGGTGGAAGACGGTAACAAGTGTGCCTGAAAGGAACATAACCACGACACAAAGAAGCGCGTACTTAACGGCGGTTGAGGTTGTATCCGCGTGGCTTTTAAAGACAGCCTTCTTGTTTACGGCGAAGTTTACGCTCGCTGAAATAACTCTTGCGATGATAGTTGAAGCAATTATGTAATAAGCGGGGAATAGAGAAATCAACAGCTTTGTGAATATCGTGAAAAGCGAAAGGTCTATTGCCGTGCCTAATAGCGAGGCGAAGATAAACTTGCCGAAAAGCTTGTAAATCTTGAAGGAATCGGTTAACGGGTTAAAATGTGTTGTGTACTGTTCGCCCTGATATATGGTCTTAATCGGCACTTCAAGAAGCGCGACCTCCTCGGTCTTCGTTTCTATAAGCATATTTGTTTCAAATTCAAACCGTTCTCCCGAAACACTGAGTAACCGCTTCATAAACTCGCGCGGTACGGCTCGAAGCCCTGTTTGGGTATCTGAACACTTAATTCCGCAAAGCGCCGAAAAGACAAATGCCGTTATTTTATTACCCGTGCGGTTTTTAAAGGGAACGTTCTCACCTTTAAAATCACGACAGCCCATTATGAGCATATCGGGGTTTTCGCAGAGCGCGGTTGCGCAACGAAGTATATCCTTTGAAGTGTGCTGACCGTCAGAATCGGCGGTGACGCAACCAACGGCATCGCGAAACTCCTGCAAGCAGTAGTTGAAAGCAGTTTTTAATGCCCTTCCCTTACCGAGGTTCACAGCATGGCGCAACACCGTACAGCCAAGCGCCTTTGCCTCGCCGAAAAGCTCATAATAGTTCTCGCCGCTGCCGTCATCAACAAGTATGATATTTTTAAAGCCCGTCTCAATAAGGTCACGGACAATTTTCGTAAGCCTCTCGTCAGGCTCAAGCGAAGGAATTATTACAGGTGTGTCAAGAATGTTAAGCATTATTGTTATTTACGCTTTGCGGCGCCCTTCCTGTAACTTTCAAGCAATTTTAAATATTATATCACACATAAAAAACACGGGCAATAGCGAAGCCTTGCCCATTTACATTTATTGATAGTGTGAAATTGAATTGACTGTAAAAATGTATTATAATTATAGTAATCGCAAAACTCCGACGCTGCCCCCGCGATAAACTAAAATCTGCTGGAGGAGCCATTTGAAAAAGAACAAGATTTCCGACAACTCGTCAGACCAGCTCTTAATCTCGGTTAACATTTTATTCTCCGCTATTATGCTAATTACGCTAATTCTTTTCTATAGGTCATACGAGTCTAATATATTCAAGCATAACACCGACGACGTAAAGAACACCAACCGCTACGCCGCAAGCCTTATTGGCACCGTTTATGAAGGGCGCTGTGTGCGGCTCGGTAACGTTGAGCGGTATGCTGAGTATTTCAGTACTAACCAAGACGAGCTTGTCGAATATATCTACAGCCTTAATAACGACAAGAACGTAACCCACGAAATAATCCGCGAGGACTATTCCGGCGTGGCGTGCAAGCTTGCTAACGACGGTGAGTTTCACTATGTGAATTACGGCGGCGCGTGGAACAAAGCTCTCCAAGCCGCCGTCAACGAGCCGCCTAAGGACGGCTTCGGATTAACAGCCGAGTTCCTCGACTCCTTTAACGGACAACACTCGGTCGCCGTTTACTGTCATCTGTTTCTTACAGACGACGAGGGCGTAGAAACTGAGTATACCCTACTTTCTGTTTCGCCGACACAATTCTTCCGCGATTGTCTTAACGCCGGCGGTCGATATGAGGGACAAACAACAATACTTATTGATAGAAGCGGAGCCTGCTTAATCGGAGGCAAAAACGACCGATTTGACAACCTCATCTCAGCTATGGACGAAAGCTCGCTTTGCTCCTTCCTTGACACGGACAGTTACATCGAGCTTGAAAGCAAGGACAATATAGAATGTCTTTGCGTAAGCAGCGCCGTCGCCGGCACCGACTGGTACGCGGTAAGCTTTGTTCCGCTCGACTCCTTCTCGGTAGACAATCTCGACCTTTCCTTCTCGCTTCTAATAGGCGGCTTTCTCGCCGTACTCATGACCTTTAATATATGGTATCTTCGTCGGCTTAACAGAAAGCTGAGGAAAAGCGTTCTTAGCGAAAGCATAGCCAACAAAGCAAAAACCGATTTTCTTTCCCGTATGAGCCACGATATGCGAACACCCATGAACGGCATTGTCGGCATGTCCCGCTTTATAGACGAGTCTGCGTCGCTAAGCGAAGCGAAGGGATATAACAAAACCATACTGGAATCCTGCAAGTACCTTTTAATGCTTATAAACGACACACTTGACCTCAACAGAATCGAGCTTGGCAAGTTCAAGCTGAACCTTGAGGTGACAAGGCGCTTGGAACTTAAAAACAGCATCTCGGAGGAGATTCTCCCCACTATGAGGGCGAAGCGGATAAACTTTGCGATTGACGACCGTGCCGTTACGTGGGACGCGGTTGTAATTGATAAGCTTCGCTTGAAGCAGATACTTATGAACCTGCTTTCCAACGCCTCAAAGTATACTTCTGAGGGCGGAAGCGTAGGACTGAAGGTGCAGACCATTTCAGAAAACGGACGGCGTGTGCAGGACCGCTACACCGTCTGGGATACTGGAAAAGGCATGACAGCGGAGTTTATGGAGAAGATGTTTGAGCCGTTTGAGCAGGAGAACGAGGACCCAAGAGAAACGGGAAGCGGACTTGGACTTGCAATAGTAAAAAAGCTTGTCGAGCTGTTGGGCGGAAGCGTTAGCTGTAAAAGCGAGCCCGGCAAGGGAACCGAATTTACAATAGAACTGTCTTACGATAAGGCGGACCCGTCGCTAATTGACGAGCAAGCCGACAAGAAGAAGGCTTCTGCCGCCGACCTCTCTGAAAAGCGAATACTTCTTGTTGAGGACAACCAGGTCAACAGAGCTATAGCTCTAAAGCTTCTTATCAGAACGGGCGCGTCTGTGGACACCGTCGAAAACGGCTTCGACGCGGTAGAGATGTTCCGTTCGTCAACAGTAGGCTACTACGACGCCGTGCTTATGGACCTGCGTATGCCTGTTATGGGTGGAATTGAAGCTACGCAGCAGATTCGCTCGCTTTTACGCCCCGACGCAAAGACTATACCTATTGTCGCTATGACCGCCGACGCTTTCTCTGAGGATATAGACCGCACAAGTAAGGCGGGAATGAACGCCCACCTAAGCAAGCCGATTGAGCCGAAGCTTCTTTATGAGACTCTCGCGAAGGTTATTAAGGGATAGTCGGCGCACTAACAACAAGCGCTACTTGCAAATTATTATTTAATGTATATAATAGAAACAATACTCTAAAGGAGTTTCGGAATATATGAAAATTATTGTTGTCGGCGTAGGTAAGGTCGGCTATACAATCGCAGAGCAGCTTGTAGCGGAAAAACACGATGTAACGGTGGTTGATACCGATGCCGCGGCGCTTGAGGCGACGATGGAAGCTATCGACGTTTTCTGCGTTCGCGGAAACGGCGCCAGCGTTTCGACATTGACCGAGGCGGGAGCGAATAACGCGGATATGCTTATCGCTTTTACGGAGAACGACGAAATCAATCTTCTCAGCTGCCTTGTTGCTAAAAAGCTGGGCGTTGATAACGCTCTTGCAAGAATCAGAAACCCGGAATATTACGAATCTATACGTCTGATTAAAAACGATATCGGTCTTTCGCTTGCCGTTAACCCCGAGCTTGAATGCGCAAAGGAGGTTTCACGCGTACTTGACCTGACCGCCGCAATTAACGTTGAGCTTTTTTCAAAGGGAAAGGTGGAGCTTTTAAGCTTTGTCGCGGACGCGAGCAACGTAATGTGCGGCAAGGAGATTAGCGAGCAGTCGAAGCGGTTTAGCAGCGAGGTGCTTGTCTGCGCGGTCGAACGCGGTGACAAGGTATATATTCCAAAGGGCAGCTTTGTTATTGAGCCAGGCGACGTTGTCAGCATAATTACCCCCTCGGGCAACGGAGTTAGCTTCTTAAAGCAAGCGGGTATGCCCGTAAACGACGTTAAACACGTAATGATTGTCGGCGGAAACAGAACAGGCTACTATCTCGCAAAGCGCCTCTTGGAAAACGGCAAGGGCGTGACGATTTTTGAAGCTGACAAAGATAAAGCGGAAAGCCTATGCGTACTTCTTCCAAAGGCAAACGTAATTAACGGCGACGGCACCGACCCCGTTCTTCTTCAAGAGGAGGGTCTTGAAAACGCCGACGCTATATGCGGACTTATGGGAATAGACGAGGAGAACATTCTCCTTTCTCTTTACGCGCGAAACGAAGCGCCGAATATTAAAACGATAACGAAGGTAAACCGCAAAAGTCTTCGTAACGTGACCAAACGCTTAGACATAGGAAGCGTCGTTTCCTCCTTGCAGGTAACGGCGGGAATAGTGCTTCGTTATGTTCGCGCGGTTCAAAACAGCATCGGAAGCAATGTCCTTACCCTTCATAAAATCGTCTCAAACAAGGTTGAGGCTCTTGAATTTAGGGTGAGCGAGGAGAGCGCAATAATCAATACTCCCATTGAAAGCTTAAGGCTTCGCAACGAACTGCTTATAGCCTGCATTACCCGCGAGGGTAAGATTATAATGCCACACGGGCGCGATATGTTCCTGCCCGGCGATTCGGTCGTTGTGGTAACCACCGTACAAGGTCTTGACGACCTTGACGATATTGTTTCGAGGTAAGCAATGAACCGACGAATGATTATCCATATTCTCGGCGTTCTGTTATTGGCTGTGGCGGCTTTTATGCTGCTTCCGCTTGCGGTTTCGCTGATATATAAAGAGAACACCGCGTTATGCTTTCTCATCTCAATTGGCATTACCGCCGCGGCTGGCTGCGGCTTTCTTCTTGTAAAGCCGCGAAGCACGACTATCTTCGCTAAAGACGGCTTTGTTATTGTCACCTTCGCGTGGGTACTCGCGGGAATATTCGGTTCCTTGCCGTTTATAATAAGCGGTGAGATACCGCACTTTATCGACGCGCTTTTCGAAACTGTTTCGGGCTTCACCACGACGGGCGCAAGCATACTCACCGACGTTGAGGCTATGAGCAAATCTCTGCTTTTCTGGCGAAGCTTTACCCACTGGATAGGCGGCATGGGGGTTCTTGTCTTTGTTATGGCGGTGCTGCCGCTTGTCGGCGGCGGCGGAAGTATTCACCTTTTCCGCGCGGAAAGTCCCGGGCCCGACGTTACGAAGCTGGTTCCAAGCGGCGAGCGCACAGCGAAGATACTTTATACTATTTATTTTGCGATGACAATTGCCGAAATAGTAACGCTTCTTCTTTGCGGTCTGCCCTTGTTTGACGCCGTAACCACAGCTTTCGGTACGGCTGGCACTGGTGGCTTTGGCGTAAAGAACGACTCTATTGCCTCCTACCCGATAAGCGCACAGACCGTTATTACTATATTTATGGCGCTTTTTGGCGTGAACTTTGCGGTTTACTATCTTATCTGCTGTCGCAAGGTGAAGGATGCTTTTAGGAATAAGGAGCTTCGCGTTTATTTACTCATTATGCTTCTTGCAACGGCACTGCTCACCTTCGACATACGCGGACATTACGCAAGCACCCTTGAAGCGTTCCGCCACGCGGCTTTTCAGATTTCAAGCGTTATGACGACAACGGGCTATGCAACAACAGACTTTAACCTTTGGCCCGAGCTTTCTAAGATGATAATGCTTGTTGTTATGTGTATCGGCGCGTGTGCTGGTAGTACGGGCGGCGGCTTTAAGGTATCAAGAATAATCATTCTCGCCAAGAACGCGAAGAATGAGCTAATGCGACTTATTCACCCTCGCAGAGTTTCGGTCGTTATGCTCGACGGACACAAGGTGGACGACAGCGCCATACGCGGCACTACCACCTTCCTTGTCGCCTATATCGGAATCCTTGTTTTTTCCGTTATCGCCGTCTCCTTCGACGAGCATGACATTCTGACTAACATTTCGAGCGTTATAGCTACGCTTAATAATATCGGACCAGGCTTTAATGTCGTCGGCGCAACTGGCAACTACTCCTCTTTTAGCGTCGTTTCAAAGCTTGTGCTTATCGCCGATATGCTTTTCGGCCGCCTTGAAATTATTCCTATTATTCTTGCTCTTACCCCCGCTTCGTGGAAAAAATAGTTTTTCCGAAAGGTTATTACAATGAACAAAGCTTTTTGCAGAATATATCAACTCGCTATGAAGTTGGGAAATTACTTTATCGGTTATCACAGTCCCGAACTCATTGAGGGCGCGGGGTCGATAAGGAAGCTTCCCGCCTTCATAAAGGCTAAGGGCTTTTCTCGGCTTCTCGTCGTAACCGACGAGGGACTTGTAAAACTCGGGCTTCCCGATGAATTTTTAAAAGCCATGACGGCTGAGGGTCTTTCGTTTGAGCTTTTCAGCGACATCTCCAAAAACCCGACCTCAGCGAACGTAGAGAACGGCTTTAAACTCTTTATTAATAGCCATTGTGAAGCGATTGTCGCATTCGGCGGCGGCGCACCTATTGACTGCGCCAAGGCTATCGCCGCAAAAGCGGTTCACCCCAATAAAGCGGTAACAGAACTGCAGGGGCTGTTAAAGGTGGGGCGTAAAACGCCGATTGTTTTCGCAGTGCCGACAACGGCTGGAACAGGCTCGGAAACTACCCTTGCGGCTGTTATAACCGACAGCGACACACACCATAAAGCATCAATTAACGACCCCGCGCTCATTCCCGCATACGCTGTGCTTGACCCCGAGCTTACCGTAGGGCTTCCTCCCGCCGTAACGGCTATGACGGGTATGGACGCGCTTTGTCACGCTATCGAAGCATTCACTAACGCAAGCTATAACACAGCTCTTGAAAACAGGCTCGCGAAGGACGCAGTGCTTTTAATTTACAACAACTTGCTTTCGGCATTTTCAGACGGAACTAACCTCGACGCTCGTCGAAATATGCAGCTTGCCTCCTTCTATGCCGGTCGCGCCTTTACCCGCGGCTGCGTGGGTTACGTTCACGCGGTAGGGCACACGTTAGGTGGTCTTTATTCGGTTCCGCACGGTCTTGCGATGGCAATTATTCTTCCGCACGTAATGAAAAAATTCGGCTCGGCGGTTTATTCTCGCCTTGCTCGGCTCGCCGAGGTCTGTGGCATGAACGGTGAAAACGACAAGGAGAAGGCGCTTCGCTTTATCTCGTGGATAGACGAGCTGAAGGCGGCGATGAATATACCTGATAAAACAGACGTTATTAAGGACGAAGATATTCCCCAAATGATAGAGTGGGCGCTCGCCGAGGCAAACCCGCTCTACCCTGTTCCCGTCATTTGGGGCGAAAGAGAATTTAAAGAACTAATTGATGAAATCCGCGCATAGATAACTGTTATCATAAAAATTCGCGGCTATGAAAGGAGAAATATGATTATCTGCGTCTTTTTTGCTCCATGTAAGGTCTTTTAGGGAAACTTGTATGGAGCGAAACCCTAATCCCGAAAGGCTTTGCTTAGCTATAAACAACTAAACTTAAAAGGAGCAAAGTCAAAAATGAAACAACTAATTATTAAAGCTAAAGAGATGAAAAGCTTTCTCGGTCTTTGGTCTACTCAGTCGTTTTCCGCACTGGGAAGCCTTATGACGAGCTATGCTTTAGTTATATGGTCCTATGGTGAGCTGGGCTCGGCACTCGCTACGGCAATGCTTATGGTATGCACCTACGCGCCCTACGTTATTCTCAGTATATTCGCAGGAGCGCTAAGCGATAAATGGAACAAGAAAGCAACCATGCTTGTCTGTGACTGCGTCGCCGCCGCATGCACGGTAGCTGTACTTATTCTTTTAAAATCGGGCGCACTTCAGCTTTGGCACGTCTATCTTGTAAACGCTGTGAACGGCTTTATGAACACCGTACAACAGCCCGCCTCAGAAGTTGCAATAACGCGCATTCTCCCCGAAAAGTATTATCAAAAGGTCGGGGGACTTCGTTATTTTTCAAACTCGCTGAACACAATATTTCAGCCGATTATCGCAACGGCTCTTATGGGGCTTTTCGGAATAGAGTTTGTTATCTGGTTCGACCTGTTCACCTTTGCCGTTGCCTTCCTTACGCTGTTGTTCTTTATCAAAATACCCGAGGACGATAAAGCACAGGAGAAGAAGGAATCACTGTTAAAATCCGCAAAGGCCGGGCTTAACTACTTAAAGGAAAACCGCGGTATACTTACGCTTATTCTTTTTTTAGCGTGCATAAACCTCACCGCTTCGCTTTATCAATCAGCAGTGCCGCCGATGATGCTTTCGCGCGAAGGCGGCAGCATGAACGCATACGGAGTCTTTCAGACGGTCGTGGGGATTACAACGCTAATCGGAAGTATAATTGCCTCGGCTCTGCCCGCACCAAAAAGCAGAATCCGAGTAATATGCAATTGTCTTTTGTTCTCAATGAGCTTTGAGAATTTCGCACTTGCCTTTGGACGAAATATTTACATTTGGTGTATCGGCGCCTTCGTCGGCTGGATAGCGATACCTCTTTTCAGCACCAACTTTGAAGCAGTGCTTCGTCTCAAAATACCAGTTGAGCTTCAAGGGCGAGTCTTTGCGGCACGCAACACCTTACAGTTTTTCACTATACCCGTCGGCTATTTTCTCGGCGGATTGCTTGTGGATAAGGTGTTTGAGCCTGTTATGGCAAACCAGCGTGAAGGCAGTCTTCTCGCAAATCTGTTTGGTATCGGCAAGGGCTCGGGCGCCGGCTTCTTTTTCTTTGTTATTGCTTTCACCGGAATCGCCACCTGCCTTATATTTAGGCGCAGCAAAGCTCTGTGGGCACTCGAAGCGAAAGACGACAAGCAAGCGGCAGAGTAACCTAATTTAATTGACATAACCCGCAGGTAGTACCTGCGGGTTTGCTTTTTTCATTATTTTTTGCGACTCTCGACCTTTTTCGACAAATTTCGCGTTGTATATGCGATATAATCTGCAAGGAATAATCTATTGAAAGGAATTTTATCTGAAAGGAACTTCCGTATGAGGAAATACAGACTTTGCATTTCCACGGTAAGCGACGAGACCGGTGAGGTTCACCGTAGCTATGGAGTGCGTTTCGGAACCATTATCATTGAAGACATAACATTTTCAAGAAAGCATATGTGTTCACTAATTCAGGACCTAAACGAGCTTCAGCTTGAACCCGCCCACCTTACTTCAGTAATCGAAGATTTTCTTGCGTCATAAAAATGGACTTTTCGTATTTACAACAAGCCTTGGGCTTGTCCTTTGTCAACCTTCTTAAGCTAAGCAATTGCATCTTGCACGCAATTATGTCTACATGTGGCTTGAGCAAGCAAAAATAGCGTATTAACGCGATTTTTTGTTTCAGCCATTCTCCCTCTCACACCGCTTCAATGAAATTGAAAACTTAAATAACG